>CAVEGP010000174.1:0-2011 GCA_963615155.1 Bacteroides uniformis | reverse complement strand
GAACTGGAGACCCCCGCACTGGCAAGCTATTCTGTTTCCTACTCGATCACCAGCGTTGTTTACTTTGCGCTTCTCAACCTGTTCATCGTTTTGCCTCTGCAAGTCGGGGTGTTCTATACAGTTGTGATCGCTCTGGCTCTTTCGTGCGCGTTTATCGCCGGAGGATACATATCCAGCCGGATCGCCTTTGGTAAGACCTATAAAGGAAATCGCTGATGAGAGAATAAGATACTGCTTCATCGAGCAAAGCCTGCACGAGATGCGTTGTTAAAGCACCATAACCAATGTCCCCGCACCGATCAGGATACATCCGATCAAAGATTTTGTGGTAAACTGCTCATGCAGGAACACAAAAGCCAGTACCAGTGTGAGCACCACACTGAGCTTATCGATCGGAACTACTTTTGAGGCGTCACCCATCTGCAACGCTTTATAATAACAAAGCCATGATGCGCCTGTTGCCAGTCCGGACAAGATCAGAAACATCCAGCTTTTTTTGCTGATCTCCGTAATACCGCCCAAGCTATGCGTGACAAAGACCATCCCCCACGCCATAATCACAACCACCACTGTGCGAATTGCGGTTCCCAGATTGGAGTTCACATTTTCAATTCCCACTTTTGCCAGAATCGATGTAAGCGCAGCAAATACTGCGGACAGAATCGCATAAAATCCCCACATATGTTTCATCCTCCTATTTTTTCAAGCTTCTTTTCATCAGGGTTCGTCAAATCATCCTCACGCAAAGCGGTGTTTCTGAAATGCGGAAATCCCGCGCGGTTCTCCGTTTTGGATACCGTGCACATTCAATGATGCCGCAAACGCAGCAGCTTGTCAAGAGGGACTGTACCCATTATAATAAAACCAGAAGCTTGTTTTCGCTGTCCGCCGAGACAGCTTTTTAAAGGGCGCAAGGTTAGATTTTGCTAACTTTTTTCATTTTTCACAAGTTGGAGGAATACGCATTATGAAATATGTCGGTATGCCGATGGCAATGTGGACGTTGTTCCGCCCTTCTTTCCAAAAGCACCTGACGCTCGAGCTTGGTCTGACTCCGCAGCAAGCCAGAGCAGTCACTATCTCCGCAAAGCAAAAATATCGGCAGATCCTCACAAAGCTGCCCGAATTTGAAAAGGCAGACCAGTTCAAGACAAATCTCGTCAACTGTGCAATGCTCTCCGCCTTTGTGCTGAGTATGCCCCAAAGACCCAGCGTCGAAGACCTGACGGCGTTCTATTCCGCCACAATGATGACTCCGCTCGTCAGATACGCCTGTCGTCTGAGCGGAAAAAAGCAATATACCCCTCAAAACCTCGCAAGGATGCAGGCTACTGCCGATTTGAAGGCGGCCGACCGCAACCCGTATTCCTGGAATATGGATTTCTATCCTTATCCGGACAACAGTGGCTTTGAGGCACGTTTCAGCCGCTGCGGTATCTGCACCCTGATGAACGAGCTGGGACTTTCCAATCTGATCCCCGCCATGTGCCACTTTGATTATGACATGAGTGAAGCAGGCGGTCGGACCGATTTCGTCCGGCAGTACACCCTTGCCTCCGGCGGTCCTTACTGCGACTGCGGATACCACAAAAAGAGATGAGCATCTCAGAACAGATCCAGCATGTTGTCCAGATAAATCGCTTCCCTGACATGAATTTGATACTCGGGTTTTGTCATGTAGTAAAGCAAAAATTCCAGGATCAATGCGCTGCCAAGGCTGCGCCCCTCAATTTTGAAGTTGGAAAATCCCATCGGCAGATAGCAGTTCTGAATTTCGTTCAGCCCAATGAATGCCGGATTTGTCATGGCCTTCGAGAAGCGATACCCTTCCCCTGCGTCCGGAGCGGAGCAGCGATGATCCGGACAAGTCTCGCCAAGATTTTTGCGGCTGACATTTTCGTAGCAGCGTTTCCGGTCTTTGCAGCCGTACCAGCAGCATTCGTTACAGAGAAATTCTACTTTGTCTTTTTCCGGCTGGGACAGTGTGCTCAGCCCTGCAAAGGCTTTGTTC
>CAVEGP010000173.1:0-2048 GCA_963615155.1 Bacteroides uniformis | reverse complement strand
GGTCAAGGCGGCAGCATGCTGCTTGCAAACGATATTTGTGCCCGTTTTTCCAGCTTGTCCACTAAATTCCGGACAGCTGGCGACAGCCATTTCCAACTGCTGACAGCCAGCTTGATGACACCGGACGATGTGGTGCTCTTTGTTTCCTATTCCGGCTCGACCCGCGATATGATGGAGACCTTGCGCACCGCCAAAAACGCAGGCGCGAAGATCATCCTGCTGACCCATTATGAGGACTCTCCCGGTGCGTCCTTAGCTGACATCGTACTCCGCTGCGGCGCACAGGAAAGCCCGTTGGATTCCGGTAGCATTCCTATCAAGGTTGCCTTCCTCTATGTCGGCGAGGTTCTTCTCCTCCGCTATCTCATGAATGATCCTGAAGCTTCCAACGCCGCGCAGGATAAGACCTCCGAAGCACTTGCGCTGAAGATGGTGTAACATCGTAAAATATTAAAACGCGAAAACAGCGGTCAGAGCCATAAAGCCCTGACCGCTGTTCTTATTGCTTATTGCTTATCGCTTATTGATTTGTGATGGAATCAAAAATCGTGATACGTCCCGCACCATAGGGATTCTCATAGTTGAGGAGATAGTTTTCGTAATTCGCCAGTGGGCTGTTTGCGCTGTTCAGGTGCGGCAGACCATCTGCATCCACACCGCCGAACATTGCCGCGTAGCTGGACATTACCAGATAGTCCTCCGAAACGTAATCCTTGATCAGGGTCGCGCCGTCGAACATCGCAAAGCCATCGCCCAGATTGCGCAGGGTGTAGTTCATGCCTGCCAGAGCGTACTCTCCATCTGGATCAATCGGCTCGTACTGCGCATTCTTTTTATTGTAGATTTTGACGTTCTGAACGCGCGGTATTCCCATTGCGCCGCCGATCCAGACATTCTTCTCATCGGTCTGAACTGTATTGGAGATGTCAGCGTGGATCTCATAGGTCGCGCCCGCAACCTGCAGGAAGCCTCCGTTCTCTTTTCCGTCCGCACCCGCAAAGCGCGCGCCAAACTCGAGAGCGTCGATGATCTGCTGTCCGGTGACCGACATCAGACATGCCACATTTCCGAAGGGGCTGACCTGCTTGCAGGTCTTAAAGCTCCACGGACCCGCTGCCACATCGGTACGGATACCGCCGCCGTTCATGATTGCGACATCGCAGTTCAGCTCTTCGATCTCGTTGAAGTATGTATAAATGCCGTCTGCCACAAAATCGCCAAGGTTCGTCTCCTTCGAGCGAATCATCCGCTTGCCTGTTCCGGGATCGTTGATGTAGAAATCATGGTCGCCTACTGCAATTTTCTCTCCCAGCATATCATCAACGCTGTCGATCCATCCCGTCGCAATCGCGGCAACGTCTGCATCCGCACCCTCATAGGTGGGGATCAGCTCGGTCGAGATCGAGCCATCCGTACCGATCGTCATTTTACCAATATTTTCAAAGTAAGCACCGGTCTGAGTTAGGGTAACATACTTGCCAGAAGCATCCAGAACCGGTCTGTTCCCCATCACAGTGTGGGAATGACCGTCGATAAAGGCATCAAAACCCGTGGTATGCTCAATGACATCCTCGCTCGTCCAAGGCGAAGCGGATTCGTCAACACCCAGATGCCCCAGACCGATCACATAATCCGCACCCATCTGACGCGCCTTATTGACCGCCTTCTGCACGGCATTGTAGAGCTTCCAACCGTCGTCGCCGCCCAGAATATCATAGATATAGCGTGTCTGGCTGGAATTCATAAAATAGGCAGGAGTGGATTTTGTGAAACTTTCGGGAGTCGTCACACCCACAAAAGCGACCCACTTCTTACCCGCACGGAACATCTTGTAAGTGGGCAAAACATGCAGATCGGTGCGCAGATCGACCCAGTTGCAGGAAACATACGGGAATTTCGCTTCTTTGATGACAGCCTTTGCGCGTGCCATACCGTAGTCAAACTCATGGTTGCCGGGCGTCGCCAGATCATAGCCCGCCGCATTCATCAGCTTGATGATGGTTGCGCCCTCATCCATCGAGCCGTAAGCCGTGCCCTGAATGTGGTCG
>CAVEGP010000172.1:0-2089 GCA_963615155.1 Bacteroides uniformis | reverse complement strand
GATTGACAGCTCCTATTCCGCTAAATCCGGAGATGTCTACAACGCATACCGCAGTTATTGTGCGCAGGTGGGCGACTATGTTCGCAGTACGACAGATTTCTACACTGCTTTGGAATGCGCCGGTTTTGAGAGGAAAAGAAGCAAATCCGCACGGATGCTTTTCGGCCTGCAGCTTAAGTCGGATTTCCTGGATTGAGCATAGGGTGACGGTCGATGACACTCTCTACAGAAACTTCTCTTATAGCCTTAAAAAAACAAGTCCTAAGAGAAGTTACTGAAATAACTGTCATCGACTGTCACCACCCACCTAATTCCTGATGGAGGATCACTATGAGAGAAAAAACGATAGAACAGAAATTGATAAAAGCTGTAAAAAGCGCAGGCGGCATCGCACCGAAAATGGTCAGCCCCGGCTTTGACGGAATGCCCGACCGCATCGTGCTTCTGCCGGAAGGCAAGATCGGCTTTGTGGAGGTCAAAGCGCCGGGCAAGAAACCGCGACCGCTGCAGGCTGCCAGACACAGACTGTTGCGGCGGCTGGGCTTTAAGGTGTATGTCCTTGATGACCCAGAGCAGATCGGAGGAATACTGGATGAAATACGCACCGCATGAATATCAGAAATATGCCATCAACTACATCAAGACGCATCCCTTCTCCGCGGTACTGCTTGATATGGGTCTTGGCAAAACGAGCATCACCCTCACTGCCATAGGCGACCTGCTGTTCGACAGCTTTGAGGTACACCGGGTGCTGGTGATTGCGCCGCTGCGAGTGGCTCGTGATACCTGGAGTGCGGAGCTGCAAAAGTGGGATCATCTCCACAGCCTTAATTATTCGGTGGTGGTCGGCAGTGAAGCGGAACGCAAAGCCGCATTGATGCGCAAAGCCGATATTTACATCATCAACCGGGAAAACATACAGTGGCTCATAGAAAAGAGCGGGATGCCCTTTCACTTCGATATGGTGGTCATTGATGAGCTTTCTTCTTTCAAAAATCACCAGTCCAAACGATTCAAGGCTCTGATGCAGGTGCGTCCCAGAATCAAGCGAGTTGTCGGGCTGACCGGCACACCCGCTTCCAACGGTCTGATGGATCTGTGGGCGGAGTTCAAGGTTATCGATCTTGGTAAACGCCTCGGCAGATTTATTACGCATTACCGACAGGAATATTTCGTGCCGGACGCCATGAACGGGCAGATCGTGTACAGCTATCGCCCCAAGCCGGGAGCGGAGCAGGAAATATACCGCAAAATATCGGACATCACGATTTCCATGAAATCAACCGACCACTTGACAATGCCGAAGCTGATCTCCAGCGAATACCGGGTGTATCTAAGTCAGGACGAGTGGGATGCCTATGAGGAAATGAAAAAGCAGTTCATACTGGACCTGCCCGACGGAGAGATCAGTGCCGCAAACGCCGCTGCGCTTTCCGGCAAGCTGTCCCAGATGGCGAACGGCGCAATTTATGATAATGCCGGAAATACAGTCCTTATCCATGACCGCAAGCTGGATGCACTGGAGGACATCATCGAAGCTGCCAACGGCAAACCTCTTCTGGTGGCGTACTGGTTCAAGCATGATTTGGAGCGGATTATGAAACGGCTTCATGAGCGGCACATTCCGTTTTCCCGCCTTGATACTTCCGACAGCATCCGCGGGTGGAACAACGGCGAGATCCCCGTAGCACTGATCCACCCCGCCTCTGCCGGACACGGTCTGAATCTCCAAAGCGGCGGCAGCACCATCGTATGGTTCGGGCTGACATGGTCACTTGAACTATACCAGCAGACGATAGCCCGCCTGTGGCGGCAAGGTCAGACCTCCAAAACTGTGGTGGTGCAGCACATTATAGCGGATGACACCATTGATGAGCAGATTCTGCGTGCGCTGAAAGCCAAAGATAAAACACAGTCGGCCTTAATAGCTGCAGTCAAGGCAAATCTGAAAATCTGAGACAACAGTTCGACAAATAACGACAATCCGTGCCAATCCGAGGATCTTAAAACATCGGAGGTACGAATATGAACCCCTATCAGGCATTAGCCAACGCCATTGTAGAACTGGCCGTAAAAGACTACAAAAAAG
>CAVEGP010000171.1:0-2111 GCA_963615155.1 Bacteroides uniformis | reverse complement strand
CTTGCAGCAGACTTCGGCATTGACGCGGACAGACCGCCGACAAAGGAAATTCTTGAAAAACGCAGACAGCAAACAGAAGCACAGCAGCTCATGGAAAACGAGCGGCTGTGCTTTTCTGTTCTGTCGGATTACGCCCGCGTGCTGCGGGACTGGATGGTGCAGTATGCGCCGCAGTCACCTGACACGCCTGTTCACGCCCGGTTCGTGGAAGCCTGCCACAACCTCGACCAGACGGAATATTACTTGGATATTCTGTGTGTCGGGGATTCTTACGAACGCGCCGAAGTAGTCAATTATCTGCTTGCAGACGGCCGGTTGGACAAGCTCAAAGAAATAATCAATGGGAGGGATGCAGCGTGAACAAGAAGTATGCCGGGCTGGATTTTCCAGCATGGTTCGATGGCAAGGACGTCAATGAGGCGGCTTTTTGCCGGGAATTTCTATCAAAGAACAAGCTCATCTATGCGGACAACGCATTTTTCACACCAGACGGACGGCTGACAGACCCGCTGCTGCTGAAAGAAAAAATCTACGCCGAGCTGGAGTGCTGCGCCGCAAAGAACATTCCACGCACCATTTCCAACATCGTGGAGATCATGAAGCTGGCAGCTCACACGGAGAGCTTTCCGCCAAAGCAGGATGAAATTCATGTGCAGAACGGGACGCTCCGCATCGACGGCAGCTTTCTTGCAGGGCGGGCTGAGATCGTGCGCAGCCGGTTTCCCATCGACTACGATCCACAGGCGGGAAAGCCGGTTGTCTGGCTGCGGTTTCTTTCCGACCTGCTCTACCCGGAGGACATTCCAACCTTTCAGGAGTATATCGGCTATTGCCTCATTCCCAGCACCAAAGGGCAGCGCATGATGATCCTCAAGGGCGAGGGCGGCGAGGGAAAATCGCAGATCGGCCCTGTGCTGGCACGGCTGTTTGGCTGCAATATGAAAGACGGCAGCATCGCCAAAATTTCCGACAACCGGTTTGCCCGCGCCGATCTGGAACACATTCATCTTCTTGTGGATGACGATATGAAAATGGAGGCGCTGAAGCAGACCAACTATGTCAAATCCATTGTTACCGCACAGGGTAAGATGGATCTGGAACGCAAAAGCGTCCAGAGCTATCAGGGGTGGATGTACGCTCGCCTGCTGGCGTTCTCCAACGGCGATTTGCAATCTCTCTACGACCGCAGCAATGGCTTTTATCGCCGTCAACTGATCCTGACCACAAAAGAGAAGCCTGCTGATCGTGTGGATGATCCGGACATTGCCGAGAAGATGAAACTTGAGATCGAGGGCATTTTTCTCTGGGCATTTGAGGGCTTACAGCGGCTGTCGGCAAACAACTTCCGCTTCACAGAGAGCCCCCGGACGCTGAATAACCGGGAGTATGTCAAGCGCGACGCGAACAACGCCATCGACTTTATGGAATCCACCGGCTATATACGGCTGAAAGCGGATATGTCCGTTACCTCCAAGGAGCTGTATGCCATTTATGAAATCTGGTGCGATGAAAATGGGCTGACACCTATCCGACAGCGTTCGTTCAGTGATTTTCTGATGCGGAATCTGAAAACGTACAATCTGGAGCATACGAACACCGTCACGAACGCCACCGGACGCAGAGTGTGGGGGTATCTCGGCATTGAGCCGCTGATCAGTCCCCGTATATCTGAGAATTGGGGCAATTCACTATGTACGTATGTACCGGAAAGCTGACGCGCACGCCGTCGTGAACGAATCTGCCCATGCCGTGAAATGTGGCTTGCCCTGCACGCCAGTACGTATGTACACAGCGAAAAACCGTAATTCTGCTATGTACAGCGTGCCGATGGGCTGCCGAAACAGGCGTTTCCCAATCAATGCTTGTGAAATTCGTGAAGATTTTTGCCACAGGTCGAACGCATTGCACCATCCGGTGATTTGCCGAAGCGTGAAGCCGCTGCACCAGACTGTCGCATATCCTTCCGTTCCGTATGCTCTCACACAGAACGATGAAGTCGGTAGGGTGCTGTTATGAACAGGGCATCACGGACGGAAATCTGAGCGGATTTGTGGCGCGGCAGATTTTTCACCGCAAAGCGCACACAGTTCACTTACTCAAAAACCAATATC
>CAVEGP010000170.1:0-2248 GCA_963615155.1 Bacteroides uniformis | reverse complement strand
TGTGCGTCTTCCTGAAGGTCACCGGCCGCAGCAACAAGATGATCTTCCCCCCGCTCATCATCATGCTCTGCGTCACCTTTACCGCTCTGGTTCAGCGTCTCATCGCAATGGTGAAGGCGATCAGCACCGCCGCTTCCGTCACCATTCCTGCTGGTGAGACCACCTGGGGTGCTGTGTTCATCGCAAACGGTCTGCAGTTGATCCTCGCTGTCCTGCTGATCGTTCTGGGTCTGAACATCGTGTTCCACTCCTTCAACGCTTACAAGGCTGCTGAACACAACAGCGAAGCTCGCGTCTAAGTTTTGAGCATCGCTTGATATGCAATAAAATGCCGCTGATGGATTTGATTCCGTCAGCGGCATTTCTTTATACTTTTTCAGAGGTTTCCTCGTTCCCATTCCCGAAGAAGGATGCGCTGCAGATCGGTATTGAACCAATGCTCGCCATCCTCCACGATGGTGAGATGTGCGCCGCTCCTCTGGCGGAACTTCTCGATAGCATGGTAGGGCGTCAGGTTGTCCTTATCGCCATAGAGGACTTCCGTCGGCGTATGCCAGCTGAACGGATGTTCCCGCACCCAGCAGAGATAGTTCCAAGAAAGGGTTTCACCGGAATCGGTCGGGATCTCCCCTGCTTCTTTCAACTGCGGCTCGGTCACGTTCGTCCGCTGCATCATACTCAGGATAAGTTCTTCCATATCCACGACGGGAGACACCAGCAAAGCACGTTCCAGGGGCATTTCCTGCAAGGCTTCCAGCGACAGCCACGCACCGATGCTGACGGCATAAAGGCAGACATGTTTCCAGCGACGGGAAGCATAAGTGTACGCAGCTTGGATCTCCGGCACGGCGACCCACGGCAGAATTTTTTCTTCGCTACCCTTGCGCTCGCCGTGTTCGGGCAGGTCGATGGACATCACCTGATAGCCTGCCGCATCTGCCAGCTCTGCAAAAGGCAGAGCCTCTTCTTTATTGCCCATTTTGCCGTGAATGTAGAGATAGACCCACTCGGACATCTCGCTATAAACGATGCCCGGAATCTTATGCTCGACGGTTATTTTCTGTGTTCTCATTTCAGCATTTTCACCATGATAATTTCGTCGCGGTAAGTGCCATCCTTGAGCTTGAACGCTCTGGGGTTGACGCCGTATTTCTGGAAGCCAAATTTTTCGTAGAGGTGGATGGCGCGGACATTATCCTCGAACACGCCCAGTTCCAGCTGTTCAAAACCGTTGGCCGCCCACTCGACAGCGACTTGCATCAGAAAGCTGCCCAGACCACAGCCCCAATATTCTTTCCGAACGGAAATGCCCATCATCGCCCGATGCCGATACTTGATAAGTGAACGTACACCGCAAACGCCGATGCCTCCGACCTGCTCTCCTCTGTCGTCATAGACCCCAATCTCAAAGTTTGCTGGGCTTGCCTCACAGGCTGTCAGACCCTCGCGGACGTTTTCAATGTCATAACTACATTCTTCTGGATAGCGTGCCATAAAGTACGTCTCGCCGGAAGTCGTGTGCTTGAATTGGATGTGTGCTTCGGTATCTTTGCCTTCTACACTGCGCACGGTCAGAATCTTTCCATCCGGCAGTGTGAATTCACGAGGTTCGATTCGCATTTGTCAGCACTTCTTTCTCTTTTGTAATGCGCTTATCATAGCACAGAGTTTCCCCGATTGCAAGACCATCTCAGATTATCACAAAGCGCAAAAAGAGCCGCAGCACCTTTTGACGGGTACTGCGGCTCTTTTGTATCTTAGCGGAAGCTAAATTACTTCACCATGCTTGCAACTTCGGATGCGAAGTCATCAGCGCGCTTCTCCAGGCCCTCGCCCTTCTGGAAACGGGTGAACTTGACGATCTTGATGTCGCCGCCCAGATCCTTAGCAACCTTAGCGGTGTACTGAGAAACGGACATGTCGGAATCCTTAACGAACTCCTGATCGACCAGGCAGCTCTCCTTGAAGAACTTCTTGATCTTGCCCTCGATCATCTTCTGCTTGACAGCCTCGGGCTTGTTTGCGTTCTTCGGATCGCCAGCCATCTGAACCAGCATGATCTCCTTCTCCTTGGCAACGACCTCAGCCGGAACGGAAGCCTCGTCAACGTAGCTGGGGTTGGCAGCTGCAACCTGCATGGCGATGTCCTTGCCGTAAGCAACGAACTCATCCTTGCTCTCGATGCCGTTGGTGGTCTCGAAGCCAACCAGGATGCCGTGGGTGCCGCCGCCGTGGACATATGCAGAGC
>CAVEGP010000169.1:0-2283 GCA_963615155.1 Bacteroides uniformis | reverse complement strand
GGTTGCGACAGAATTCCTTTTCGGCGCGAAACTCGCCATTGAGAAACAGTGTGCCGTTTGCCACATGGATCCGATCCTCCTGAATGGGCAGCTCCGGCGTGTAAGCCTCCAGCTTGAGCGTTTCCAGCAGGCTTGTGGCGCGGCGGGCCGTGCCGCTGGTGAAATGCGGGCGAAGCATCTCATAAATCTGCTTCCGGATGCTCTCTTCGTCAACGACGCGGCCTTCCACCGTGAAAAAGCTGCCGCCGACGCATACCATCGGGTGCGCCGCCAGAAAGTCCTCACAGAACAGCACCTCGTTGAAGTGCTTGTCCTGCATCCAGCGGGGCGGTTCATTCCGTTCCATGCGCGTCCTCCCTGATCTGCTGGTTCCGCGCCTCCATCAGCGCCAGCCGGTTGTCCTTCTGCAAATCGGCCACCGCCTCGGCCCGCTCCTTCGGTGTGCCGAAGGTCAGAATGTCCAGCATATTTTCGATTCGCTCCAGCATGTGACAGGCTTCCGCATAGCGGGGGTCAATGTCATCCTCCGGCGATTGCGGCGCGCAATGCGCCTTCCAGTCCTGCAAGATTTGCAGGTAATCCCCCAGCACACGGAAGCTGCGGCTTTCCAGCTCCGCCTGCGATTTACTGCGCTTCAGCTTCGCCAGAACGGACGGCTTCTGCTCGGTGATGCCGAAATCTCCTGCCAGTTTCTTAGCCGCCTCTGCCGGTGGGAGGTCAAAAAGCTGCGTGGTCAGCGCGACAACATCGCCGTGCGCCCCACAGCCGAAGCAGTAGAAGTAATCCTCGTTCAGCTTCATGCTGGGTGTGCGGTCATTGTGGAAGGGACAGCAGATCATGTTTCCCTGTTTGACCGGTAGTCCGTACCGCTCCGCCGCCATGCGCGGGGTGACGGCGGTTTTTACGGCTTCAAATTGATTCATAGGCAATTTCTCCTTTCAAAAATTCCGTGACAAATTTCCTTTGTCACCTGAATATACGGAGAAATTGACCTGGACCGGAGAAATCCGGCGCATGTTCAAGAAAACGAAAATTCCCTCCTGAAATCTTGCAGAAATGCAAGCAGGAGGGCGGGAAATTCGAAGCAGGCAACGGCATCATTTACTTTTTCAATTTTATCATTCGGGATGAAATGATGAAATTTTGATTGACGTGATGCAGCGGTACGGGTATACTATAATTAAATCGTTGTGATGGTAATGATTAAATTAAAATGCGAATGAGGAACTTGTATGAGAGCCTTTCCCTTTAAAGCAGAATACAATCAGCTCCTGACACCGGAGGTCGTGGCCTACCTGACGCAGATCCACGAATATAAGGGGCAGCAAAACCTTTTTATTGAAGCAAAGGCGGACGCGCTGTCTAATCTCCTGGAGGTTGCAAAGATCCAGAGCACCGAAGCCTCCAACCGCATCGAGGGAATCATCACTACAGACGACCGCCTGAAAAAAATCGTCCGTGAGAAGACCATGCCCCAGAGCCGCAGCGAAAAAGAGATTGCTGGATACCGCGATGTGCTTGCGACGATTCATGAAAGCCATGACTATATCCCACCAAAGCCGTCTATCATTTTGCAGCTTCACCGGGATCTGTACAAGTACAGCGGTAAATCCATTGGCGGCAACTTCAAAAATTCGGACAACGTGATTGCCGAAGAATTGCCGGACGGTCAGCAGATTGTCCGGTTTGAGCCTGTTCCTGCGTGGGAAACGCCGGAGGCTATTACGGCACTGTGCAGCGCGTTTGAAGCGGCTATGCGGGATACTGAACTCGATCCGCTGCTGCTGATCCCCATCTTTATTCTGGACTTTCTCTGCATCCATCCCTTTAACGACGGCAACGGACGCATGAGCAGACTTCTGACGCTGCTGCTTCTGTACCGCGCTGGCTATATCGTGGGCAAATATATCAGTATCGAAAAGCTGATCTCTGATACCAAGGAAACCTATTACGAGGCCTTGCAGGCCAGCTCCTATAACTGGCACGAAGGGACAAACGATTATGCGCCCTTCGTGACCTATATGCTGGGCATTCTGGTGGCGGCATACCGGGATTTTGAAAGCCGGATCGAGCTGCTGACGACAAAGGGGCGTTCCAAACCCGGCCGGGTGCGCGAGATCATCAAAAACCACCTCGGCAAGATCACCAAGAGTGAAATCATGGCAAAATGCCCGGATATCAGTCAGATCACCGTCCAGCGGGCATTGGCAGATCTGCTGAAATCCGGCGAGATCATCAAACTCAGCGGCGGACGATATACGGCGTATGTATGGAATGGGAAGG
>CAVEGP010000168.1:0-2352 GCA_963615155.1 Bacteroides uniformis | reverse complement strand
ACGCTCACGGCTGCCCACGGCAGAGTGATCGCCGCCAAAGCGGAAAAAGGACTGGCGGCAGTTGCGGGCATTGCCGTCCCTACGACCAGAAGGCTGAGCAGGGCGGCACTTGCTGCCAGTTTTTTGGGGTTCAGTTTCATAAATTCGTACCTCTTTGGGCGTTGGTATTAGGATGTTCGCAGGTTAGCCCTCTCAGTCGCCTTCGGCGACAACTCTCCTGGTAGGAGAGCCCTTGAAACAGAGAGGGCGAGCCTTTAGCGGAAAAGCACGCCCAAAGCTTCCATCACATACTCAAAATAGGTCAGCTCATCGTATTCGACACGGGCAGTCACGCTCATACCGTTGGACAGATCCACCTTGTCGCCGCTGTTGCTCACGACATAGGTGTTGTCGGGCTTGATGGTCATCTTGTAGTAGGAGCCGCTGGAGCTGGATGTGATATCGCTGTCGATGGCGGTCACAGTTCCGGTCAGATTGCCGTAGGAATACTCCGACAGTCCGGTAATGGCGATCTTGCACGGGTTGCCGACGTCCAGCAGGGGACGGTCGCTGACCGAGACATATGCCACGATCTCAAGGTCGCTGTTCTCGCTGGCGACGGTCGCCAGTGCCGCGCCCGCGCTCAGCACCATGCCTTCCTTATACGGGGTGTCCATGTGGATGACGCCAGACGTCGGCGCATAGATGTAATAATCGTTCGCGCCGCTGTTCAGAGAATCCAACTGGGTCTGCAAATTGTCCAGATTGCCCTGAATGCTCGTCAGGTTGGACGAGATGGTTTGCAGGGTGGAATAGTACAGCGATTCGATCTCGCTCTGGTTCTGCTCCATCAGTGCCTTGATCTGGGCGTCAGAATATCCCGCCGCCTGATAGGGCGAAGCATCGAAGGTTTTCTGTGCGACCTGACTCTTGTAGGATTCGTACTGATAATAGTACGGCTGGTCGTCGGTGTCCGTCTCGCTGAAATAGTTCTTGTCGTCCTGAATGGATTTCAGCAGCTTCTCATACTGCGCCTTCTGCTTGGCGTAGATGTCGATCTGGCTTTGCAGGCTGTCGCTCTGCATGTCGAGATCGGTGCTTTTGATGTGAGCGATGAGGTCGCCCTCGTTGACATAGCTGCCCTCGGAGACATTCATCTCCGTGATCTCGCCAGAGTAGCTGGACATGATGTAGGTCTTATTGCTGGCCTGCACCGTGCCGCTGGACTGGCTGACATAGATGCGCTTGTTCTGGGTGCTCCACACCGTCAGAAAGACCAGCAGAGCCGTCACGAGGAGGATCAGAGCGTATCCGAACGGCGGCAGCTTCTTTTCCATCATGATGCGGCGGTCTTGCAGGTCGGAAAGGTTCTGGATGGTCGTAGTCATAGTTATTTGGTCTCCATAAAGACGTCGATGACGCTTTCATCCTCGTCCTGATTGACAAAGATGGTGTAGACATTTCCGGTCAGCTCCAGCTCATTCTCAAAGGCAAAGATGTCGAGCTTCTGGCTGGCGAGGGAGCTGCGGCTCATCGGACCGGTGTAATGCGCATACAGGCAGTTGCGGACCCGCAGGACGGCGTCCATCTGGTAGCCCGGGTCCATGCGGGGGATGAGCTGCGTGGTCTGCTGCAGGAAGTAGATCTCGGGCTGAGGGTTCGGACCGGAAGACATCCGGATGCACTGCACCAGCGGGCCCATCGGCTGTGCGTTGTTGCTCTTGATAAAGTTGTGCATCTGGGTCAGCACGACCTGAAGGTTTGCGAACTCTTCCGGCTGGATCTTGCGGGAAAGTACGTTTGTCAGTTTAAGGGTCTTGTGTTCTGCGATTTGGATTTCTCTCATGATCTTGTCCACCTTGTTCTGTAAATTTTCCTCCAAAAATTTGGAGGGCGTAATAGGCAATAGCCCTCTCAGTCATTACTCCGTAATGCCAGCTCCCCCAAAGGGGGAGCCCTTGGCAAGCCGGTCAAGTTTCATTTATCAAGGGAAACAGCCGGGCCCTGCTGTCTAGGGCAGAGGGAGAAGGACAAAGGTAATGGATTCAGTCAGATTCGGATGAGAATATATGAATACGGTTTTGAATCACGGTGTCGATACGGCGGCATGTAGAAGAAAACTGGTAGTCGATAGCGTCATTTGAAACACGGAGGATTTCCAAGCCATAAGCAGCAATACGCTCATCACGGGAAAAGTCGTGATTTTGCTGGTAGGTACGGGAGTGGATATCTCCATCAAGCTCGATTACAAGACGTGCAGAAGCACAATAAAAATCGACCACAAAAGATTCAATAATGCGCTGTTTATAAATTTTAACAGGGTAATCCTTTAAAAAAGCATACCAAAGCTTCCGTTCCTGCGGAGTCATATTA
>CAVEGP010000167.1:0-2393 GCA_963615155.1 Bacteroides uniformis | reverse complement strand
GCATGGAGCTGACCGCCGAAAAAACGGCTTATCTGCAATATCACATTGAAAAGCTGCTGGCAAGCGACGACATCCGTCAGTGCCGTCCCCTGCCCGATTCCGCCTTCCAGAATGAGCTGGCGCACAACAACGACTTTATTGATCTGTCCTGCCGCATTGCAGGCGTGTTGTTCGATTACATGCACGCCCACACGACCATTCCGGGGGCGGATCTCGCTGTGGTGGATTTCGCCCGCGACAGTGTGCCGTGGCTGGCAATTTTAAAGCTGAACTATAAGAACGGCTATACCCACTATACCGACACTGTGGACGGTGCGCCTGTCAACTCCATCATCCAGCAGCGCACCTGTCTGCCGACCCAGAGCGGCAAAGTGGAAGAGGGTGCGCTCGTCAACCTGACCGATTACTCCATGCGCCTGCTGGAAAAGAAGTATGATATCGACGGTCACAAGGAGTTTTATCTCTCCACCGTCGTATTCCAATACACACAGGCTGAGCCGGAAAAGAAGAAGCTGCAAGCCATTCAGGATGCCGCCGTACAGGCTGTGCAGGAGACCTATGAGGACGAGCCGCATGTGGAAGCACAGGTCGCCATGTTGATCGCGAATCAGGCAGCAGATAACGACAATCAGGTCTCGGTGGAGCAGGTGCGCCGTCAGTTGGCAGAGGATTACCCGCTGGCCGCTGTTCCCTTCGATGACTATGTGGAGAAGAGCGAGGTCATCGAGCAGCCCGAACAGCCTGTAACGGTCACACCCGCCCGCATCCGCCGAATGGAGAGCCGCAGCATCCACACTGCCAGCGGCATTGAGGTGAAGATCCCGACCGAAATTCTGTCCTCAGAGTCAGAGGTCGAATTCCTGCACGATGCGGACGGCAGCGTTTCCCTGCTGATCAGGAATATCCTCCTCTGAATCTTAAGAAAATTTTACAAAACGGTCGGTTTGCTCTTGCAAAGCTGGCTGTTTTATGTTATATCTATCTTGTATTCATCGTGATATTTTTCACGGCCGTTTTTTTGATGTCTTTGATGTTCTCGGGAGGTATTTTTATGGAACTGGCTCTAATCACCGCGCAGCAGGTCGTGGTGCTGTTTCTGCTCATCGGCTGCGGCTTTATCGCCGTCAAAACGGGCGTTTTGCGGCAGGAAGGCAAGCAGACGCTCTCTAATCTGCTGCTGTATCTGGTCGTTCCCGCAATGATCGTTCACTCCTACATGATGGAGTTCAGTGAGGAGATTCTGCACAACCTGCTGGCAGCCTTCGGGATGAGCATCCTTGCCATCCTCATCGGTCTGGTCATCACGCTGATCCTGACCGCACGCCGGAAGGATACCCGTGTTTCCATCTTCCGGTTTGCCTGCGTTTTTTCCAACGCGGCTTACATGGGCTTCCCTCTCATTTCCGCTCTGTTTGGTTCTGAGGGTCTGCTCTATGCCAGCGCATATGTCACGGTCTTTAATATTCTGCTCTGGACTTTGGGCTACAGCATGGTAAGCGGCAGCTCCAGCCCGAAGGAAGTCGCTCAGGCTCTCTCCCACACCCCCGCCATTTATGCCGTGATCGTCGGTCTTGCGATTTATCTGCTCCAGATCCCTGTACCAAACCTCATCGCCCAGCCCATCGAACTTTTGAGTGGCATGAACACCCCACTTTCCATGCTTATCACCGGTATGCTGATTGCTGCTGGAGATTTGAAAAGCATCGTCTGCGATATTCACATCTGGAAGCTGGCAGGCGTCCGAATGCTGTTGATCCCGGCGGTCTGTGTAGCGGTTTTCACGCTGCTGGGCTTCCACGGCATGTCTACGCAGGTTGTTCTCCTGCTTGAGTGCTGTCCGGCTGCTGCTATCACCTCGGTCTTTGCCGTCCAGTTCAATCACGATGAACGCTTTGCCGCAGGCAGCGTCGTCCTGACGACCCTGCTCAGCATCATCACTCTGCCGCTCTGCGCACTGATCCTGACAATGTGACGTTTTCGTTTTCTTCTTGTCCGCAGGGCAGACAGAAGGAATATCCTTACTGACAAACAAAAACACCGTGATACGATGGGGCTTTCGAAAGCTCTGGTATCGCGGTGTTTGTTTTCCTAGTCTCTGTACGATTTCCCCCTCTGGGAAGCTCACGGAGCCATCTGTTCCTTATGATACTGCAAGGTATACAGCTGATAATAGCGGCCATGCTGGGCAAGGAGCTGCTGATGCGTGCCCTGCTCCAGAATCCTGCCGTGGGACAGCACGATGATGTTATCGGCGTGCTGGATGGTGGACAGGCGGTGCGCAACGATCAGCATCGTGCCAACGGTGCGCATCTTTTCCAGCGAATCCTGGATCAGAAGCTCTGTTTCCGTATCAATATTCGCGGTCGCTTCGTCCAGGATCATCACGCTGGGCT
>CAVEGP010000166.1:0-2418 GCA_963615155.1 Bacteroides uniformis | reverse complement strand
AGCCGTAAGCCGTGCCCTGAATGTGGTCGCCCGCATCCACCAGAAGGACGTTCTGACCAGCATCCTCATAGCTCTTTTTCATGGCTGCGATCGCCGCATAGGTCAGCTCCGGAGACTGTTTGTCAATGTAGGTATGGACATCGTTGGTGTAAAGAATGGTAAGGGCTGCCTTGCTGTCTGCCTCTGCCGCAAATGCCTGAGGCATGTTCAGAGCCGCCGCGGTCAACACAGTGGTCACACCAGCAGCTTTCATAAAGCTTCGACGAGAAATGAATCGCTTCACAGGGATAGCCTCCTTTTATCAGGGGAACGGTCGAATATGACGTCCCTTTTTCATACAAACGACACAGTTGCTGCACCGTGTCGGCTCTCTCGTATTAAGGATACCATACTTTTTTACCACGAACAACCCTGCAAGCGACATTTTGCGCAGTATGTACACATCAAAGTCACACTTTTCATGAATGTTCCCCAATTTTGCGAGATTTCTTGTATACAAAAAGCCAATCCCCGTATCCAGAGCGGATATCCGGAGCTTGGCTTTGAATAGAGGACTCTGCGCTTGCAGAGTCAGAGAACGGATCCTCCAACAGATCGCTCGCAGGGAGACGTCATCAAATTGCGTGATACTCCTTGAGGAGCTTCTCAAAATCTGTACCCTCGATCTTCTTCAGAACCTCCTTGAAGGCGAGACGCTGGATGAGCGGCAGATCCATGTCGGTAATCTTCTTACCATCACGGAGCTTGACCGTTGCGTCAATGAGGCAGCGGACATCATAGGTACTGCCCCAGACCTCGGGCACACCGCGGTCCACATTCAGCAGGGTATAGACTGCCACCATGCCGGTACGCATCGAATATTCCGTGGTAAAGATGGTATCGCGCGGAGTCTCGGCGAACTGACCGATGAAAGCGAAGTTGACAGAATTTTTCGGCACAACATCCGGACGATCACCCATTGCACGCGGCATGAAGAAAGCGTCGATATAGGGCATCATGACCGGAATGGTGTTTGCGCTGTGCTCTGCCAGTTCCTCGATCTGGTCAGTGGGCACACCGAGATGATACAGCCACTCCATGCAGATCTCTTTACCGGTGCAGTCACGCATGGACTTCTTGACATAATCGCCTGGCTTGTCACTGAACAGACCGTAGACCCAGACGCAGAGCTGATCCTTCGGCTGGTCACGGAACTGCTGCTGCCGGTTCAGCGTCCAGCTGAGCAGCCAGCTCGAATCCTTGACAGAAACGATGCCGCCCGTGACGGTGTGTCCGCTGAACGGGTCGCGCTTACAGATCTTCTGGATATACTGGGGGATCTTGTCGTCCAGTGTGGTAATGGTCGCACTTACCCAGTTGGATTCCTCCGGCTTGGAGCAGAACTTTTCGGGATGACCGAAGGACGGATCCTGTGCGGCGATCCGCTTCCACAGATCCCAGCCATTGCCCGGCTTGATGGTCGGGTCAAAGCCGGCAGCCTTGTTCTGGTTGCCGATGGTGCAGCTTTCGACACAGCCACCGTTGGTGATGAAGAGTAGATCCTGCTCGGTCAGGTCAATAGTCTCTACCTCACCCTTGTGATCAACGGTAATGGAGCTTGCCTGCTTTTTGTCCGGCTTAATGTCAAACTTTACGTCCGTGACCTTCGTCTCATAGAAGAACTGGACGCCGTGCTCCTTCAGATAGGAGATCATGGGCAGGATGATAGACTCATACTGATTGTAACGAGTAAAGCGCAGAGCGGTGAAATCAGGCAGACCACCGATGTGGTGGATATAACGCTTGATATAAATCTTCATCTCAAGCGCGCTGTGCCAGTTCTCGAACGCGAACATAGTGCGCCAGTAGAGCCAGAAATTGGAGGAGAAGACCTCATCGTCAAAGACATCGGTAATCTTCTTATCCTGAAGCTGCTCGTCCGGTGTGAAGAAGAGCTTCATGATCTCCATCGCACCCTTATCTGAAATGGCAAACTTGCCGTCGGTATGAGCGTCCTGACCCTGCTTTTCGGTCGCACGGCAGAGCGAATAGTTAGGGTCAGCCTTGTTCAGCCAGTAATACTCGTCCAGAACGCTTGCGCCCTCTGTCTCGAGAGACGGGATGGAACGCAGCAGATCCCACATGACCTCAAAATGGTTGTCCATTTCACGACCGCCACGCATCACATAACCGATGTCATACTTGTAACCGTCACACGCACCGCCGGGGATGGGATCTTTCTCAAAGATATGGATGCGTTCGCCCTTCATATGACCGTCACGGACGAGGTAGCAGGCAGCCGTCAGAGCCGCCAGACCGGAGCCGATGATATAGGCAGATTTATGATCAACGCCCTCGGGTTTACGGGGGTGAGCGAAAGCTTCATAGTTACCACTGGAATAATACATACGAAAAACCTCCTGATGCTTAGCTTTCTAC
>CAVEGP010000165.1:0-2421 GCA_963615155.1 Bacteroides uniformis | reverse complement strand
GTTCGAGCTGGCTGAGATGAAGGCTCGTGTTGACGCTGCCAAGTATCTGGTCTATGCAGCGGCTCTGAAGAAGCAGCAGGCAATGGACGGCGCAAAGGTTCGTTACAGCGTCGAGGCGGCTGAGGCTAAATTGGTCGCAGCTCGTACCGCAAGCGATGTGACCCGCCGCTGCCTGCAGCTGTTCGGCGGTTACGGCTACACCCGTGACTATCCCATCGAGCGCATGATGCGTGATGCCAAGATCACCGAGATCTATGAGGGCACCAGCGAAGTGCAGATGATGGTCATTTCCGGCGCGCTGCTGAAGTAAGGGAGGAAAGATTTACAATGAAAGCAATTGTTTGTGTAAAGCAGGTTCCTGATACCTCCGGTAAAGTAGCCGTCAAACCCGATGGAACGCTGGATCGTGCATCCATGGCGACCATCACCAACCCTGATGACCTGAACGCTCTCGAGGCTGCTTTGAAGCTCAAGGACGCAACCGGCTGTGAAGTCGTTGTCGTTACCATGGGTCCTCCCCCGGCAGAAGGCATGCTGCGTGAGCTGTTGGCTCGCGGTGCGGATAAGGCTGTTCTGGTTTCCGGTCGTGAGTTCGGCGGCTCGGATACCTTCGCAACCAGCCAGATCCTGGCCGCTGCTGTCAACAAGATCGGCGTTGGCCCCGAGGACGTTGTCTTCTGCGGCCGTCAGGCAATTGATGGCGATACCGCACAGGTCGGTCCCCAGATCGCTGAGAAGTTGCACCTGCCTCAGGTCACCTATGTTGCTGACATCCAGAAGGACGGCAACACTCTGACCGTCAAGCGTATGCTGGAGGACGGCTACATGATGGTGAAGGTTCAGACCCCGTGCCTGTTGACCTGCATCAAGGAGCTGAACACTCCGCGTTACATGAGTGTCAACGGAATTTTCACCTGTTATGACAAACCGATGGAAGTGTTTGACTATAACGCACTGAAGGACGATCCGCTGATCGAGGTCGATACCATTGGTCTGAAGGGTTCTCCGACGAACGTCTTCAAGTCCTTCACTCCTCCGCAGAAGGGCGCAGGTACCATGCTGACCGGCGACGACGTCGCAGCACAGCTGGCAGGTATTCTGGCCAAGAAGCACCTGATCTGATGAAAGGAGCATAGGATTACAATGGCTGATTTTAACGAGTACAAGGGCGTGTGGGTCTTCTGCGAACAGCGTCAGGGCGCACTGATGCCCACCGATTTTGAGCTGGTAAGCGAGGCTCGCAAGCTGGCAGATGAGCTGAACTGCGAAGTGACCGGTCTGCTGCTGGGCGACAACGTGGAAGGCATCGCAAAGGAGCTGGGCGGCTATGGTGCGGACAAAGTCATGGTCTGCGACAGCCCGCTGCTGAAGGATTACACCACCGACGCATACGCAAAGGTCGTCTGCGACATGGTGAACGAGTATAAGCCCGAGGTTCTGCTGATCGGTGCAACGAACATTGGTCGTGACCTTGGTCCCCGTTGCGCAGCTCGTCTGCACACGGGTCTGACCGCAGACGCCACTCATCTGGATATCGACACTGCAAAGTATGTTGAGTTCCTGAAGGAAAGCTCTACCATCGACTTGTCCAAGCAGAAGTTTGATTACGAAGACCGCAACCTGAAGATGACCCGTCCGGCATTCGGCGGTCATCTGATGGCTACCATTATCTGTCCTCGTTTCCGTCCGCAGATGTCCACTGTCCGTCCCGGTGTTATGAAGAAAGCTCCTTATGATGCTGCTAAGGCGGATGCCTGCCAGATCGTGAAGCCTGCTTTCAGCCTGACGGAAGATGACATCAAGACTGAGGTTCTGAGCGTTGAGAAGGCTGCTGAGAAGCTGGTCGATCTGATCGGCGCAGATGTCATCGTCTCGGTTGGTCGTGGTATCAGCAAGGACGTCAACAAGGGTATTGAGCTGGCAGAGCAGTTGGCTGGTGCACTGGGTGGCGGTGTCGTGGGCGCATCCCGTGCCGTCACCGATGCTGGCTGGATGAGCGCAGATCATCAGGTCGGTCAGACTGGTAAGACTGTTCACCCGAAGATCTATGTTGCTCTGGGTATTTCCGGCGCGATCCAGCATACTGCTGGCATGCAGGATTCCGAGTGCATTATCGCAGTCAATAAAAATGAGAGCGCACCTATCTTCGGTGTTGCAGATTACGGCATTGTTGGCGACCTGTTCAAGGTCGTTCCTGAACTGATCAAGCAGATCGAAGCTGCTAAAGCTGCTCAGTAAAAACAGAACCTAATAGCGATTTATAAAACGAGAGGACAGAACCGGAGAGCTGTCCTCTCGTTTTGTTATATTTTATTATATAGCGATATAAATATAGTGTAGAGAAAAAGATGATGTGCTTGCCACTAAAAGTCAGACTTTGTAGTTCAAGGAAACTGTAAGATGTATACAAATCCGAAAAAA
>CAVEGP010000164.1:0-2444 GCA_963615155.1 Bacteroides uniformis | reverse complement strand
GATTTCCAGGCTCCTGCACTCCTCGATGATGAGGAAATCGCAGATATCCTCGACAAGGTCGATGCGCTTACTGCCTGGGCATCCGATGTGAAGGAATATGCCCTTCAGCAGGCAATCAGCGGCAAGGAATGGACTGGCTGGAAACTGGTCGAGGGTCGTTCCAACCGTAAGTACACCAACGATGCCGTTGTTGCCGCCGCTGTTGAAAGCGCAGGCTTTGACCCCTATGAGCGCAAGGTGCTCGGCATCACCGCAATGCAGAAGATGCTCGGCAAATCCCGCTTTGAGGAGCTTCTCGCTCCCTACATTGAAAAGCCGCAAGGCAAACCGACGCTCGTGCCGGAGAGCGATAAACGTCCGGCAATGAACACTGCAAAATCAGATTTTATGGAGGAATTTTAATATGTCTACCAACACAAACAGAGTCAACAATCCCATGAAGGTCATCACCGGCCCAGACACCCGCTGGTCTTATGCCAATGTCTGGGAGCCGAAGTCCATCAACGGCGGCACGCCGAAATACAGCGTCAGCCTCATCATTCCCAAGTCCGACACCAGGACGGTCGCAAAGATCAAGGCGGCAATCGAAGCTGCCTACCAGGAAGGTCAGGCCAAGCTGAAGGGCAACGGCAAGAGCGTACCGCCCCTCGCAGCCATCAAGACCCCGCTCCGCGACGGCGATATTGAGCGCCCCGATGATCCCGCATACGCCAATGCCTACTTCATCAACGCCAACTCCACTACTGCACCCGGTATCGTGGATGCCGACCGCAATCCCGTGCTGACACGCTCCGAAGTCTACTCCGGCGTGTACGGTCGCGCCAGTATCAACCTGTACGCTTTCAACTCCAACGGCAACAAAGGCATCGCCTGCAGTCTGAATAACCTGCAGCTTATCCGTGCCGGTGAGCCGCTCGGCGGCAAGGCAAGCGCAGAGTCCGACTTCGCAACCGATGACGACGAAGATTTTCTGTCCTAAGGAGGTAACCGAATATGGAACTGACTACGATTCTTTGCATCCTGCTTCTCAGCCTGTATCTGTTACTGGCAGTCTTTTGGATCGTTCGCTCGGTCATTGATGCCATTGATGACCACGAACGCAAGAAAAGGAATGATGCATGGGACGCCGAAAAACAGCAGCTTGAGAAAGAGCGTGCTCTTCGTGAAGTAGAGTACCACGAAGCCCGCATGAAAAATCTGCACGAGTAAATTGCAATACCCCATGGGCGGCGGAGCGATCTGCCGCCCTGTTAGGGTAAGCGAAAAGGCCGGTGAATATGAAAACTCTCTCAATCGATATTGAAACCTACAGCGATCAGAACCTTGCGAAAACCGGTGTCTATCGCTATGTAGAGTCTCCAGTATTTGAAATTCTGCTCTTTTCCTACAGCGCAGACGGCGGCAGTGTGCAGCAGGTCGACCTTGCCTGTGGAGAACAGATATCCGCCGAGGTCATTGCCGCGCTTGAGGACGATTCCGTTACCAAGTGGGCATTCAACGCAAACTTTGAGCGCATCTGCCTGTCCCGCTTTCTTGGGCTTCCGACCGGGAATTACCTTCCGCCGGACTCGTGGAAATGCTCTATGGTCTGGGCTGCGACGATGGGCCTGCCGCTTTCTCTGGAAGGCGTCGGCTCGGTGCTTGGGCTTGAAAAGCAGAAACTGACCGAAGGCAAGGAGCTCATCAAATATTTCTGTCAGCCCTGTGCGCCGACCAAAACCAACGGTCAGCGTATCCGTAACTTTCCGGCTCATGCGCCGGATAAGTGGCTGGCTTTCAAGAAATACAACATCCGCGATGTGGAAACTGAGATGTCCATTCAGACTCGGCTTGCCAAATATCCCGTGCCGGACAGCGTGTGGGATGAATATCACATCGACCAGGAGATCAACGACCGAGGTGTTGCACTGGATATGGAATTGGTGCGGCAAGCCATCCAAATGGACGGCAGATCCCGCTCCGAGCTGACGCAGGCAATGAAGGAACTGACTGCTTTGGACAACCCAAACTCCGTGCAGCAGATGAAACAGTGGCTTTCGGACAACGGCGTGGAAACCGACACCCTTGGTAAAAAGGCTGTGGCGGAAATGCTGAAAACCGCACCGCAGGAGCTGCAGACGGTTCTGTCCCTTCGTCAGCAGCTTGCCAGATCCTCGGTGAAGAAGTATCAGGCAATGGAGACCGCCGTGTGCGCCGATGGTCGTGCCAGAGGAATGTTCCAGTTCTACGGCGCCAACCGCACAGGCCGGTGGGCAGGACGCATCATTCAAATGCAGAACCTGCCGCAGAACCACCTCACCGACCTTGCCGAAGCCCGCAGCCTTGTCCGCTACGGCAATTACGATGCCGTAAAAATGCTCTACGAAGATGTGCCGGATACGCTTTCTCAGCTTATCCGCACGGCGTTTGTACCGCAAGGCGACCGCAAATTCATCGTTTCGTAC
>CAVEGP010000163.1:0-2654 GCA_963615155.1 Bacteroides uniformis | reverse complement strand
GTAGTGCGATGCCGTTTCCGCCGAACGCTTGAGCCGATAATCACTGCCCTTATAGCCGAAATCCTTGAACACCGTACTGTAATTTTTCCGCTTTACCGCACCCAGCTTCACCCGATAGAGATCAACATAACTTCCAATCATCGCTGCTGTGATAGCGATCGGCTCTTGCTGCAATCGGAGCAGGGTTTGCAGCTTTTTGCATGCTCCTGTTGCGTTTTTCGCTGTTATCATCCGGATCATCTCGAACACGTCTGCCTCCAGACTCACCGTTCCCATCTCTGCCACCATCGAGGCGGAGACCGTCTGATATCCGGACAGCGCGCAGAGCTTATCCACCTCGTTTTCCAACAGAAAGGGGTCTTCGCCGCAGCGTTCCAGCAGAGCCACTGCGGCACCCTCAGGCAGGGTTGCGCCCTGCTCCTTTGCCCGCTCCATCATCATGGTTTTCAGCTCATACGGTTTGGGCTTTTCCAGCTCTTCGGCATATCCCAGCTTTTTTGCCTGTGCAATGAGTTTCTGCGCCCGTTTGCCGAGTTTCAGCTTGCCGCGCTCAAGGTCGAACACACTGCCCATCACGACGACTGCGTTTTCCATGCTGGCAAGGGTATCGCACAGCTCTTCCAGATCCTTTTCGCCATATGCCGCCGGATCGACCTCGGGCAGGACGACCACACGCCGTGTGCCGAAGAAGGAAATCGTACCTGCCGCCATGATGAGTTGTTCAATTTCCGGCGTTGCGCCATCTAAAATCGTCGTTTCCTCATCCTCGCCCGACGCCAGGAGCCGCGTCACGCCCGAAACAGCCTTCCGGACGAGATATCGCTCGCTTGAATAAAAATAGTAGACCGGACAGTTCTTCTCGACCAGCTTCCGGAATTTCGTTTCGGCTGCCAAACAGCGACCTTCTTTCTTTTTTGATTTGCTCATTCCATCGCAACGGCTGAAACAAGTATAGCATATCCGCGCATTTCTGAAAAGAATCTATTTTTTCCCTGCCGAAGCCAGAGCTTTTCCGTTTTCTCGAAATCCTGCGGAAGATCCATCCAGCGGTATTTTGTGCTGAGGGTCAGGATCTCCTGATACTTCACGCTGTCCGGACGAGCGGGCGATGCCAGAAGATAGTCTGTCCTGACAGGATTTTCCAGCGCAACGCTCCCGCTCAAGGTCACGAAGGTCTGTCCGGCGGCGGAAATCCGCACCAGACAGCCGTTTTTTGTACGAAGAACTTTGACAGCGATCTCGTTGCTTTTTCCGCAGCGAATGGTTCGGTCTGTTCCCTCACCCATCGGTTTTGCAAGGATCTTCTGCTTTGCGGCAAGGGTACAGGACGTTTCCGGATCCAGCCGGAGGTCGATCAGCACTGCCGCCTTCCGGATGCCCCGTCGGGCAAGCATTGTCTCAACGGTCTGCTGATTGGATATGCCACCCCGAAACAGCACAACGGCGGTATCCTGCTGGGTCACGACCACGACCGGCGCATTCTTGTTTCCTGCCAACTCCACCCGTGTAAGCCCCTTCGTGTACCAGTTTCCTGCAAAAATCGCCGCCAGCACCACCGTCAACAGAGCGGGCAGCACTACACGGAATCGTATCCTTTTCTGAAACGCCACCCAGCCAAGAAAGATCACCAGCAGACTGACAACCGCCGCATAGGATGTATCAAACCAGAGCTGTGCCCCCGGGCAGCCCGACACCCAGACCGCCCAGCGGTCAAGCAGCTCTGTCAGACCAGCGGCACAAAAGCCGACCCACTTTGCCGGAAGCTTCCACGGCAACAGGCTCAGAATCGCCGCCGCAACGCCCAATTTCAAGATTGGCTCCGCCAACCAAAGGATCACAACGCCGGATACGACTGCGTACAGGCTGACGCTCAGTCCACGCAGAACCAGCACCGGAAAGGTCGCCAGCGAAGCACAGAGGGTAATGCAGCTCCCTTCCAGCACTGTTATTCTGGCTTTTCGTTCCAGACGTACAAACGCCGGACTCTTTGGAGATACGCTTTTCCATCCCTTGCGGATTCTCTGAAAGACCGCGCTTCCCGCCAGCACACCCAGAACCGCGGAAAAGGACAGTTGAAAACCGATATCGCAAGCGGCATAACTGTTCGCCGCTGTCATAAACAACCCCGCCGCCGCAAGAGATGTCAGCGGGTCAGAGGGCAGCATCAGCCAGACACCAAGCGCATGTACCCAGACTGCAGTCGCCGCACGAAGGACGGACGGTGTAAATCCGGTCAGACCTACCAACAGAAGAGCGGACAACGCCTGCGTCAGCGCAGCAGCCTTCCGGCTCCAATGGCTGCGTTCCTTTCGCCCACGAGATGTCCGCCTTTTTGGAAGAGCAAAAAATGCCCCGCTGCACAAAATCGAGAGGTGCATCCCGCTGACGACCAGCACATGAGACAGTCCTGCCGCACGATAGGCTGTCCGAAGCTTCTCCGACAAGGCATTCCTGTCCCCCAGCACCATCGCCGCAAGAACACCGCCGGTCTCTTCCCAGAAGGTCGGGATGACCGCCTGCAGCCCTGCGCTCAGCCGTTTTTGCAGGCGGTGTGTCCGTGCACGGAAGCTCCCACTCTGCCCCAGAAGCCGGAATCCCGCCAGATATTCTCCCGCAAACACAATGCCGTCCTCATAGCGGTCGACCTGCTCTTC
>CAVEGP010000162.1:0-2777 GCA_963615155.1 Bacteroides uniformis | reverse complement strand
CTGCTGATGCTGTTGCTGCGGCTGCTGTGCCAACGGATCCGCCTGCTGTGACGACTGCTCTGCCGCCATCGGCTGTCCGCAAGATCCACAGAACTTTGAACCCGCAGGATTTTCTGCTCCACAATTATTGCATTTCATACAATTCTCCTTCCGAAGCAACCTTGCTTCTATGATTTTTCTTTGCCTTCACCTATAAGTAGAGGAAAACGCGAAAAAGGTTTGGCTCCTTGCAAATTTTGTCTAAAATTTTTTTGCGAAGTTAAAAAAGCCGTTTTTTTCGCAAAATAAGTAAATATCGCAAATTCTGCGCAAATCTTCTTGAATTATACCACCACATATTATAATTTCATATGAGAATCTATCTTTGGAGGAAAATTATGGCAGGCAGTACAAACGAGCAGAAGCTGGAGCCTCTGGTGAATGCTGTGGTGAATTGTCAAAAGGGAATTGACACGGAAGAGAATTTCGCGATCCTATACAATGGCACCTACCGCTTTGTGGTCGGCAGGCTGCGCAATAATGAATTGTATGAGCATGAGCAGGCTGATCTTGAGGATTACGTGCAGAATGTTTACATCTACGTATACAAGCATCTGGTGGATCTGAAGGATCCGAGAGCGATCCTTGCGTGGCTGAAGATCATTGTCCGCGGAACGGTCAGCGATTCCAGAAAGACGGCCCGATACAAAATGAAGGTGCAGGAGACCGCCATGGTCACCAGAACGACCGAAGATAAAGATGCGGAGGAGGTTGACCCGGAGGAGGTTGACATAAAGAAAAATCCGGAGGCCATGTACCTCAGCAATTCCGATCGTGATGCCATTCGCGAGGTCATCGCCAGCTTGCCTGAGGCGCAGCGGCAAGCCATCATTGCTTATTTTTTCTATGGAAAGAAAGAGAAAGAGATTGCCGAAGAGTTCGGTCTGAACCTGAATACAGTGAAGTCGCGCTTAAAGAGCGGAAGAGATTCCATCTATAAAAGGAAGGCGGATCTCAAGAAGCGCGGTGTTGAGATCGCGATCATCCCGCTTGTACTGCTGCTCCATGTGGCATACGATGCCGATCCGGCAGTGGCCGCATCACTTATGTCAGGCGCTGCTATTGGCGGTGCAAGTGCCGCTGCCTCTGCGAAGGCTTCTGCCGAGACTGCAGCGAGTGCTTCGAAGGCAGCTGCCGTTACCGGAGAAGCTGCAAAGACAGCAGGAACGGCTGCAGGCGGGGCCAAAGCCGCCGGGGCAGCCGGAATGAGCAAGGCTGCCGCTGTGGGCGGTGTCGGAGCCGCAAAAGCCGTCGGTACCGGCATAGCCGTGAAGGCAGTGGCGGCTGTGGCAGCTGTCGCTGTGGCCGCCGGAGGAGCAACTGTGATTTACAAGCACATCAACACACCCACAGAATCGGCTGCCGCCTCTATAGAAACGACAATGGCTGCATCACTACCTGCAGAAGCAGAGACAAGCGCTGCTGCAGAGGAAAGCAGCACCGTCAATCGCTATGCGGATATCTATGGGGATGTGCTTCAGGAATTTGCATCAGAGCATCATTTTTCATTGGAGGAGCTGAATATCGGCCTCATCGATTTTGACCAGGATGGCGAGCTGGAGCTGGCAGTATCTGCCGGGGATGAGAGCGCCTATGGCAGTAAACGAAGCTATTTTGAAGCGGTTTACAAGGCTGCTGAGACCGCACCTACACTTATCGCAGAATCGGATTGGTCAATGAACTTCTCTCAGACCGGAGAAGAATGCTATTTTTTAACTGAGGCGATCCTTGGTTCAGATATTGATTCAGAAGACGACGGCACTGCCCTTTGGCTGCTGCATGATGGTATCTGCGAACATGTTGCAACCACGTGGCGAAACAAAAACAACGATTATGACGGCAATGAAGTTCTAGGCCAAAAAGTAGATCGGGATACAGCAGATGCGTACATATGGGAAAAAATATCCCCTGCAAAATATGTTTCCAGCATAGAGGGGCTGACTTATGCGGATATAAGAGATCTAAGCGATGAAATGCTTATGGCTCGGATCAACGGCACCGCAGATGTACTGTCTGGTACATGGCGCGGATATGACGAAATAACAGGGCAGATCATAGTCTATAAAATCGATGGCGGCGATACCATCGAATACACAGTGGAAAATCAATACTTTCCTTCTGACACTGTACATGAAAGCACAAGTTTTACAAGGACCGGAGATATCTTGCAATTGGACAGCACCTACGATGGCGGTTATTTAACCGGAAATGGTCAGTTAAGATATAAAAACGGGAATCTTGTGGCCAAAGACTATGCGGAAGAAGGCAGCTACGAAGTCGTATACACCCGCCAGTAAAACCCGCCTCCCCTTCTGCCCCAAAAAGGCAAACAAAAAAAGCCCGACGCATCAGGCTTTTTCCTTCCCCAGCTTTCCCATCTTCTCCAGCTTCTCAAAGCCGTTCTGCCGGAGGGCCTCATAGAGGACGATGGCGGCGGCATTGGAGAGGTTCAGGGAGCGCATGTCGCCCCACATGGGGATGCGGATGCAGTTCTCCGGGTGAGCCCGCAGGATGCTCTCCGGGATCCCGGCGGACTCCTTTCCCATCATAATAAAGTCATTGGGGCCGAAGTGCACATCGCTGTAGCAGCGGGGTGCCTTGGTGGTCGCATACCAGAGCCGCGGAGCAGCCTCAGAAGCCGGCGCGACCCCGGCTTTTGCGCCGAAGACATTATCCTCTGCTTCCTGCGCCTCCCCGTCTCCTTCGCCGAAGGAAATTTCCGGATGCTGCTGCAGGAA
>CAVEGP010000161.1:0-2826 GCA_963615155.1 Bacteroides uniformis | reverse complement strand
GCATATTACCAGCTGGGATTGCTCCATGTCCGCCACCCTGCTGTCTCTGAGCACTGACACTGCCAAGCTGACCCTTGGCGCAGCCACTGTGGATACCAGTACCGGCAAGGTCACTCCCCGGGAGGACTACGAGGACAGCGATTTCACCGACATCTGGTGGCACGGCAACCTTCTGGGCGGCGGCTATGCGGCTATTTGCCTGAAAAACGCCGTCAGCGACAACGGCTTTGAGCTGAAAACCAACAAGGACGGCAAAGGCAACCTGACCCTGAGCTTGAAAGGTCACTATGACCTCGCTGACACCAGCATCGTCCCCATGGAGTTCTACATCAAGGAGAGCGAGGAATAAGACATGCTTCTGACGATCAATCTGGACCCCGTTGCCGCCCTGCCGAAGCTGTACGACGCCATTGACAGCATCACCCGCATGGTGATGGACGCTAAGGACAATGTGGACAACCCCGAAACCAAAGCCGCCCGGCAGACCATTGTGGACAACGCCATGAAGCTGCTGGGAGCGTCCTCCGCTCCGGCGGCTGAGGGCGAAAAGAAGCTCTCTCCCCGGGAGTTCGCGCTTGCCGCTCTGGATTTCGCTAAGCCCCTGATGAAGCTTGACCCGACCCGCACCGTGGATGCGCTTCATCAGCTCTACACTCTGGAAGAGGGCGAATCCGACAGCACCATGAAAGCCCTGAGCGCACTGGTTCAGACCGTTATGCAGCCGGACTTCGTGGATTTTACGAAATCGCTCGGTGCGTTGAACGCGACCGATTTTGGTCTCTGATCTGCCGAGCGAGTATTGAGCATCTGAAAGCGTACGGTCTGCGGTACTTTAACCGCATGGCTGTATACTGCCTCAAAGAGGACTACAAGCGGGAAGCTTATCGGAATTACACCTCAGAAATGCTGTACGCCTGCGCAAGCTCACTGGGCGCACAGATCGAGACCCGATACTGTGATCTTGTGGCTGAGGTTGAGCATCCGGACCGTGTTGTTCACGAAGCGACCGTGGAAGAAGCGCAAGCCTGCTTTGAGAAGGCTCTGGCTGACAGCCGGAAGGCTGCGGAAGAGAATGGAGGTGAGGAACTCTGAATCTATTTACCCTGATGGTAACGCTTGGGCTGGACACGTCGGAGTACGAGCAAGGTGTGAGCGATGTCCAGAAAAGCACAAAGAGCACCGTCGCTCAGTTGTCCGCAGAGTATAGCAAGGTCGCTCAAAACGTTGCTGAGCTGACCCGGAAGTACAACGAGTCTGCCCAAAAGACCGGGAAAAACTCCACCGAAACCAAAGAGCTGAAGTCTCAACTTTCCGCAGCGGAAGCTCAGTTGAAAACCACGGCAACCGCACTCAAAGCCGCGAACAATGGCATGGACTCGTTCGGTCAGAAAACGGAGGAAGCCACCTCCAAACAGAAAAACCTCACGGAATCCCTGGCGGGTTCCATCGCGAAAGCACAGGCTCTTACGACTGTTGTGATGTCTTTGGGCTCCAAGATCATTTCTGTCGCGGAAAAGGTCACGTCTGCTGGCGTGGACTACAACAAACAGCTCGAAACGTATCGCACCGGATTGACTAACATGCTGGGCGATGCGGAAGCGGCGAACACTGCCCTCGAGAACATGAAGCAGGACGCTGCGAGAACCCCGTTCGACACAGAATCCATTGTTAAGGCAAACCAGTATCTTATCGGCGCAGGCGAAAACGCCGCCTATGCACGCAAGACCATCCTTGCGCTGGGCGAGGCTGTTTCCGCTACGGGCGGCGGCTCGGACGAGCTGAACCGAATGGCTCAAAACCTTCAACAGATCGCCAATGTCGGCAAAGCGTCCAGCGTCGATATCAAACAGTTTGCTTTTGCGGGAATCAATATCTATCAAGTTCTGGCTGATTACACCGGAAAATCGGTGCAGGACGTGCAGAGCATGACAGTCACCTATGATGTTCTGACCAAAGCGTTGCAGGCCGCTGCCGAAGAAGGCGGGCGGTACTACAACAGCATGACAACGCAGAGCGAGACGCTGACTGGCAGACTTTCTACCCTGAAAGACAACGCCACGCAGCTTGCCGGAGTTTTAACCGAGAAACTCGCTTCGGCTTACGGCGACCTTGTTTCAAAAGCCAATGATCTGGCGATCGCCATGAAGGACGGCTGGGAGACAGACGGCTTCGAGGGGATGATGGACGCCGCCGCAGAGACGATTCCACAGTTGGAAGGCGTCGCGAATGCTACTGTCTGGCTGAAAGAAAACGGCTCCAAGCTGGTTCCGATCCTGACAACACTGACCGGTTCTTTTGTCGCAATGAAGCTTGCCGCCGGTGCCGCTGGCGCGCTCGGCGCAATCACATCGCTGATGAACCCTCTCGGGCTTCTGGCCGGGCTGTTCATTACCGCCTACACGCAGAGCGAGGACTTCCGGGACATCGTAAACGGTGCGCTTAAAAGCGTATGGAGCTTCTGTGGACCGATCTTCAACAAGCTTCTTGACGGTCTGGCAAAAGCCCAGAACGGATTCAACCGCGCCGCAACTGCCGCAAGGAACTTCTGGAACGCTCAAAAGGGCGGTGGGAGCACCACGGATGATGACGGCTTTGGCGGAAGTAACGGTGGAAGCTTCGGAACCGGCGATATGGGCGGCGGAACAGCTGGCGGTGGAGCCGGACGTAGCAAAAAAACGGATACGGACGTCGAGCCGGAAACGGTCGATACCAGCATTCCGAAAAGCTCCAGCGGCGGTTCTAGCGGAAGCACAACGACCGAATCGGGCGATGCGAAAACGATCACTGAGTCCGTCATCTCCTCCCAGACGGACGCAGCCACCTCCT
>CAVEGP010000160.1:0-2831 GCA_963615155.1 Bacteroides uniformis | reverse complement strand
GGCTGCGGCTCTTTCTTTCAGTACAGTCTGATTTTCTGACAAAATCGTATCTCCCTTTCATTCCATGCAGATTGAACCGAAAAAAGGGCAGCGACAGAAATGCCGCCGCCCCATGATTCATCCGGACAGATGATTTCTTACTTTGCAGCCTTTGCCGTTTCAGTCTTGGTCAGAGCCATCAGGGTGAAGCCATTGCCGCCGCTGGTCAGGGTCTTGACCTGAGCACCGGTCAGCTTGACCTGAACCTTGCCCTTCACGACAACTGCGCCGACCTTGTGATACTGGAAGACGGGCTTGCCGTTCTCATCGACAGCCTGCTTGCCGGTAGCGGGGTCAATGACGGGAACAGCCGCCAGAACGGTGACCTCAGTGCCGTCCGCAACATCCTTATAAGCAGCTTCCACAACAGCGGAATCCATCTCGATGCTGATCTTGGCGTCATCGGACAGGGTGTTCGCAGCGACGGTGACGGTCTTGACAGCGGCAACGTCAACGGTCTCAGTCTCGGTTGCTCCGGTAAGAGCGGTCAGGTCAACACTTGCGGCAACGTTCTGAACCGCAGCGGTAGCCTGAGCCTCAGCCTCAGCCTTGGCTTCCTCGGTAACAGGCTCCTCAAACTTGATGGTGCCGGTACCGCTCTCAACGGTGGCGGTCACGGTAGCCTCGACAGCGGCAGCGGTGGTCTTGCTGGGGGTAGCAGCAAATGCGGCAACACCCATGCTCATGACCAATGCAGCGGTCAGTGCAACGCTTACAACTCTTCTCATGATAAAAAACTCCTCTCGTGCAGCCGCATCTTCTGATACAGCCCCTGAAATAATATAGCAAACGCCCCAAGTGGACATTTACATCATGTTGATCTCCGGTCTTATTCTACCGGTTCCCAGAACAGCTCCAGCACAGCCTGCTCAATGGAGCTTTCGTCCGCATGGAATTCCATAAAGCCATCCTCAGCGACCTGATGCTCGCCTGTCAGCTCTACGGCGTCCTCCAGCGTGTAATCCTTTGCCGCCCACACCTCATTGATGAGTCGCCCCCGCGCGATGTCTGTCACCAGATAGGGCGTCAGCGCGTCGTACAAGGTCGCTGTGAACTGCTTGTCCTGCCGCACCTTCTCTTCCAGTTGGGAGAAGAGCTGGTTGAGGTAGCTCTCCTGACGCACCATACGCGCTTCATTCGTGCCCTCACCGATATCCATACGGCTGCGGACATAATATTCCGCCTGCTTCCCGTGCAGCGTCAGGGTCGTGCCCTTCGTCATCTGCGGGTCGTGAGCTGAGAAATCATCCTCCAGTGTCACGGTCACGCCGCCCACCAGATCGTTCAGCTCCGAAATGCCGTCCAGGTTCATCGCAAGGTAGAAGTCGATGCTCTCCCCGTTCAGAAGCCCTTCCACAGCCTCCTTCGCGTACTCACAGCTCTGTTCTTTTCCATCGCCGAAGCCGTGCGCCAGACTGATCTGCATGGTCTGCGTTCCGATGGGAGTTCCAAGCAAACCCAGCACAGTGACCTCTGCCAGCGTATCACGGTCGATTTTGAGCTGACGCACCGTCTGCGCGTCCGAATCGATCACGATCAGCCGCTGAAAATCCGCCTGACCGCCGTCATAGGAGCTTTCGGATACCGCATCGCTGTCCCGGTCAACACCCATAACCAGAATCGAGGTCAGGTTCTTTCTCCGCCGGTACAGAACGCCGTTCACCTCACAGGTCTCGGTATCGTCCGTCTCGGTCAGGTCGCCCCGCGTCTCGGTATAGCTTCGTGTTTCCAGCCAGCGTCCGCCAAAATAGAAAAGAAGGATCACAGCCAGGATCAGGGTAAGAACACCGCCCACGATCCCCCATTGTCTTTTTTGTTTCAATCGACCCGTTTCCCTTCATTTCCAGATCATTAGATTTCACATCTAATATTCTACAGTATACTGCAATCCCCCCCCATTGTCAATTATTCCCTTGAAGTTTCACTACTTTTTTCGTGGTTTTATTCTGTTCCACTCTTCTGCCTAAATGCGCGCAAAAAACATACTTTTTTTCAGCTGAGGTTCATCCCTCGTTCCGCCGCAATACAGTTTTAAGAGTCTGAGCGGAATAGAAGCGCCACATCAGAGAACGCCAAAGCAGAGGATGCCCAGCACCGCTGCAATGCCGATGGTCTTTGGTACGCTCATTTTCCGTTTTTGCAGCAGATAGAAGCAGACGACGCCGATCCCGATCGCCAGCGGGTCAGGCAGTCCGGAATCCGCCGCGTAGTTCTGCATACTCAGGCTGACGAGCACCTGTACGATCATCCCAATGCAGATGGGTTTGACGAACATCATGATATAGCCCATGACCTTGCTCTCCCGGAATTTCTGGAAGAACACGGCAGCCGCCAGCGTCAGGGTCAGGGTCGGGCTGAGAACGCCCAGCACCGCCGCCACGCCGCCGATCATCCCCGCCGTTTTCGTTCCGGCAAAAGTCGCGCAGTTGACGCCCAGAGAGCCGGGGGTCATCTCGGCGATGGCGATCAGATTGGACAGGTCGGCTTCATTCATCCACCCATGGGCGGACATCTCCTCCATAATGAGGGGGATCATCGACGTGCCGCCAAAGCTTGTGAAGCCGATCTTCGCAAACGCCAAAAACAGCTGGAACAGTGTCTCAACCAATGCCATGCTCTTTCACCCCCATCCAGATCAGGCTTGCGACTGCGCCGCCGATGACGAGCGTCAGGTTGCTGATATTCGTGAACGCGCAGACGCAGAACGCCCCTACGCACAGAACGACCGCCAGCCTGGTTTTCAGTGTCTCTTTGCCAAGGCTGATGGCTGCGCCGCCGATAATGGGCACGAC
>CAVEGP010000159.1:0-2867 GCA_963615155.1 Bacteroides uniformis | reverse complement strand
CAAGCATTACTCGCGCATTTTATGCAAATTTGCTTGGCTCTGAATAGTTACCATACAACACTCAAATCCACTAAATTGACGGTTCTTAAGAGGCACACTGAACAGTGCCATAAACCAGTGCATATGCGGGGCCATCGATGCAGGCAGGACATTGACAATGGTGGTCGCCATTGCATCCACCATGCCCGTACCGCTGATGACGCCCGGTGTGTTCATCGGGCGGCTCCCTTTCGTTGGCATGAGCGTATCAGCGTCTCGAGCGGGTGTAAAAGGCGGAAAAGTCAGCAATTAGCAGTCGTAAATGGAATAGCTTGTGCAAAAAACCGAATGGTCAGCCCTCTTTCCTCTTTTCATTATCCGGATGTAAGATGAAGCGTAACTATTCAGAGCTTCCGCAGATAAAAGCATTCATGACTGCACTCAAGAAAAACCGCTGAAAGGAGAATCGCTATGTCAAAAGAAGTCTCCCTTCTTGAAATGCTGGATGCTCGTGAACGTCGTGTTCGTCACCAGCAGGAACTTTTGGAGCTGTACCATAAGCCGCTCATCTGTTTTACCATGAACATCGCAGGCCCGGTAAAGGACTCGCCCCTTATCCGGCGCGGCTTTGCGCGTGGGCAAAAGCTGCTCTCCCAGCAGTTTTTCCGGGCAAAACTTGTCCTGATGTACCATGACTCCCACGTTGAGTCTACTGGTTGTGAAGCATTTTATGTACTGGATGCTGATCCGTTGGTCATCAAGAAATTTACGACGGACATTGAAGACGCCACACCATTGGGACGGCTGTTTGATGTGGATGTGCTCCGCCCGGACGGACAGAAAGTAGACCGTGAAGAACTGCATCTTTCTGGACGCCGTTGTCTGATTTGCGGCGGGCCTGCCAAGGTATGCAGCAGTCGGCGTGTCCACACGGTGGCCGAATTGCAGAGCAAGACCAACGAGATACTGACCGAAACACTGGATGCGTGGGACACTTCCACTGCTGCAAAGCAAGCTGTCCGCGCTCTCCTTTATGAAGTGACCACCACACCCAAACCGGGTCTTGTGGATCGCCGCAACAGCGGAAGCCATACCGATATGGATTCGTTTACTTTTATGAGCAGTGCAGCGGCACTGTACCCCTACTTTGAGGCGTGTGCTAAAGTTGGACGTGAAACGATGGACCGCCCTGCCCCCGAAACATTTGTGGCTCTCCGTCCCTTGGGATGTGAAGCAGAGGGCGAAATGCTGGAAGCCACGGATGGTGTAAACACCCACAAGGGCGCAATTTTTTCCATTGGCATCACCTGTGCCGCACTGGGGCGACTTGACCGCTCACTCTGGTCTGACCCGGCCCGTGTGCTGGACGAAGTAAAGGCAATGACCAACGGGCTGACCGAGCGGGACTTCAAAAATGTCACCGAGGAAAATGCAGAGACAGCCGGACAGAAATTCTACGCAAAATATAGAATTACAGGTGTACGCGGGCAGGCAGAAGACGGTTTTCCTGTCATTCTACAATACGGACTTCCTGCATTGGAAAAAGGAGTCGAGCAATATTCCGACATCAACCGGGCCGGATGCGGTGCCCTGCTGACCATTTTAGTTCACAGCACTGATACCAACATGATTGCCCGCTCCAGCCGTGAGCGGCAGTTGGCGTGGGTCGCAAGAGTAAAAATGCTGCTGGCTCAAACGCCATATCCCGACGAAGCGGATTTGATAGCTCTGGATGACCAGTTCATTGCAGAGAATCTTTCTCCCGGTGGAAGTGCCGATCTGCTGGCTTTGACCTATCTTCTCTACTTTTTCAAAACGGAGGGACATCACAATGTCTGAATACAGTATTTCGCAAGTCTATCCCACGGATAAATATACTCTTGCGCAGGTGGACTCACTTTTGGAGCAGGAGGGCATCCAGCGCGACGGAAATCTGGACTACACCTGTGCCATGTATGACGAAAATTACAAGGTCATCGGCACAGGAAGCTGCTTTGGCAATACCCTGCGGTGCTTTGCCGTCAGCAGTGCCCATCAGGGCGAGGGCCTGCTGAACCAAATCATCACCCATCTCATCGAGGTGCAGTGTGCGCGGGGCAATCTGCATTTGTTCCTTTATACCAAGGTCAAAAGTTCCAAGTTTTTCGGCGACCTTGGCTTCTATGAAATCGCCCGTGTAGAAGATACTCTGGTCTTTATGGAAAACCGCAGAGATGGCTTCAGCTCCTATCTGCACAATTTAGAGAAAACAAAAACCGAGGGCAAATCGGCTGCACTCGTCATGAATGCGAACCCATTTACTCTCGGTCATCAATATCTTGTGGAAAAAGCCGCTGCCGCCTGCGATACTCTACATCTGTTCGTTGTCAGTGAAGATGCCAGCCTTGTTCCCTTTGCCGCGCGCAAAAAGCTGGTGGCAGAGGGTGTAAAGCACCTGCCCAACGTCGTTCTGCATGATAGCGGCCCCTATATTATTTCAAATGCCACCTTCCCCAGCTACTTCTTGAAAGATGAAGCTGCCGTCATTGACGGTCATGCGCGGCTCGATTTGGCAGTATTCACAAAAATCGCCAATGCCCTGAATATCACTGCCCGCTATGTAGGCGAAGAACCTACCAGTCAGGTGTCGGGGCTTTATAACAAAATCATGTGTGAACAGCTTCCCAAGGCGGGCATCGACTGCATCGTAGTTCCCCGCAAAGAAGCAAACGGCAAAGCCATCAGTGCTTCTACCGTTCGCCAGTGTCTGCAATCCGGCGATTGGGACACGCTGGAAATGCTGCTGCCGCAGAGCAGCCTTGACTACTTCCGCAGCCCAGAAGCAACACCCGTTTTGGAACGTATCCGCAAAGCGGGCAATGTGGTGCATTATTAACATTTTCGTAACT
>CAVEGP010000158.1:0-2935 GCA_963615155.1 Bacteroides uniformis | reverse complement strand
TTAGTGTACATCATTTTCGGTTTAGCGCCAACAAAACCTTATTAGGAAAGGCTAAGAAAACGCTTGCCGACTACATCAGGCTCTTAAAGAACGCGCATTCTTCATCATTGCAGACTTTCGCCGTCGGCTCCTGCATGGTGCAGTGGAACACATGATAGAGCGGCTTGCTCTCACTGCCGTAAATCCGAAGGACATGCGGCAGTCCCTGTGCTCTGTAGCGCTCCTCCAGAAGCGGCGCCTGCGCCAGCAGGAAGTCCCCGTAAGCGCTCATAATAAAGGCCGGCGGGAAGCTGCTGTTGATGTGCTCCGTCACCTGCACCAGCGGTCGCTCTGCTGCACTGTTCAGAAGATCCTCCATCAGATCCCCGTCCTCCGCTCTCATACTGCTTCCCTTTTCATCAAAAAGCCGATAGGCACCGCAGTTCATGCCGATTCCCTTCGGAAGATACGCGGCTTTTGCTTTGAAGGGGAAATGCGCTGCATACTGCGCATCCGTGCATATCGCACAGTACATTCCCAGAAGATGGGCTCCCGCCGAATCGCCGACAGCAAATACATTTTCTGTATCCAGACCATATTGATCTGCATGCTCACGAATCCATGCCATCACAGCATTGGTATCCTCCAGGGAGGCCGGGAACTTATGCTCCGGTGCCAGACGATAGGTATAGTTCACAACCGCAAAGCCGCGCTCCGCAAGACTCATTCCGTAGAACTGGTATACCTCCTTTGTGCCGTACACCCATCCGCCGCCATGCACGATCACGATCACCGGCAGCTTGTCTTTATTCTGCTTCGGCCGGTAGACATCCAGGAGATTCCATACCGCATCATCCCCATATCGGATATTATCAAATCTCTGAATGCTCTCCGGCATGCTCAGTCCGGCATCCCTCTTCGCATCACCCTCTGCAAATTCCTTCCTGATTCTCAATGCATATTCTGACATATTTTATCCTTCCTGCTGATTGCCCAGCCATAAGCTCAAGCTTGAATCCATTTTTTTAAAAATTCGGACTCTTCCTCATTGCAGCGAATTCCTGCTGCTTCCCGCTGATTGATCTCAAAATTGTGATACAGCGGCTGCTGTTCTGTCCCGTAGACACGGTATTCATACGGCACAGCGGATTTCTTCAGCGCCGCTTCCATAAACGGCGCCTGCGGTCCGGCAAAATCCCCCACCGCTGTGGCGATGAATGTCGGCGGAAACTTCGCGTTCACGCAGCCTGTCACCTGAATGCGCCGCATCTCTTCCTCTGTCCCTCCCATTGGCAGAAGATCCTGCATCAGCATCCGATCCCCCTCTTCACTGATTACCGGGGTACGTCCAATGTCATAGACGCCGCAGTTCATCAGCACAGCCCTGGGTTCAAAGCCCTCCGGCGTCCGGAAGGGATACAGCGACGCGTATTCTGAATCTGTGCAAATACCGAGATACAGCCCCAGCAGATGCGCTCCTGCCGAGTCGCCCGCCATAAAAATATTCCGACTGTCCAGACCGTACTCCCGGGCATGCTCCAGCACAAATTGAACCTGCTGATTCACATCCTCCAGCTGCGCCGGAAACTTATGCGCCGGCGCAAGACGATAATTGGCATTCACAACCGCAAAGCCCCTTTGGGCAAGACTCATCCCATAAAACTGATATACCTCTTTTGTTCCGTATACCCAGGCGCCGCCATGCACGATCATCAGCACAGGCAATATTCCCGCAGCATCTCTGGGCCGGTAAATATCCAGGAGATTCCACTTCTCATCCGGCCCATAGCGGATATTATCGATTCGTTCCACATCCTCCGGTGTACAGAGCCCCCGATCTCGTTCTGCATCACCTGCACTCCATTCCCGAATAAGCGCTTCACTGATCCTCGACATGACACACTTCCTTCCGATACTCGCCGATTGTCTTTCCGGTCGCCTTCTTAAACACTCTGTAAAAATAGCTTATGTTGCTGTATCCGCTCTGTTCCGCAATGCTCTTGATGGACTGCGTCGGATCCTGACATAATGCAAGGACTCTCCGCATCCGTACCTGCGTAAGATACTCCACGAAGGTCTGCCCCGTCTGCTCCCGAAAAATGTGGCTCAGGTAAAATGCATTCACCCCGGCTTTCGCTGCGCAGTCCTCCAGCGAGATATCCTCCGAAAAATGCCTGCAAATATAAGCCTGCGCACATGCCACGTAATTCACATCCTCAGAAGCAGCTTCTCCCATCTTGTCTTTTTCAATTTCCGCGACACTCTCCTCATAAGATTTTTTCATTTCCGGAAAACTGCCGTAAACGCCGCCAGCCCCATGCAAAATGTGATGTCCTTCCGCCTCTTCAAGCTTTGAGAGAAGAAGCTCATCCACGCCGTGACACCATTCTGAAAGCGCCCCTTTATTTTCTCCTTCCGGCAGAAACAGCATAACCACAATACCGCTTTTTGTTGCGGCATAAATGTACGGACAAATTGTCGAAAGTGCCTGCTGCAGTATATCCTCCGGCTTCTGCATCGCAAAAACACCGCAGCTCCCGCTGGGAAGATACGTCAATATGCAGCCCTGACAGAACTGAATATCGTTCAGCGTCAAATAGGTTTGAAAATTCTCCTCATCACACCGCGCCGCAAAAATGCTCATCAGAATTTCGCTGCCCAACATGGGATTGATCAGCTTCAGCGCAGACTGCATTTCCGTATCCTTTTTCAGGCGCGCCCGATCCTCCTCGACGCGTGCCGCCGCTTCCGAGATGGCATTCACCATCTCCCCGCGTTTGCCGGGCTTCAGAATATAGCTGTCCGTCTTCAGATTCAGTGCGCTCTTTACATACTCAAAATCACTGTATGCCGTATTCACAATGAAGTGCGTCGGCAGGTTCTTCTGCCGCAGAAGCTCGATGACCTCAAGCCCGGTAAGTCCGGGCATCCGCACATCCACAATGGCTATATCCGG
>CAVEGP010000157.1:0-2983 GCA_963615155.1 Bacteroides uniformis | reverse complement strand
GGGTCTCGCCGCCGACGCTCGTCCAAGCCAGACCATTTGCAATGCCGATAGCGTTGGTACGGTTGAGGAAATCTGGCTTGACGATGCGAGGTCCAAGCAGCTTTTCGAGGGTCGCCCCTGTGACAGAGACTGTTTCGGCATCGCCGGACGCAATTTTTCGGGCGCACTTTCTCAGAACACTGGTGATGGTTCGTTCAAGGCTACGGACACCGGCCTCACGGGTGTAGCCATCGATGATTCCATACAGCGCGCTCTGAGAAAACGTGACCTTTCCAGTCAGACCACAAGCCTCCAACTGTTTGGGGACCAGATGCTTCTTTGCGATGTTATATTTCTCCACACGGGTATAGCTGGGCAGTTCGATAACATCCATACGATCGCGCAAAGGTCCGGGGATCGCGCTCAGATCATTTGCCGTGGTGATGAAAAGCACATGGCTCAGATCAAACGGCATATCGACAAAGTGATCGTTGAAGGTACTGTTCTGCTCGGGGTCGAGAGCTTCCAGCAGCGCGGCGGCCGGATCACCTCGGAAATCGCCTGCCAGCTTGTCGATCTCGTCCAGCAGCATCAGCGGATTCGAGCTTTTTGCCGTGATCATCGCGCTGATGATCTTGCCCGGCATCGCGCCGATATAAGTGCGTCGATGACCTCGGATCTCAGCTTCGTCACGGACACCGCCAAGGCTCAGACGGACGTACTTCCGCCCAAGGCTTTCGGCGATGGAACGCGCAATGCTGGTCTTGCCGACACCCGGAGGTCCGACCAAGCAGATGATCTGTCCCTTGACATCCGGCGCAAGTTTGCGGACAGCCAGAACCTCGAGGATGCGATCCTTGACCTTTTTCAGCCCATAATGGTCACGGTCCAGAATGCGCTGTGCCTTCGCAATATCAAGGTCGTCCTCGGTGAAGGTGTTCCAAGGCAGGTCGAGACAGGTGTCCAGATAAGTACGGATGACCGTACCCTCCTGATTGCTGCTCTGCATCTTGGACAGACGATCCGTCTCCTTCAGCAGCTTTTTCTCGCACTCAGGTGAAAGATGAAGCTCCGTGATCTTGCGGCGGTACTCCTCCACTTCAGCGGTCGTATCGTCGTCCTCGCCCAGCTCTTCGCTGATCATATGGAGCTGCTCGTGCAGGTAGTAGTCGCGCTGGTTTTTGTCCATCGCTTCGTCAACCTTCTGAGCGATTTCCTTATCGATCTCCAGCATCCGGCGTTCTCTGTGCATCTTCTCAATCAGAAGTTTCAGCCGTCCCATCAGCGTGCCTTCGTCCAGAATCGCCTGTTTATCTTCAAAGCGGAAAAGCAGGTTTGCGGGGATATACTCAGACAGATAGGCAGGGTCATTGCTTGTGGTGATGGAGAACACGACATCTTTGCCAATGTGCGGGTTGAGTGCCAGCAGGTCGTCGAAGCCTTTTTTGACGTTCCGTACCAGAACATCCAGCTCGGGCGTTTCCTCAGGCTTTGCAGGACGGACGGGCGCAGACCGGACAGCAGACAGCAGAAAGCTGCCGTCTGCATCCAATTCCATCAGCTTGGCGCGATATTTTCCCTCGACGAGAATGCGCACCAGATCCTCCGACACCCGCATGACCTGCTTGACCTCGGCGACAACACCATAGGTGTACAGGTCAGACGGCTGCGGGTCCTCGACCTTCATATCCTTCTGCGCAATCAGAAAAATATCCGAATTGTTGCTCATTGCCCACTCGACGGCGGCAATGCTTTTATCACGACCGACCTCGAAGTGAAGCAGATTATTCGGAAAAACCACCAGCCCCCGAAGAGCGATGGCCGGAAGATGGACGATGTTACGTTCCACCTTTACGGTAACTTTTTCAGACATGATGTAAAACCTCCCAGCTGCCCGATGGCGCGTGTCGCCCACAGGCAGTTTTGTGTTGGGTAATCTATATTGGATTCTGTATCAGTTTATTATATCGGATTTGCGGCACAGTTGCAAGCGGTTATTCCCGACCTTTTTCATGGGTATTGTACCCGATTTTTCCCAGTGCGGGCAGGATAGCACGCAAGGTAACGGAAGTGACCGCCCCCATCACAAGACCAAGGATCAGCATGACCGGCGCATAATAGAGTGACATCGTAGAGGAAAGGACAACGCTTGCTCCCAGAAGCTGACCGATATTATGGAACAGCGCACCGCAGACGGACAGAATGAACCAGGTCGGACGCACCGGAACGTGATAATAAAGAAGCCACATTACCAGTAACGACAGCAACCCGCCGCAGAGCGACAAAAAGCCTGCCGTCCAACCGGAAACAAGAAAAACGAACAGTGCCTTGAGCAGATCCAAGACAAACGCCTGTCTTGCCCCCATGAAAAACAGTGCGTACATTACCACGATGTTGGCAAGTCCCAACTTCATTCCGGGCATCAGACCCGGGATGACGAGTGTTCCTTCGATGAAGGACAACGCCATCGCCAGCGCAAAGAGCAGCCCGGAAAGTGCGATCTCGTGCGTTTTCTTGTAGCTTCGGTCATGTTTTGGCATCCTGCTCTCCCCCTTCCGCTCGGCTCATTCGTCACCGCCCAGCGATTGTTCGTACTGCTCCTGCTCTTCCATGGCGGCTTCCCATGCGGCAAACAGCTCGTCCTGATGGAAACGCAGATCCGCCAGTTCATCACTTTTTTCTCTGAGAAGCTGCGGATCATTATAGACCTCGGGCGAGTTGATCTCATTGTCCAGCTCGACCTCTCGCGCACCGCAGGCTTCCATCTCATCCTCGCAGGCTTTGATCTTGGCACGCAGCTCCGCTCGGCGGCGACGCTGTTCCTTGCCGTAACCGATTTTGGTCGGTTCGGCAGACTTTTCCAGTGCGGTGGGCACCGTATTGCGTCCCATCAGGGCATCATAGCTTGGGTAGATGGTCGCTTTTCCGTCCTCAAGATAAAGGATCGGGCAGGCAAGGCTGTTCATCAGATGACGGTCATGAGTCACCATGAGCAGCGTTCCGG
>CAVEGP010000156.1:0-3012 GCA_963615155.1 Bacteroides uniformis | reverse complement strand
GTGGACGGTACAGGACTCGAACCTGTGACCTCCTGCACGTCAAGCAGATGCTCTACCAGCTGAGCTAACCGTCCATGTGTCGTTCCGACCACAATATGATATCACAGGTTCGGCTCAAATGCAAGAGCTTTTTTGAAAAAACATAAAAAATATCAGAGTGCCCGACGGATGATGTCGTAGAGGATCGGCTTCATATGGTCGATATCGTCGGGCTTCCCCTCGAGGATGCTGGAATAGCAGACGGACATGCACATACTGCCGAGAGCGGTAATACGCTGATAGATCTCACGCTCGGTGCGTCCAGCCATTTCGGGGCTGGTGAGAATGATGTTCAGCAGCTTCCGCATCAGCGGCTCGGCTTCGGTGCTGGCTTCCAACTGGTCAAGCCCCGGCCAGACGAAGCTGCGCTCCAGAAACCGGAGCATCAGCAGATCGCTTCGGAGAGATTCAATGATGTGGTCGATGACAAAGATCATCTTGTCCGGAAAGGAAAGAGCTTCGTCCTGCTGCTCGACGGCGGCGCAGGCTTCGTTCAGCAATTGGTAGCTTACCTGACCAAGCAACGCACGTGTTACCGCGCCTTTGTCGGTAAAGTAGAGATAGAATGTCCCCTTTGCTACCTTCGCGCGGGCAGTGATATCGGCTACGCTGGTCTTGGCTGCGCCACGCTCGAGGAACAGCTCATAGGCGGCGTTCAACAATGCTTTGCGCTTTTCCTGTTTTTTTCCTTCCACGGTGCTCATTCTGGTTTCTGGATCCTCTTTTCTGCGGTGTTGTGTATGTCTCAATCAGTTTAACAGTCATTTCCATCCAGCGCAATACCCAAATGAAGCAGAATGGCTATACAATTTTTCACTTTTGATAAGAAAACTGACTTTTGGTCATTTTTTGCCTTGACACTTAAAACGGAATGGTTATAATAGTGCTTGCTCAGAACTGACTGACAGTCAGTTTTGGACAAAGTACATTCAATCAACTTTCTATGGAGGGTTCTCATGAAAAAGATCGCACAGGGCATTGTGCGGCTGCGGAAGCTGATCTTAACAGTAGCGATCCTGCTGTTGATCCCTTCCGCGATCGGCGCAGTGGCTACCCGCATCAACTATGACATCCTCACCTACCTGCCTCACGATCTGGATTCCATGATCGGTGAGACAGCACTGGAGGATGACTTCCATCTGGCCTCCACCGGCATGATAACGGTAGAGGGGCTGCCAACCAATGAGCTGATCGCAATGAAGAAGGACATTGACGCCGTCCCCGGCGTTACCCAGACCTTCTGGCTGAGCGATGTCATCGATCCCAGCATCCCGACCGAGATGCTTCCGGCTGATGTTCAGCAGTTCATGTTCGGCAAAAATGATTCCACCATGCTCATCGTCCGGTTCGACAGTCCGAGTGCCAGCGATGAGACGATGAATGCCGTCAAGCAGATCAAGAAAGTCCTTCGCAAGGATTGCTTCTTCGGCGGTATGAGCGTTATTCTGCAGGACACCAAAGCCCTGATCGATGAGGAAATGCCGTTCTACATCATCTGCGCAGTCGGCGCAAGCCTTTTGGTTCTGTTCCTTTCACTGGAAAGCACCATCACGCCGCTGCTGTTTATGCTGGGTCTGCTGTTCCCCATCGTATATAACTTTGGCACGAACATCTTCCTTGGACAGATCAGCTACATCACCGAGGCTCTGGCGACCGTCCTTCAGCTGGGCGTTACGATGGACTTCTCGATTTTTCTGCTGCATCGGTATCAGGAGGAAAAAGAGCTTCGCTCCAACAATGAGGAGGCGATGGTCTCCGCTATCTGCAAGACCATGACCTCGATCTCCGCTTCCAGCTTGACGACCATCGCAGGCTTCCTTGCTCTGTGCGCAATGCGTCTGACGCTGGGTCGTGATATCGGTATCGTCATGGCAAAGGGTGTTGCGCTGGGTGTTATCTGCACCGTCGTTATCCTGCCCGCGCTGATCCTGACGTTCGACCATCAGGTTGAAAAGTATAAGCACCGCACCGTGATCCCGCAGCTGACAAAGCTCAGCTATTTTGTCTCCAAGCACTCCAAGAGTATCGTTGTTATCTTTATCGTGCTTCTGATCCCGTTCGTCATTGCGCAGCAGAAGGCAGAGGTCTACTACACCCTGTTCGATTCGCTGCCCCAGGATCTGACGGGCATTGTCGGTACGAATAAGCTGGGCGAAGATTTTGGCATGACGACCTCCCATTTCATTCTGGTAAATGATGAGTTGACCGCTTCGCAGGTGTCTGACCTCTGCGATGAGCTAGAGGACATCGACGGCATCACACAGGTCATCAGTCTTGATTCCATCACAGGTCCGGGCTTCGACACCGAGCTTCTGCCCGACAGCATTACGGAAATTTTGCAGTCCGGCGGCTACAAGCTGATCCTTGCGAACAGCTCCTACAAGACCGGTACGGACGCCATCAACGACCAGCTGACGGAGATGAATAACCTGATCAAGGCGGTTGACCCCGAGGGCGTTATCACGGGAGAGGGCGCAATGACGAAGGATCTGATCGAAGTCGCCGATGTTGACTTCGCAAATGTCAACGTCTGGTCGATCCTGGCTGTTCTGGTAATCATCGCGATCTCCTTCAAGAGCCTGTCCATCCCCGTTCTGCTGGTCGCCAGCATCGAGGCGGCGATCGCCATCAACATGGGCATCCCGTACTTCACCGGTACCCAGCTGCCCTTCATCGCCAGCATCGTCATCGGCACCATTCAGCTGGGCGCGACTGTGGACTACTCCATCCTGATGACCACCCGTTATCACGAGGAGCGTGCCTTTGGCCGCACGCCCAAGCAGGCCGCCCAGCAGTCGCTGGAGCACTGCAGCCAGAGTATCCTGACCAGCGGCCTGACCTTCTTCGCCGCTACCGTCGGCGTGGCTGCCATCAGTAAGATGGAACTGCTGCAGAGCATCTGCCTGCTGATCTCCCGTGGTGCCCTGATCTCCATGGCCGTCATTCTGGTCGTTCTGCCCGCAGCCCTGATGC
>CAVEGP010000155.1:0-3109 GCA_963615155.1 Bacteroides uniformis | reverse complement strand
TTCTTTCATCAACTTCATTTTCCGCTTTTTGAAGCTGTTTGTCTTTCTTTTTTTCTAAACTTTTGTTTTGTCTCCCTTCTACCCTTGATTCACATTAATAGGGGAGCTGGCGAGCGTTAGCTCGACTGAGAGCTTGGACAAAGAAGAAGCCTATGAACTATCTACTGATCTTAAGCTACGATGGCACGAACTACTGCGGTTTTCAGGTGCAGCCAAACGGACGGAGCGTGGCGCAGACCGTGCAGGACGCACTGGAAGCCGTGCTGGGCAGCCGCCCCGATATCAAAGGATGCAGCCGCACCGATGCGGGCGTTCATGCGCTGGGTTTCGCGCTGAATTTTCATGCCGATACCCGCATCCCGCCCGAAAAGCTGCCGCTGGCATTGAATCAGCATCTCCCGATGGATATCAGGGTATTGTCGGCAAGGGTCGTGCCGGACGACTTCCATGCACGGTATGCGGCGCATACGAAGACTTATCTTTACCGCATCCGCAACAGCCCGATCGACTCGCCCTTTGACGAGAGATACTATGCTCGTGTGCCTCGACGTCTGGATGAGAAAAAGATGCAACAAGCAGCGGAAAAATTTGTCGGGACGCATGACTTCCTTGCGCTTTGCGCGACGGGAAGCTCGGCGGCAGCGCACGGAGATACGACCCGCACCATCACGGAATGCACCGTGACCCGAAAGGGTGACGAGGTGGATATCATGGTGACGGCGGACGGATATCTGTACAATATGGTGCGCATTCTGGTCGGAACGCTTTGTGAGGTGGGCGCGGGACGGATGCAGCCGGAAGCGATCCCCGCTGTTCTGGAAAGCTGCGACCGCAGCAAGGCTGGTCCGACCTTTCCGGCGAAGGGACTGTTTTTGAAGTGCGTTCATTACGATGAATAGCCTTCTCAGTCAAAGCCTGTCGGCTTTGCCAGCTTTCCCAGAGGGCGAGCCATTGGCATGTCGGTCAGGTCTGAGCCACAATCAAAACTGCCGGGTCTTGCGGTGAAGGACAGGCGTATGATAGGAGTAGAAACGAATGCGTAAACATCTTCGGGGGGACCGTTCGGACAACGACGAACCGCTTTCGGTGGGACGGGTCGAATATCTTGAGCAGGCACGCCAGCGGCAGCACGCAAAGCGTCTGCGACGGACAGCCGCCATCCTTGTTGTATTGGTGGCGGTGGTGCTGTTCGCGACGGGACTGGTCGGCAGCTCGGTCGCTGTCCTCAAGGATTTTGTGGATACGGCAAGGATCACTCTGTTTCCCGGTACGGGCTGGCCGCAGCAGACAGGCGTGATGGAGCCGCTGCAGGTCGAGCCGCTGACGAGCGGCTTCGTGGAGCTTGGGTCGGAGGGCTGTGTGGTCTATTCCAACACGGGAAGCCGCCTGAACTCGATCCAGAGCGGCTATGCCCGACCTGCGCTGGCAGCGGGAAAAAACCGTTTCGTTCTGTATAACCGTTCGGGCAATGAGCTGCGGGTCGAAAGCCGGACGCAGAATCTTTACACCAAAACATTGGAGAACACGATCTTTCTCTGCGCAATGTCCGATAACGGCACATTGGCTGTTGTCACGGACGATGTGGGAAGCATGGCACAGCTCCTTGTCTACTCACCTACAATGGAACAGCAACTGAGCTGGAGCATGGACGTATCCACCGGAACGCCGCTTCGGATGGCGTTCTCGCCGGATAACCGGAAGCTGGCGGTGGCGGCGATCACAGCCAACGCAGGACAGATGGTGACGAATCTGTATCTGCTTGATCTGGCGCAGGGAGACCCCGTCCAGATCGGCAGCGAGGGCGGCGTGCCCAAATGGGTGAGCTGGCTTTCCGGCAGCAGCGTTCTTGTCGTGTATGATGATCGCGCGGTCCTGTACAATGCGGGCGGCGGGGAACAGGCGAGCTATTCGTTCAACGGAATGTCGCTCCGGGATATCTCGGTGGATTCATCGGGGAATGTCGGGCTGCTGCTTATTTCCGGACAGATCTGTCAGGTGGTGACGCTGGACAGAAATCTCGGCGTCCAGTTCACCGCAGGTGTACCGTCCGCAAATAAGATCGTCCGGACGGGAAGTGTATTTTACCTGTTGACAGAAAGCGCGGTAGAGTGCTATGCTTCGTCCGGAGAACATCAGTGGACACAGAGCTATTCCGTCCGTCCGCAGGCATTGCTTGCCGGAACAAAACAGCTTCTGATGTTCAGCGGCAATACGGTACAGACCGTTCCTGTGCCGGAAGAAAGCTGAAACATCCTCGCCTGTTTAGGAGAGGTTTATAAAAACAGGAGAATAATTCTCGCTTTAGCACTCTGTGGCAGAAAGTAACAGGGATAACAAGGTATGTTCAAGAATCCGTCATTTCTTTTTGATATAGTATGTACTGCGGTTTGGTTGCTTTTAGCCTATCGCTACTCCAAAAAAGGATTTCTCGCGGCCAGCGTTCAGCTTGTGGGAAATCTTCTGAGTCTGTTTGGCGCATGGGCATTTTCCGGCTGGGCGGCGGGACGCGTGTTTGAGAATTTTCTCGCAAACGGATTCCGGAACCAGATCGCGGACAGCCTTTCGACAGGCGGCATCGTCGATCTGTCCGGTATCGCCGCCAAATATGCGGGTTTTCTGCCCGAAAGCTTTCGGGCATCCATCGTGGAAGCCTGCGAGCGTTCGGTTACTGCCGTCCTCAGCGATAACGCTGTGGTTCTGGCGGATGTGATCGTACAGCGTGTGCTGGCACCGCTGCTGACGCCGGTCATTTCGTTGGTGCTCTTCTTTGTGGCGTTTGCGCTTCTGCGGATGCTGGTGAGCCTTCTGGTGACGGTTTTGGGGCTGGTGAACAAGTTGCCCGTCATCGGGACAGTCAACCATTGGCTTGGCTGGGGTGTCGGCGGGCTGGCGAGCCTGCTGGATATCTATCTTGTGCTGTGTGTTCTGTGGGCGGTCATCATCATCACAGGCGGCAATCTGACGGTGCTGAACGACACGGTCATGAGCAACAGCATTTACTATAAAGTATTCAATCTGTTCAACCCCTTCCTGTGAAAGAGGGAGAACAAAAGACTAACTATTAAAAGTCAAGCCCCAAAATGAAAAAATCCGTCAAACATTCGCTGCC
>CAVEGP010000154.1:1890-3174 GCA_963615155.1 Bacteroides uniformis | reverse complement strand
ACTTGTGTCCGGCGTGCCCTCTGCAAAGTCCGATGAACGAACGGCGATACCATCCATGGTAGATGCGCGGACAACGGGCAGATCATACTGCGCAAATTGATCCTCCACAAGGATTCGGCCCGCAGCGTTCTCCAACCGCACCTGCTCTGTTTGAGCCACTGGCTTCCATGCGTCAAATATACGCTTCAGTGCATCATCCTTCGATATTAGATTTTCAATATCAGGTCGCATCTTATTCCTCCTATTGCAGACAGAGACAGCCGTCCGGCTGCCTCTGACCCGTTTCTTTTTATTTTATTCCGGCAGGACGGCGCTCAGCTGAGCATCCGTCAACTCCACGCCATACATGAAACTGAAGAACGACGAGATCTCCGTTTTCAGATCGTAGGTGCAGCTGTCGGGATAGCAGACAGATGCAGTGTACAGGCAGCCCAAAATACGCAGGGCGTTCGGGGAACGGTCGACCCAGTTCTGCGGCAGCATCGGGTTCAGATAGACGTGCCCTTTCTTGACCGCAGTAATATCAGCCCAACCAGCGTCGGTCTTGATGGTCTGATATGCCTGTGAATTCCAGACGAAAATGTATTCCGGATCCCACTGCATGACCTGCTCCAGAGAAACAGCTTCCATGCCTCCGAAACCGCTCATGGTGACCTCCTCACCGACGGCAGGGGTCAGACCGCAGTAGGTATAAACATCCGCATGGAATGAAGTCGCTGCTTCAGTGGAAAGGCCATCCATGCCTTCTGCGTAGTAATAGGTCGGGATGCTGGATGCACTGTTGGCAGTCGCGTCGATCTTATCCAGCACATTTTGAAGATACGCTTCTACCTCCGCACCGCGCTGCGCCTGACCAAACCAGAGGCCAATCAGACCAGCATTTTTTGCGGTATCGGCAATGTCGCGGCTCAGGACAACGACGGGGATGCCATAGGTTTCGCTCATCTCGTCCGCTGACGATACGGTTTTCTCCAGAGCACGCTCCGAGCAATCATAGGTGTTGACGATCACGTCGGGATGATAAACAAGGATGGCCTCGACGTTTGCTTCATTCTGACCGAAGTTGCCGCCGAGCACGTCAAGGCCGCGGACGGTTTCGGGATAGTACGCCAACTGTTCCTCGGTGAATTTAGAAGCCCAACCGACGATCTGATCCGGTACAATGGCGCAGAGCCATGCTTCCGACGTGGGGCTGGAATTCCAGACGGTGGGGTTCGCGGGGAAGGTGACCGTGCGGCCTGCCATGTCCGTGATCGTGACGTTGCCATCCGCATCCGGCGTCAG
>CAVEGP010000154.1:0-1651 GCA_963615155.1 Bacteroides uniformis | reverse complement strand
CCGACAGGGATACCGTATACAGATGACAGTGTCTGCTCAGTCAGAATGTCCTCCGCCGCGCCGCAGCGGTAGCTTCTGTCCGGCGAGAAGAGCAGGACAGAGCTTTTGCAGGCGAACGCCTGATCTGGTGCGTGCGTGATCATAATGATGCTGAGAGAACACTCTGTCAGCTGCCGGATCTCACGCAGGACGCGGGCCTGATTGCCGTAATCCAGATTGGCTGTCGGCTCGTCCATCAGAAGAAATTTCGCTTCCTGCGCCAGCGCCCGCGCAATCAGTGCCATCTGCCGTTCCCCACCGCTGATCTGTGTATATGGTGTCTGCGCAAGACGTTCGATGCCCAGCAGTTCCAAAGCATGCATTGCTTTCCGGACATCTTCTGCGTCCGGCGCAGCTGACATACCCATGTGTGCGACGCGTCCCATTGTGACGATCTGCAATACTGAATACGCGAATGGCGGAGTGTGGTACTGCGGAACATAGCCAAAAATCTTTGCCCGCCGCGGCTCAGACCAACTGGAAATATCTTCGCCGTCTACCGTGATCTGACCGGAAAGTGGCGGCAGCAGTCCCAGAACAGTTTTGAACAATGTTGTTTTCCCGACGCCGTTCGGCCCAAGAAGGCAAAGACATTCGCCAGTCTCCACGGCAAACGAAATGTCCCGCAGCACCGGCTTTTTCCGGTAGCCGCAGCTCAAATGCGATATCTCCAGTCTCATAACGATTCTCCACGGTGCCTTGCAAGTAAAAAAAGAAAGAATGGTGCGCCCAGCAGCGCGGTCAGAACGCCGATTGGGACTTCGACCCGAAAAAACAGGCGCGACACGTTATCCACCAGCATCAAAAACAAACCTCCGCCGATGGCGCTGGCTGGCAGCAGATCATGGTAATCCGGTCCGACCAGCAGCCGCATGAAGTGCGGGATGACCAGGCCGACCCAGCCGACCAGCCCGCAGGTCGCGACGGATGCGGCGGTCGCCAGCGTCGCACAGAAGATGAACAGTGCCCGCAGTGCACGGACGTTAATGCCCATTGTTCGTGCTTCTTCGTCTCCGAAGGTCAATAGATTCAGGCGGTAGGAGTAAACCATCATCGGTACGAGACTGATGAGCGTAGGGACAATCAGGAAAAGAATCGTCTGGGGCTTTGTGTGCGTCATGCTGCCCATAAGCCAAAACGTGATCTCGCCCAGCTTGTCGTTGCCGTCTGCCAGCATTTTGATGATTGATACGCCCGCGTTCAAAAGCGCAGAGACAACCATGCCAGTCAAAACCAGCGTCATGGTCGAATTTTGCTTTTGGGAGACGGCAGAACTGACCAGCCACGTCAGCGCGACCGCGCCGAGGCCGAAGGCAAAGGAAATCAGATGCGTTACAGCCAGCGTTGCCGAGCAGAGAATCGCGCAGCAAGCGCCGAACGCCGCCCCGGACGACGCGCCAAGCAGATCGGGCGAGACCATTGGATTTTTGAACACACCCTGATAGGCTGCCCCAGACACTGACAGCCCGGCTCCGGCGAAAATGCAGGCGAGTAACCGTGGCAGCCTTACGCGGTAGACCGCCGTTTCTACCGCGGGCTCATAGGAGGCAGGTGTTCCGAACAGCAAATGCGAAAATACTTCCGGGATCTGCCGCAGGGAAACCGGATATTT
>CAVEGP010000153.1:0-3309 GCA_963615155.1 Bacteroides uniformis | reverse complement strand
GTCAATGATGCTCCCGTGTGGCTTCTGATGCTGAAGAAGCGGAACCAGTCCGTCCACGTTTATAACGAAGATGATATAGAGGAAATGCTGCTGCTCATCCGGGACAGCTTCATTCCGGCATTTACGGAATTGGAGCAAACGTTGAAGCAGAAGATGGAAGGCATTGATGACATAAATTGAAATCCACATGCAAAAAGGAGAGCCCGAGGGCTCTCCTTTTTGCATGCGGAATGAAGTTTTGCCAGGTTGGGATGCGGTTCTAAACGGTTACTTCAAATTACTGTTGTATTGACGATGAGATCCAGCAAAAAACGCTCCGACTTCGTGAGGTAATGATGGCGCGAAAAGCAGCAGTAGAGAGGTCGAATGAAGGAATAGCCATCCAGCTGGCAGTAAACACTGGACGCATCGTCGTGGAAAAAGTTGCGGACAGCGAAATCCGGGATAAAGGTGAAGCCCTTGTTCATATGAGCCAGTTCATGTGCAAGGTGAATGTTTTCGGTTTCCAGAACCATGCCGGGAGTGATGTTGTATTGCAGGAACAGGCGGTCGACTTCCTCGCGTAAGCCGCGTCCCTTTTTTAACAGGATAACAGCTGCGCCGTTGAGTGCGGCAGGATCGAGCGGCGGGTTCTGTGTGCCGGGATGATAGCCGGGGTGAAGCTGAGAGTAGAATGCCGGAATCTGCAGATAAATTGGATTTTCCATCACAAGCTGATAGTCAAGGCTGTCATCGCCCCTCCGGCGGACAAGAGCAAGGTCGGCTTTGCCGTCTTTTACGAGCTTGCTGAGGATAGCGGAGCGCTCCTCGCTAAGAGCAAGTGAGACATTGGGATAGGCGGATTCAAAGGGCGGCAGAATTTTTGGCAGCAAAAACTCTCCGGTCAGCGCCGTGACTGCAAGGATGATTTTTCCGGTGCGGCTGTCACACAAATCAGAAATCTCGTTTTTTACTGCACGGTCGATGGCGAGAACTTCGCGACATCCTCGCAGATATACCTCACCTGCCTGTGTCAGCTGCAGGGCACTGCGGTCACGGAGAAAAAGCGGTGTCCCAAGCTCCTGCTCCAGATCAAGAATCATCCGACTGAGCGCAGGCTGTGAGATGTAAAGCTTCTTTGCCGCTGTTGTGATGTTCTGCTCCTGCGCGACCGTTAAAAGATATTGGATGCGCTTTTCATTGATCATAGATTTATAATCCTCCATAAATCGAATGTTATACTTTTATACAAATAAGTGTATTTTGCGTTATTGTAGCGGGCGAATATAATGAAATCAAGGTAATTTTGTCAACTGGAGGAAAATTTATGAAGAGTGTAAAAGTGTTCGTTCCGTACGGTGCGGTTGGTCTGAACTGCACCGAAGAAGCCTTTGAGGCGGGGCTTGCCATGATGCCCGACATCATTTCCAGCGATGCCGGGTCTACCGATTCCGGACCATACTACCTCGGCTCCGGCCACGGAAAATATTCCATCCGCGATGTCAAGCGGGATCTGAAGCGCATGGTGTTGGGAGCTGACAAGCTGGGTATTCCCATGACCGTCGGTTCTGCCGGGACCTGCGGCTCCGATGAGGGCGTGGATATGGCTTACAGGCTGGTCTGTGAGATCTGCGAGGAGGCAGGTATTCACAAAAAAATAGCCCGAATCTATTCTCAGCAGAAGGGCGATGTGCTGAAGGTCAAGTACCGCGAGGGCAAGATCACCGCGCTGCACGGTGCACCGGAAATTTCGGAAAAGAGCTTTGATGAGTGCAGCACGATCGTTGCACTGCTGGGCGCAGAGGCATACGAAGCGGCGTTCAGGAATGGTGCTGACATCATTATCGGCGGCCGCTCCACCGACACTGCCGTTATGGCAGCGTATCCTTTGATGCACGGCTGCGACCCGGCTTCCTGCTGGCATGCTGCCAAGACCGTCGAGTGCGGCGGTGTATGCACCAGTGCCGGTCTGCCGGGCGGCGTCTTTATGGAGCTTGACGACAAGGGCTTTACCATCAAGTCTGTCCAACCGGGAGCAACAGTTTCGCCTTATTCTGTTTCGGCGCACCTCATCTACGAGAATGCAAATCCTATTCAGCTTACCGAGCCGGGCATCCGTATTGATACTGCGAACGCCACATACACTGCTCTTTCAGACACAGCTGTTCGCGTGGAGGGCACTACCATTGAGTATCTGCCCTACACCATGAAGCTGGAAGGCTCCGGGCCGGTCGGTTATCAGACCGTCAGCATGGTGGGGATTCGCGACCGCAAGGTGATGCAGGACCCCATGAAGTGGGTCGCTTCAGTCTCTGCCGCAGGCGTGGACAAGCTGGAAAAGGCCGGTGTTCTCCGAGAGAGCTATGATTTCTGGCTTCGTCCGTATGGCTACAACGGTGTCTCCGGAATGCCTGTGCCGGAGGGCTATGTTCCCAACGAAGTGCTGATGATGCTGACTGTCACTGCCGACACGCAGGAAAAGGCCACACAGATTACCAAAGCCTTCAACCCGCTGCTGCTTCATCACAATATTTTCGAAGGCAAACAGATGCCGTCCTACGGTTTTCTGTTCTCACCCGCTGAGATAGAGCGCGGTGCGATCTACGAGTTCAAGCTGTACCACACGGTCTCGGTGGACGATCCGTTGGAGCTTGTGCGCTTTGCATACGATGAAATTTAGGGAGGACGGAGATATGAATACCATAGAATCAACTGTCAAATATATTCGCAGCAAGAATGCCGGTCCGTTTTGGCTGACGATCGATGCCTTCTGCGATAATGCCGAAGATACCGAAAAAGTGTCTGCCGCTTTCGAACGTAGCCGTGCTGACATCGCCGCTGCCTTCCGGGTTAAGACGGAAGATTTGCAAATTTACTGCCTCAGGAATATTTACGTGGCAAAAATCAGTCTGCCTCGCGTTCCCATTGAGGGCAGCCGCGATGAGCGGGATATGCACGGCGGCCAACAGTATGTGAGCCTGCTGGACATAGAGGTTTGATGTCATCGGCCAGGTCCTGATCATACCGCCCTTTACTTCCGCTCCAGCACGGGCGCCTCGGGCCGACTCAGCTGCCGATCGGCTTCCTTTCCGTACTCTGCCGCTGGCAGATCTCCCCGCCGAGGGCCGGGCATCCGCTTCGGCGGCAGGATGCCGAACATATCCGCCAGCTCTTTAAATCCCAGCTTCCGTCGACGCGGCATAGCTTGCTCTGCTTCCGGCGCCTGCTCCGCCTGGCTTTCTTCAGCTTCTGCCGCGGCGGCAGCATTGGCTTCAGCCTCTGCTTCTGCCTGATAAGCATCTCCGCCGTCCGGCAATGCTTCCACCAGCG
>CAVEGP010000152.1:0-3315 GCA_963615155.1 Bacteroides uniformis | reverse complement strand
CCGTGGTGAGCAATCAGGGAGCTAGATGTTCGGCTTTATGGTATGTAATGTGAAATATAAATGCAGTAAAACGAGGATGCTCTCTCTGGCGCACGCGGAGCATTCTGACCTGTTTTTGCTGCAAGGGGAGACACGGATATGAGAAAATGGAATAACATTTTGGCACAGGTCATTATTGTGCTGTTCCTGTTCCATGCGCTAATAGAAAGTCTGGTGCTGTTGGGGCACAGCTATATTCCCATTAAACCGATATCGTGGTTGCTGCTAGCAGCGGTCATTGCCCACGGCGTTTTGGGCCTGTTGGCTACCGTGCAAGCCGTGAAAAGCGGCACAGCAAGTGGAAAATGGTATTTGCGTCAAAACGCCGGCTACTGGACAAAACGCTTTTCCGGACTGGCAATTTTGGTCTTGCTTTGTTTCCACCCCTTTGCATACTCGTCCACAGTAAATGGAGTGTTTTCTTTAAAAGAGTTTACGTTCGGGCGAATGACGGCGCAGCTTTTGTTGCTGCTTTCCGTTTTCATTCACCTTGCCGTGAGTGTAAAGTCTATGCTGATTGCAAAGGGTGTCTTGAAATTTAAAGAGCGAACAGCCGTCTGGATGGTGGTCTTGTCGCTGCTGACGTTATTTTTTGCAGCAGCAGTCGTGAGTTACTTCATTCAGTGGCAGCATTAGGAGCACAGTTATGGAAGAAGTCATCATTATTGGGGCAGGTGTAGCAGGCCTCAGCGCGGCGCTGGAGCTTGCAAAAAACGGTGTGGGATCCATTCTTGTTGCAGATATGCCCTCGGTGCGGGCACAGTCTGTTATGGCAGAGGGCGGTATCAACGCGGCGTTCCCTTCCCATACGGATTCTCCTGCGCTCCATGCTGAGGAAACACTGCGAGCCGGACGGTATCTTGCTGATCCGGCTGCTGTTCGTGACATTGCGGAAAATGCTCCCTCTATTATAGAGAAACTGTTTGCGACGGGAATGTCTTTCACCGTAAACAAAGAAGGCAGACCGGATGCGCGCGCTTTCGGGGGACAGTCTGTCAAACGTACCTATTATGCTGCTGCTAACACCGGCAAGCAGCTCATGCATACATTGATCGCACAGGTGCGACGGTATGAGGTTGAAGGCATGGTGCAGCGGCTGACGGGCTGGCTGTTCTCCCGGCTGCTGCAGAAAGACGGGCAGGTCTGCGGCTGTACGCTGATTCACGCCCACACAGGCGAAGAGACCGTGCTGCACGGCAAAATTATCATTGCCTCCGGCGGCCTGAACGGAATGTTCGGAAATGCCACCGGCTCGGTGCGGAACACCGGGGCTGTTACCGCCAGCCTGTTTGCCGATGGTGTAGCCATAGCAAACGGCGAATTTATTCAGTATCACCCCACCACCGTTCAGCTGCATGGCAAAAATATGCTTATTACAGAAGCTGTGCGCGGGGAAGGCGGGCGGCTGTTTACGCTTTGCGATGGAAAACCGTATTACTTTATGGAAGAAAAATACCCGGAGCTTGGCAATCTTATGCCGCGCGATGTCATTGCGCGGGAGGAATGGGCGCTGATGCAGCATGGGCAGCAAGTCTTTTTGGATATGAGCCATCTGGACAAGGCAATCCAGCAGAATAAACTCAAAGGCGTCGTGGAAGATTGCCGCCAATTTCTTTCCCTTGATCCCACAAAAGAGCCTATTCCTGTCATGCCGGGAGTTCATTATTTTATGGGTGGCATCCGGGTGGATCGCCAGCATCGTACGAAATATAAAGGGCTGTATGTTGCCGGTGAATGTGCCTGTCAGTACCATGGAGCAAACCGACTTGGTGGGAACTCTTTGCTGGGGGCAATATACGGCGGCAAAACTGCAGCAAGGTCTGCGATGACAGACGACTTCTCTATATTCAATGTAGCAGAACCGCAGTCGAAAAAGCTGCCCGCAAAAGCGATCGACGGCAGTTATGCAGACGGTGTGTCTGAATTACGCCGCATCATGCGGAACGGTTTGGGCATTGTCAGAAACGGTGAAACGATAGAAGTCGCATTGTCCGATCTCACTGACCTGCGCGGAAAGCTAACTGACAGTTATGACCCGACCGCTTCTGCCTATGAGAACAAGCTGCTGCAAAACTGCTGTCTGCTTGGACAGGCCTTGCTGATGAGCGCAGATGCCCGAAAAGAAAGCCGCGGCGCTCATACACGCAGTGACTTTCCGCAGGAGCGCAGCGAATATCAAAAGCAGACAGTAGCACAGAAAACTGCAGACGGTATCCAGGTTACCTTTGAAAGTGTGGGTGAAGAAGATGCACATTGAAGTGACCGTGAAACGTCAGTCTGCACCGGATGCTGATCCCCGGCTGCAAGTGTTTTCCTATGAGGGAAAGGGCGATTTGACCGTTGCCGACTGGCTGACTGAGATAAATCAAACAGAAGCAAAGGCTGACCGTATCGCGTGGGAGTGTGGCTGCATGGAAAAGAAGTGCGGTGCCTGCGCGATGCGGATCAATGGCATCCCGCGCCTTGCATGCAGTGTTTTCCTGAAAGATGCTGCGAAGCGTGGAAAAATTTTGCTGGAGCCCCACAGCAAATTCCCACTTGTAAAAGATCTTGTGGTGGACAGAACATCCATGTTTGAAATGCTGCGTACTATGAAAGTATGGACGCAGGAAAAGCAGACGTCTGCGTATGGGCAAAATTATGATCTGCAATATAAAGCCGGACAGTGTCTGCAATGTGGATGCTGCTTAGAGGTCTGCCCAAATTTCCTTGCCGGCGGTACTTTTGGTGGTGCAGCGGCAATGGTCGAGGCCTATAAAGCCATTGAGCAGAATGAGCATAACGCACACCGTACAGAAATGATGGCGGCTTACAATATCCGGTTTTTCTCTGGCTGCGGGCAGGCACTTTCCTGTCAGAAAGTCTGCCCGATGCATTTGCCACTGGACGAGATTCAAGTTCGAATAACGCATCAGGGACGCTAGCGCTTGCGTGTCGAACAACCACGCCAGGAGAAAAAGGAGAGTGTGGACACCTTGGCCGCCGAAGAAGCAAAGAAGAAGGAAGCGGAAGATGTGGTTAGGCAGATGATCGAGAACGGGATGAAGGCCGAGGAGATCGTGGAGAAATTGAAAGGTAGCAGTGTGGAGTGAAAATTTGCGTGTTAGTCGATACTTTAGCGAATTAATGTGCAAAAGTGCACGATGGACACAGTGCGCATGCTGGATACACGATATGTTCGAGCACAAGGTTATCTTGAACACAAGACTGTTTTTACCACACAGCTGATTATTGGCCATACTGGCGGAGAACATTATTATTTTCGCTGGTATGGCT
>CAVEGP010000151.1:0-3333 GCA_963615155.1 Bacteroides uniformis | reverse complement strand
CCCGGATCTTCGGCTTTCAAGAACGGAGGTACGCAGCATGAGATTTCCGAGTAAGGAAACGGTCGAGCGTATTCGCAAGGAGTATCCGGTCGGCACTCGTGTGGTGCTTGTTCAGATGGACGATCCTCAGGCACCGCCCATTGGCATGAAAGGCACCGTGCGCGGTGTGGACGATATCGGTTCCATCATGGTCGCCTGGGATAACGGCTGCGGTCTGAGTGTGGCCTACGGCGAGGATATTTGCCGGAGGTGCGACCATGACTGAGAAAATCCGAGAGCAGATTCTCACCATTCGCAAGACCGGCCGCACGAATATGTTTGATGTGCCGATGGTGCAGAATATTGCCAACGAGATGCGGTTCTATGAGCTGGTGATTTTCCTCGAAGAGCACCGCAGCGAGTATGTGCATTTCATCCTTACGGGCGAATGCAAACCGCTGTAATACACACAATTTCTACCCCGAATGATTGTGTAGTATATATCTCCGAAATGACTGGATATATCCTCGGAGTGACGGTAATATACACTCACAACAAAACGAACGGAGGTATACGGTTATGTGGAAAGAAGGCAGCATCAGGGTCAACGGAGAGATTTTTCACTACTGGATGAAGCAGTACGAGGAAGGCTCCGAGTGGGGCATCGACGGCGGACGCATTTCCAAGCTCATGCTCAAGCGCAGCGGCGAAATCGTCTGTAATTACGACAGAGGCTGTGACATCGAACCCACCGATGAAAACACTCAGTTGGCAACGGAGCTTCTGCTCCACAGCGAGAACTGGTAACACACAATCATTTCAAAGCAACGGCTCCGTGAGGGGCTGCTGTTCGTTATACAGAAGGTCGCGTCCATTTCGGATGGCGGCTATTTTTATTGCCGCGAGGAGGTGAGCATTACGAGAAAACTGAAAAAATACAAGCCAACACGATTCATGGAGAAAACCTCCCACTACGATGCCGACGCTGCGGATTATGCCGTGATGTTCATCGAGAGCCTGTGCCACACCAAAGGCACCTGGGCGAAAAAGAGGTTTGAACTGATTGACTGGCAGGAGCAGATCATCCGAGATGTGTTCGGAACGCTGAAACCAAACGGCTACCGGCAGTTCAACACGGCATACATTGAGATTCCGAAGAAAAACGGAAAAAGTGAGCTTGCCGCGGCAGTCGCTCTGCTTCTGCTCTGCGGCGACGGTGAGGAGCGCGCCGAGATCTACGGCTGCGCCGCTGACCGCAACCAAGCGAAGATCGTATTTGACGTTGCCGTCGATATGGTGCGGTTCTGCCCGTCTCTCGAAAAGCGCGTCAAAATCTCCGCGTCACAGAAGACCATCGAATATATCCCCACCAACAGCAAATACCAGGTGCTCTCCGCAGACGTTGCGAACAAGCACGGCTTCAACACCCACGGCGTTATTTTCGATGAGCTGCACACCCAGCCGAACCGCAAGCTCTACGATGTTATGACGCAGGGCTCCGGCGACGCCAGAATGCAGCCGCTGTATTTCCTCATCACCACAGCCGGAAACAACACCGAGAGCATCTGCTATGAGGTGCATCAGAAGGCGCTGGATATTATAGAGGGCAGAAAACACGACCCGACTTTTTATCCGGTTATCTACGGTGCCGGCATGGAGGAGGACTGGACAGACCCGAGGGTCTGGAAAAAGGCCAATCCCTCCCTCGGAGAAACCATCGGCATCGACAAGGTCAAGGCGGCCTGTGACTCGGCAAAGCAGAATCCCGGCGAGGAGAACGCTTTCCGGCAGCTGCGCCTCAATCAGTGGGTCAAGCAGTCTATCCGCTGGATGCCGATGGAGAAATGGGACGCCTGCGCTTTTTCTGCGGATGAAGATGCTCTTGAGGGGCGTGTCTGCTACGGCGGTCTTGACCTCTCGTCCACCACGGATATTACGGCGTTTGTGCTGGTATTCCCGCCGCTGGACGAAACGGACAAATACATCATCCTGCCGTACTTCTGGATACCGGAGGACAACCTCGACCTGCGTGTCCGGCGCGACCATGTGCAGTACGATGTGTGGGAACGGCAAGGATATCTCCAGACCACCGAGGGCAATGTCGTTCACTACGGCTACATCGAGAAGTTCATCGAGCGACTGGGCGACCGCTTCAATATCCGAGAGATCGCCTTTGACCGCTGGGGTGCTGTGCAGATGGTGCAGAACCTTGAGGGCATGGGCTTCACGGTCGTGCCCTTCGGTCAGGGCTTCAAGGATATGTCCCCGCCCACTAAGGAACTGATGAAGCTGGTGCTGGAGCAGCGCATCGCCCACGGCGGGCATCCCGTCCTCCGCTGGATGATGGACAACATCTTCATCCGCACCGACCCGGCAGGCAACATCAAGCCGGACAAGGCAAAATCCACGGAGAAAATAGACGGTGCCGTGGCGACCATCATGGCGCTCGACCGTGCTATCCGCTGCGGCAATGACAGCGGTGCTTCGGTCTATGACAGTCGCGGCCTTTTATTTATATGAAGGGAGAGTTTATATGGGTATCTTTTCAGGGCTGTTCAAATCCAGAGACAAGCCTCAAAACCGCACAGTGGGCAGCAACTATGCCTTTTTCTTCGGCGGCACGACCTCCGGTAAAGCGGTGACAGAACGCTCCGCCATGCAGATGACCGCCGTGTATTCCTGCGTCCGTATCTTGTCGGAAGCGGTGGCGGGACTGCCACTACACCTCTATAAATACACGGACAGCGGCGGCAAGGCAATGGCGCTTGACCATCCGCTCTACCACTTGCTCCACGATGAGCCGAACCCGGAAATGAGTTCTTTTGTGTTCCGAGAAACGCTTATGACACATCTGCTCCTCTGGGGTAACGCCTACGCGCAGATCATCCGAAACGGCAAGGGCGAAGTGGTGGCACTGTACCCTCTTATGCCCAACCGTATGGAAGTCAACCGGGATAAGAACGGCAAGCTCTACTACCTCTATTCCACCCAGTCCGATGATGCACCCACCATGAAAGGCTCGACAGTCTATCTCGACCCGTCCGAGGTGCTGCACATCCCCGGTTTGGGCTTTGACGGTCTGGTGGGTTACAGCCCCATCGCTATGGCAAAGAACGCCATCGGCATGGCGATTGCCTGTGAGGAGTACGGTGCCAAGTTCTTCGCCAACGGCGCCGCACCGGGCGGTGTGCTGGAACATCCCGGCACAATCAAAGACCCGCAGCGCGTGCGCGAGAGCTGGCAGTCCACCTTCGGCGGCAGCGGAAACGCAAACAAAATCGCTGTGCTGGAAGAAGGCATGAAATACACGCCCATCGGCATCTCGCCGGAGCAGGCGCAGTTCCTCGAAACACG
>CAVEGP010000150.1:0-3333 GCA_963615155.1 Bacteroides uniformis | reverse complement strand
CTCCGGGGAAGAAAGCAAATCCTTGGGGTTCTGGGTTGCCCCAGTGGGAATCCCGCCCCATTTGCGGAACCGCTTCCAAATCTCGCCGCTGAATGCCGCCGTCTGCTCCTCCTTCAGCAGCAGATGGAATTCATCGACAAAATACCAGGTGGACTTCCGCGCCGCCCGATTGATGGTCACGGTATTCCACACGGCGTCCTGCACAATGAGCATTCCGGGCTTTTTCAGGTTCTTTCCCAGTCCCTTGATGTCAAAGCACACCAGGCGGCTGCTCATGTCCACCGTTGTTCGGTGGTTGAAAAAGTTCAGGGAACCGTTCACATATAGATCCAACGCCTGTGCCACCCGGTCCGCATCTGGGAGGTGCTGGGCAAGCAGTGCCTCCAGGAGATCTCCCAGAATGGGCATATGTTCCGGGGTCGGCTCCGCAAAATACGGCTGATAAATCCGCTGCACTGCCCGGTCTATGACCGTTCGCTCAATGGCTTCCAGTCCGGTTTTGCTGCCCATAATCAGCTCACAGAATGACAGCACGAAGTCGCTTTTCAGCGCCAGCGGATTTTCCTCCTCCGAATAGTTCTGGTTGACGTCCAGGGGATTCACATAGTCCCGGCTGTTGGGAGCCAGACGGATCACCTGCCCGCCTAGCCGTTCCACCAAGGGCGCGTATTCCGACTCTGGATCGCAGACAATCACATTGTCCTGGGTCGTGAGCATGACATAGGTGATCTCCCGCTTGCAGCTCATGGATTTTCCGCTGCCCGGTGTGCCGAACACAAGACCATTGGGACAACGGGACTGCTTGCGGTCCAGCAGGATCATGTTGTTGGAGAGGGCGTTCAGCCCATAATACATGGCGTTGCCGCCCATAAAGAGCTCCTGGGTCACGAAGGGGACGAACACCGCCAGCGCCGAAGTGGTGAGGCTCCGTTCGATCTTGATACGGTTGAGGCCCAGCGGCAGCGAGGACATAAGCCCGTCCTCCTGCTGGAAGTCCAGCCGGGTCAGGATGCAGTTGTGGGTCTGGGCGACGCTGGCCGACTGCGAAACGGCGATCTCCAGCTTTTGCTTCGTGGGCGCCAGATGCAGCATGAGGAAGGTCATATTGAACATTCTCTCGTTGCGGCTCTGCAAATCCTGCAAAAGATTTTTCGCCGCGCCGCCGTAGGTGGAGAGATCGGACGGGAGGATATCCAGATCGTAGCCGCTGCGGGCGGCCTTTTTCTGCTCCTGAATCTTCATGGCGTCCAGATCGGTGATCTTGCGCTTGACCATCTTGATCGCCTCGTTCTGGTTGATGCCGCGGACGTGCATGGTGACGAGAAGGTTTCCCTCCACATCCATGAAATCCGTGAGGATACGGTCCTGAATCTCCGGGGCCAATATCTGCAGGAAAGACACCGCGCCGTACATTTCACCGATACGGAAACGCCGCGTCTCGCCAAACTCGAAGGAAGAAGGCGCGATAAAGTCCTTGACGGACAGGCCGCTTGCCGGGAGCCAGTCCCATTCAAAGGCGAATTGTCCGCCCTCCGGATGGAGAAGGCCATGCAGCAGCGCCAGCCGCTCCTTGCCGTCCAGCACCCTTGCGCCTGCGCCCATGACCTTGAAGCGGTTCAGGGTGTCCGCTTCGATCCGGGAAAACCTTGCCCGCGCTGCCGGAAGATTTTCCGCCTCGATGGTCAGCGTGACATACTTGCGTTTCACAAAACCGTTGTTGCCGCGCTCATACTGCATTTGCAGGATGCCGGAGGCCTCCATGCGCATATCATCCAGCGCGTCGCCCTGGGCGTCCATGCCGAACAGGTTTCCGTTCTTGTCCTCATGGCGGCTGCTCAGGGTCATTTGCACGCCGATGGAGGGATCATAGCCGTTATAGAAATCGCAGAGACGTTCAAAGATATCCCGCTGATCGTCCGGTCCCGCCAAACGGTAGTTGACGTCCTCATAGGCTATGGTCTTGGAGAAAAGCCGGTCATCCAGCCTGCACAGGCCGTCCGGGTACAGGTTCCGAAACGGGATGCTGTCCTGCACGGTATAGGGCTTGCCGTCGCCCTTCGCCTGCCGGATGACGGCTTCAATTTGTTTTCGCTCTGCCCGCGTGAGCTTACGCTTTGCGGCGGGCTGCGCGTTTTCCAGTTTTGCCGCTCTTTTCAGCAATCGCCCGTACCTCCTTTTCCAGTTTTGCCTGCCGCACCAAGGCGGAATAGACGTTGTTGGTCTGATAGATGCGCCGCTTCGGACGGATGAACTTGCATTGGATCAGGTGCCCCAGGATCACTTCCAGCGTTTGCCCGTTTTTCTCATAGAGGGCGAACAGGAAGAACGGGAGCATGACAAGGATCATGCACAGCGCCGCCGAAGTCGTACCCATGCTGCCCTTGTTTAAAAAGAAAAGCGGCACTCCCACAAGCGCCGCCGATCCGAAACACACAAGCTGCCGCTTCGTCAGTCCGAACAGCATCTTGCTTTTGATTTTTGTCAGGTCCTTCGGGACCGTTACGTATGCGATAGGACTCACCTCCGTAGAAAAGAAAAACGCCCTTCCGGTTTGGAAAGACGTTTCTCACAATCGTTATTGATTTTCTTCTTTCAGAAGTCTCTTGAACAGCGTGGGATAATTGCTTGCGCCGTGGGCGATATGATAGACATAGACCGTTTCAGCGATCAGCCGATACACGCAGATATACTTTCCCGCGATCACATAGCGGTATCCGCCGTTTCGCAGCTCCTTGTCCCGCGGGATATGGCCGGACAGCGGAAACATTTCCAGACGGGAAAGCGTATCCAAAATCAGATTGGTGATATTTCTTGCCGAGTTTGGCCCCACAAGATTCATGTGGAGCTGCGCGATTTCTTCCAACTCCCGCTGGGCAGGTTCCAGAATCACAAGATTAGCCACGCTGATAGATCGCCTCCAGCCGTTTTCTGGATTCCTCCAGCGTATAGGTGGGTGCGCCGGAAAGCCGGGCTGCTTCTGCAACCTCCAGCTTTGCGCGCAGCTTCAAGGCTTCTTCGCGCTGTTCAAAGGCTTCGATGCTCATAACGACAAGGTCGCCCTCGCCGTTCTTGGTGATATAAATGGGTTCCGCTTCATCATGCGCCAGATCAGAGATCATGCCGTAGTCGTTGCGAAGCGCGGTCGAAGATTTGATAATCACGGGTCAACACCTCCTGAATTATTCTACGATAATTCTATCAGAATTATTCGCATTTTGCAAGAGGGCACATGGACCCCGCGCAGAAGCCTCCTCCCGCGAAGGATCAAATTGCAATCGTCGGACAGATGGTATAAAATAAAGCAAAAACGTCCGCGGCGGGAGGGGAGAATGG
>CAVEGP010000149.1:0-3429 GCA_963615155.1 Bacteroides uniformis | reverse complement strand
TGGACTACGCCGACAGCATCACCGCCGAGCGCGTGAAGCGCGTGATCCGTGGCTATGGCGAGGGCAAGAACGCTGTGGAGGGTACAGGCGGCAGTTTCAGCTTCTACGATCTGGGTGAGCCGCTGATGATCGGCGATGTGCTCAACGAGAATGTGGGCACGGAAAAAATACGGGAGTATGTTTACTTCACCGATACCAAGTGCCGTCTGCCAGAAACAAAAGCGGACGAGCCGTATTTCATGGGCATTCATGTGAACAGTGCCTACTATTTCTACTATGAAAAGCAGGCCGTTACCACGCTGAACAGGGAGTTTCTGCACACCGTCAAAACCAAGGCGGACGCTTATGTGATCTACGCTGATCTCTGTATGCTCAGCGAGACGGAGCTGGAAAAGTACCATATCACATTCAAGAAAATTCCCCGTGATATTACAAGGCTGTGAGGAGGTCATCATATGGAACTGAATAATTATCAGAAACAAGTCATGCGTGACCTCTCTGCCTATCTGAACTGTGTGAATCGGGGAACGAATCTGTTCTCCGCATGGAGGGAATACTGGTTTGCCAAGGATGTTGCCGTTGGTCTCGGCGGCGTACCGAGCTATAACAATTCCATCGAGCGGGTACCTCATGTGTGTATGAAAGTGCCCACCGGCGGCGGCAAGACCTTTATGGCCTGTGCCTCGGTAAAACGCATATTTGACGCTCTGCCCGCCGGAAAGCCGCAGGTGGTGGTGTGGCTCGTGCCCAGCGATTCCATCCTGACGCAGACGATACGCACGCTGTCCGATGTGAATCACCCGTATCGTCAAAAGCTGGATCAGGACTTCGCGGGACGGGTCGGCGTGTATACCAAGGAAATGCTGCTGAACGGACAGAACTTCTCGCCGGATACTGTTCGTGAAATGCTGACCGTCTGTATTATGAGCTACAGCTCCCTGCGTATCAACAGCCGCAGCAGGGATGTGCGCAAGGTCTATCAGGAGAACGGAAATCTGTTCCGCTTTTCCGAATATTTCAGCGACAGGGATGTACTTCTGGCAGACACGCCGGACACAGCGCTGATTCAGGTCCTGCGCCATCTTGAGCCGGTGGTAGTGGTGGACGAGAGCCACAACGCCGGGTCTGACCTCAGTACGGAAATGCTCAACAATCTGAATCCGTCTTTTGTCCTCGACCTGACGGCAACGCCGCGCAGAAACAGCAATATCATTTCTTACGTAGATGCCCGTGAGCTGAAGAAGGAACATATGGTGAAGCTCCCCGTGGTGGTGTATAACCGTACAACACGCCAGAGCGTCATTCAGGATGCCATTCAGCTGCGCTGCAGTTTGGAGCAGGAGGCGATCAGCGCACAAGCCGCAGGCGGCAGATACATCCGCCCCATCGTGCTGTTTCAGGCACAGCCCCGCACGGGCGAGAGCAGCGACACTTTCGATAAAATAAAAGACAAGCTGATCGAGATCGGCATTCCGGAAGATGAGATCGCCATCAAAACCAGTGATGTCAACGATTTGAAGGACACGGATCTGATGAGTCCCGACTGCAAGATCAGGTATATCATTACGGTCAATGCTCTGAAAGAAGGCTGGGACTGCCCCTTTGCGTACATACTGGCCTCGCTCGCCAACCGCACCTCCACCGTGGATGTGGAGCAGATACTCGGCAGGATCCTGCGCCAGCCTTATGCCATGCAGCACTCATCTCCGTTGCTGAACACTTCCTATGTGCTGACAAATTCCGTGGACTTCCACAACACGCTGGAGAAAATCGTGGCAGGGCTGAACAAGGCGGGTTTCAGCCGCAAGGATTACCGTATCGGAGAAAGTATAGAGAATCCGCACGAGCCTGCCGCACCGGAACATGAGCAGACAACCATGCCGGCATTTACGGAGGAAACACCTGCCGATTCGCTTGATGACATAAACACGGCGGAAGTTCGCTCCGCTCTGGAACAGCCTGCAACGGATACCCCGAACGTGGCCGAAATGGTACAGGCGGCAACAGAACAGGCAAATGCATACACGGCGGCGGTCGATGAGCCGGATGACGGATTTATGGGAGGTGAGCTTGGAGATATGCTGACGCAAAATGCAATGCAGCCGCATTTGGCTGCGGAGGTATCTGCATTACGAATACCGCAGTTCGTTCTTCATGTTACGCCGGATCTGTTCGGCGGTGAGTATGAGCTGCTGGAGCCGGAAAATCTCTCGGAGGGCTTTTCGCTTGCAGGGCAGGATGCACAGGTGCGTTTTGAACTGGCTACCGGCGAAATGTACCGTGTCGATGTGGCGGACAACGGAGAAGCAGTTCCCAAGTACAAGCGGGCAGACAGCGAACTGAGCGAGTATATCCGCAACCGTCTGGCACAGCTGCCGCCGGAGCAGAAAATCCAGAGCTGTACCAATATGCTCTGCGCTCGAATCAACCAGAATAATCGTTATGCGGCGGCAGAGATCAACGATTATATGCGCAGAATTGTCGGCGGCATGACGCAGGATGAGCTTGCGGCCATGGAAACTGCAATCCCGACATATGCATTAAAAATTCAGGAAAAGATCAAAGGCTTGGAGGAGGCTTATCGTGAGGAGCAGTTCCTCCGCTGGCTGGATATTGGGAAAATCGTGTGCAGAGAAAGCTATGTACTCCCACCGGTGATTACGCCGTCTGATACGACCGACTCCATTCCGAAATCACTGTATGAGGCTGAGAAGGATGATATGAACAACGGCGAACATGAGCTAATCGATGCCGTGGTCGCTCTCGGTAATGTGAAATGGTGGCACAGAATCATTGAACGCAAGGGCTTCCGTCTGAATGGATATATCAACCACTATCCCGACTTTATGGTCATGACCAAGTCCGGGAAGTTGGTGCTCATCGAGTATAAGGGTGACGACCGCGACAACAGCGACAGTGCGCGAAAGCTGCAGCTTGGGCGCAAATGGCAGTCACTCAGCGGCTCGGACTACCGCTATTTCATGGTGTTCAAAAACCGTGACTTCGATATCCACGGCGTATATACACTGGACAGCTTTATTGAGATAATGAAACAGCTCTGATAAATCGGAACAGCCCACACGGAGATCTTGCACTCTGTGTGGGCTGTTTACTGTTCATATAGAATCTGCAATCTTTCGCACACGGTCAATGCCGTAGAGGACATTCAGACCCGAGCCGTTATCCCAATCAACGAGCAGAGAACCGGTTGAGTCGATGCCTGTCACGGTTCCGATCGTCCCTCGCGGCGGAGCATACTCGTCCTCCATTTGCAGCAGCTCCACACGGCACCCTGTCGGGAACTGTTCACGCAGACTGTTCAGGTTTTTCTCACTGAGCATTGGGTACACCGCCTTTCCACGCAGAGCAGCCTGTGAGATTTTGGAGCAGAATCTTCCGTGCTGTTTTGTACTCCTCACCGATAAATCC
>CAVEGP010000148.1:0-3460 GCA_963615155.1 Bacteroides uniformis | reverse complement strand
GAACTGCAAAAGGCTGTTGATAGTCGTTCGTACTGTCAACAGCCTTTTTATGCGCAAACCAGAAGACACAAGATATGGTATATCGACATTGACATTTACTACAATATACTGTATACTTATCATACCATATTGCCTGCATTCGGAAAGGAGGCGCATTATCATGCGCATTGGTGGAATGCAAAAACTGACGCTGCTGGATTATCCGGGCAAGATCGCCTGCACGGTATTCCTGTCCGGCTGCAATCTGCGCTGTCCTTACTGCCATAACCCGGGGCTGGTATTGCCGGAGCAGAGCAGCGATCCCGGAATATCGGAAGCAGAAGTGTTTTCTTTTCTGGAGCAGCGGCGGGGCAAGCTGGACGGAGTGTGCGTCACCGGTGGGGAGCCGACGCTTCAGCCGGAGCTGCCGGAATTCCTGAAAAAGCTTCGTAACTTTGGCTACGCCATAAAGCTGGACACCAATGGCACCAATCCGGGAATGCTCCGCGCGCTTCTGGACGACGGCCTTCTCGATTATGCAGCCATGGATATCAAGAACAGCCCTTCTCGCTATGAAGAAACCTGCGGCGGCGCAGATGTTCTTTCCCTGGTTCGGGAAAGTGCGGCCCTGCTGCTGGACGGTTCGGTGGAGTATGAATTTCGGACGACGGTCTGCAAACCGCTACACACCGAAAAGGAGATGGAGGAAATTGGGCGTTGGCTCAGAGGAGCAAGACGCTATTTTATTCAAGTATTTGTGGATTCGGGCAATCTGGTGTCCGGCGGCGTGCAGCCGCATACACAGGAGGAGCTGGCTCGCTTGCGCCAGGCCGTACTCCCCTATATTCCAAATACACAGATGAGAGGCATTTAAGGAGGGAAATACATGTATCAGGTAATCAAGCGGGATGGACGAAAGGTGAATTTCGATCTGTCGCGCATCGCAAACGCCATCACCAAGGCGTTTGACGCAACGAATATTCCCTACAATACGGATATCATCAATCTGCTTGCCCTGCAAGTAACGGCGGACTATGCCGGTAAGGTCAAGAACAACGAGATCGGCGTGGAGGATATTCAGGACAGCGCGGAAGCGGTACTGCAGCGTGCCGGGTATGCGGCGGTGGCAAAGTCTTACATCCTTTACCGGAAGAACCGGGAGAAGCTGCGGGAAATGCGCTCCACCGTGCTGGACTACAAAAAGCTGGTGGATGATTATCTGCGGGTGTCGGACTGGCGGGTAAAGGAAAATTCTACCGTTACCTACTCTGTAGGCGGGCTGATCCTGTCCAATTCCGGCGCCATCACCGCCAACTACTGGCTCAGCGAAATCTATGACGAGGAGATTGGCGATGCCCACCGCAATGCGGATATCCATCTCCATGATCTTTCCATGCTCACCGGCTACTGCGCCGGCTGGAGCTTAAAGCAGCTCATTCAGGAAGGGCTTGGCGGTGTCCCTGGGAAGATCACCAGCGCACCAGCCAAGCATCTAGCAACGCTATGCAATCAGATGGTGAATTTCCTCGGCATCATGCAGAACGAGTGGGCGGGAGCACAGGCCTTTTCCAGCTTCGATACCTATCTTGCACCCTTTGTGCGCACGGACAAGCTCAGTTACGATGAGGTCAAACACTGTATTGAGAGCTTCGTATTCGGCGTCAATACCCCCAGCCGCTGGGGAACGCAGGCTCCATTTTCCAACATCACATTGGACTGGACAGTACCTGCCGACCTTGCAGACCAACCCTGCATCGTGGGCGGCAAGCCTATGGATTTCACTTATGGTGACTGTCAGGCGGAGATGGATATGATCAACAAGGCCTTTATTGAGGTCATGATTGAGGGCGACGCCGATGGCCGTGGCTTCCAGTACCCAATCCCCACCTATTCGATCACGAAAAATTTCGACTGGTCTGAGACGGAGAATAATCGCCTGCTCTTTGAGATGACCGCTAAATATGGTACACCTTACTTTTCCAACTATATCAACTCCGATATGGAACCCGGCGATGTGCGCAGCATGTGCTGCCGCCTGCGGCTGGATCTTAGGGAGTTGCGCAAAAAAAGCGGCGGCTTCTTTGGCAGCGGCGAGTCCACCGGTTCGGTAGGTGTCGTGACCATCAACCTGCCCCGCATTGCATACCTTGCCAAGGATGAGGCGGATTTCTTCGTCCGGCTTGACCGCATGATGGATATTGCCGCACGCAGTCTGAAAATCAAGAGAACCACGATCGGAAAACTTTTGGATGAGGGGCTGTACCCCTACACCAAGCGTTATCTCGGCGGCTTCGATAATCATTTCTCCACCATCGGGCTTGTGGGCATGAACGAGGCCGGTCTGAACGCAAATTGGCTTCGTAAGGATCTCACCCACGAGGAAACCCAGAACTTTGCTGTTCGGGTGTTGAAGCATATGCGGGAGCGCCTCTCCGACTATCAGGAGCAGTACGGCGACCTCTATAACCTTGAGGCGACCCCGGCGGAATCCACTGCCTACCGCCTTGCCAAGCACGATAAGGCGCGCTATCCCGACATCATTACCGCCCACGAGGGGGGGACGCCCTACTATACAAACTCCAGCCACCTGCCCGTGGGCTACACGGAAGATGTATTTTCTGCGTTGGATGTGCAGGATAAGCTTCAGACGCTCTATACCAGCGGCACGGTGTTCCACACCTTCCTTGGAGAAAAGTTACCTAGCTGGCAGTCCGCTGCCGCGCTGGTACGCAAGATTGCGGAGAATTACGAGCTGCCCTATTACACGCTGTCACCGACCTATTCCATTTGCACGGAACACGGCTACCTGAAGGGAGAACAGAAGGTCTGCCCGATCTGCGGGAAAGCCACGGAGGTCTACAGCCGCATCACCGGCTATTACCGCCCGGTGCAGAACTGGAACGACGGCAAGAGCCAGGAATATCTGGACAGAAAGACATATCAGATAGGCGATGTGCAGGAGACATTTCCCAAGAGGGAAGAACAGGAGCCGGTTGAGAAAAAGAAGGAAAAGTATTACCTATATACTACGGCCACCTGTCCGAACTGCCGCATCATCAAGCCGATCCTAAAAAAGGCGGGTGTTCCCTTTGAAGAACGGGATGTGGAGCAGCATATCCAGGAGGCGACTGCACTCGGTCTGACGCAGGCCCCCTCCCTCGTCGTACAGAGTGATTCGCCTGTCGTCTATGCTGGTGTGACAAAAATTAAAGAATTTTTGAAGCGGATGTAATCGCAGCTTTTCCATAACACTTGCATAAAGCTATCCAGAAACAATTGCACATCTGCAATTTACTCGGCATATTGATCTTACATCCTGACAAAAATTTAGAGTGCCCGGAACGGACACTCTATGAAAGGGCTGGCATATCCGAAAATGTCCCGAATCCTGTACAGGATTCGGGACGCTTTCTCTTCAAGTAGGTTTCCAATTGATCATATCATGAATTGCATTATGTTTCATGACAGTCATCGTCCTTTC
>CAVEGP010000147.1:0-3567 GCA_963615155.1 Bacteroides uniformis | reverse complement strand
TTCTTTCATCAACTTCATTTTCCGCTTTTTGAAGCTGTTTGTCTTTCTTTTTTTCTAAACTTTTGTTTTGTCTCCCTTCTACCCTTGATTCACATTACAAGGAGAGGTGGCATTGCGCAGCAATGACGGAGAGGTTTTGCAACAGCTCCCCTTATCATTCTTTTCTTTCCGTCAGGCTCAGTGACAGCCGCCGCAGGTGGAGCAGCTTCCGGTGCAGGATGCGGACGGCTCCTGAACAGTCATCGGATCTCCGCCGTTCATCGCTGTGTTGATGATTGCGTCGATATAGTTAACGAGATTTTCACAGTCACGCTTTGCTTCATTGTAAGCGACCATACCTTCGTCTGCCATGATCTGTGCGTAGAGGGTGTTCACCTTCTCGTTCAGTTCGGTGATGCGCTGATCGTTGCGCTCAGACTTGCCGATCTCATTGTTAAGATCCATACGGGCGAGGTTGAACTCGCCGATCATGTTCTGCAGCTCCTCGTCATTGTCGTTCGCCTTGCGAGCCTGATCGAGGACGAGGTAACGGGGGTCAGTCTGAAGTGCCATAGCGGCACGCTTGAAAAGATCGATACAATCCATAGTGGAAGTCTCCTTTATTTTTAAATCAATGATAGCACGTTTTTTCGTGTAGTTCACTCAGCCATCTCACCCAGCAGGACAGTCGCGCGAGCACCGGTCAGGCGCACCATGATGTACTGCCCCATGAAAGAGTCATCGGCTTTGAATTCGACGGTCAGATTGTTGTCGAGACGACCCGACAACGTCCCATCTGTACGACCATAGCCCTCAGCAAGAACCTTCACTGTCTGACCGACCTGCGCCTTGACAAGGTCCATGGCAATCTCGTCCTGAATCTTGAGCAGGCGGCTCATCCGGTCGGTCTTCTCCTTGCGGGGGGTCGGGTCGGGCATGTCAGCCGCCTTTGTTCCTGTCCGTTTGGAATAGATAAAGGTGAAAAGCTGCATGTAACCGACCTTCTGGATCAGGTCGAGCGTCTGCTGAAAGTCCTCCTCCGTCTCGCCCGGGAAGCCAATGATGATATCACTCGAGAAGGTGATGCCCGGCACGGTCTTGCGGGCGTACTCGATCAGCTCCATGTAGTGCTCGATCGTATAATGGCGGTTCATCAGTTTGAGCAGACGATCCGAACCGCACTGCACCGGAAGATGCAGATGCTTGCAGATCTTCGGCTGCGCCGCAATGGTGTCGATCAGCTTGAAGCTGGCATCCTTCGGGTGGCTTGTCATAAATCGGATATGATAATCGCCCGGCACGGTGCAGAGCAGGTTGAGCAGGTCGGAGAAGTCCACCTGTTCCTCCAAGCCCTTGCCGTAGCTGTTGACATTCTGACCCAGCAGCGTGATCTCCTTGTAACCGGCTTCGACCAGACCCTTGAACTCGGCAAGGATATCACAGGGCTTGCGGCTCTTTTCCCGACCACGGACATAGGGCACGATGCAGTAGGTGCAGAAGTTATCACAGCCATACATAATGGGCAGCCATGCCCGGAACTCACTCTCCCGGCGAATGGGAATGTTCTCGACGATGACCGGACGCTGTGCCGGCTCCATCAGAACACGCTTGTGCTTCTGGAGCTTCTGTATGATGAGCTGCGGCAGGGTGTCGATGCCGTCTACGCCGAACACAAGGTCAACATAGGGGTAGCTCTGGCGGAGCTTCTCGACGACATGCTTCTGATTCGCCATGCAACCGCACAGCCCGATCATCAACCCGGGCTTTTTCTCTTTCAGACCCTTGAGTGCGCCGACATTGCCGAAGACGCGCTGCTCGGCGTGCTCACGCACGGCGCAGGTATTGAAGAGGATCAGGTCAGCGTCCTCGGGTTTATCGCAGAGACCGTAGCCGATATCGACCAGGACGCCCTTGATGCGCTCGCCGTCATTGACATTCTGCTGGCAGCCATAGCTGTGGACGAACGCCAGCGGGGGCGTATCGTATGCCTGACGCACCAATTCGGCGGCGGTGCTGTTGTGTTTAAATGTAATATATTCCAATGAAACCATCCTTCAAATTTAAAGTGCTCGTTTCAGTATACCCCGTTTTGTGTCAGAGGGCAAGGGGGCAAACGCATTTTTCGCAGAAAAGCGGCTCATCGGTCGGCAGATTCCTTCGCAAGACAGTGTTCGCAGACGCCAAACAAGACAACGGCGCAGTCTTCGACCTTGCCCTTCTGGTTTTTGACGAGCTTCATCACCTGCTTTTCATCCACATCGGCATCCACAACGCCGCCGCAGATGGTACAGTACATGTGGCTGTGCCAGCACAGGGTATGGTCGAACCGATCCGCCTTTCCCGGGATGGACACCCGACGGACACGACCAGCGTCAACGAGACTGTTCAGGTTGCGGTAAACGGTGCCAAGGCTCAGGTTGGGGCAGTCCTTGACGGCCTCATCGTAAATTTCCTCGGCGGTAGGGTGATCGCAGAGCTGTTCCACCTTTTGAAGAACGATCTCTCGCTGCCTGGAATAACGCATAATTTTTTCTCCTTTTATCCTCTGTCTTTCTATCCCGAAAGCTTATCTTCACCTTTGATCTTTGCCCAATATGCACGGGCTGCCTGCTCGGTGCGGTTCTCCCCGAAATGATAATATTTCGTGTCCTTGAGGACATCAGGCAGATATTGCTGATCGACCCAGTGATTCGGGTAGTCGTGCGCATATTTGTAGTTCTGCCCTTTTACAAGAGCATCTTCACCGTCATAGTGTTTGTTCTGGAGTTGACGTGGGATCGGTCCGGTCTTTCCTGCCTGTACATCCGCGATCGCTGCGTTGATGGCATCATGCGCGCTGTTGGATTTCGGGCTGGTCGCGACCAGGATCACGGCGTCCGCCAGCGGCAGTCTGGCTTCGGGCAGACCCACCATATTTGCGGCATCCACAGCCGCTTTCACGATGGGGATGATCTGCGGATAGGCTAAACCGACATCCTCACAGGCGCAGACCATCAGCCGGCGGCAGGCAGAGGGCAGATCGCCTGCTTCCAGAAGACGTGCCAGATAATGCAGGGCGGCATCCGGATCGGAGCCTCGCATCGACTTCTGGTATGCCGACACAATGTCATAATGGTCGTCTCCGTCTCGGTCATACCGCATCGCCGTCCGACGAGTGACCTGCCGGATCATCTCAAGGTCAATGTGCTTTCCCGCCGGATCAACAGGTGCGGCTGTCACCGCAAAATCAAGACAGCCCAACGCCTTGCGCAGGTCTCCACCTGCGCTTTCAGCGAGATAATCGCAGGCATCCTCGTCCATCACGACCGGATGCCCTTCGGATTCCGTAAGCTTTCCGAGCGCGTTTTGCAGACCACGCTTGACATCGGCAGCATTGAGAGACTTGAACTCAAACACGGTACAGCGGGACAGGAGCGCATTATAGATGTAGAAATAGGGATTTTCGGTCGTGGACGCGATCAGGGTCACACTGCCGTCCTCGATGCACTCGAGCAGACTTTGCTGCTGTTTTTTGTTCAGATATTGGATCTCATCCAGATAAAGCAGGATCCCGCCTGCGCCTGCCAGCGTTCCGATTTCCTTGAGAAC
>CAVEGP010000146.1:0-3612 GCA_963615155.1 Bacteroides uniformis | reverse complement strand
GCTGTTTACAAAACGGATGGCACAGAAAAATCCGACAGTACTCATTGAGGAAGCGTCAGTAGACAGAATGGAACTGAATAAACGGCTGATGAAATGGGCGAATGAAGTATCAAAGCGGTCAACGGTTGGGTATGATCTCTCGATGGATGCGCTCAGAGCATATTTTGGAGAGGTGAATGTCGGTAATTTTGATTGGTAAAGAAAATGAGGAATCCAGCAGTTACGCATAAAATCATGTCGGCGATTCCATCAAAGGGAACGAAACCAGAACGGATGCTCAGAAAAGCATTATGGCACAAAAACTTAAGATATCGTGTGAATTATAAAAAATTGCCCGGAAGGCCGGATATTGTATTCACAAAATATAAAGTTGCTGTTTTTTGCGATGGTGATTTTTGGCATGGACATAATTGGGCACTTCGAGGGAAAAACTCGCTTGAGGAAGAATTGTCGGGATATTCACAATATTGGAAAGAAAAGATATTAAGAAATATCGAAAGAGATAAAGAAGACGATGAAAAATTGAGAGATATGGGATGGTGGGTAATAAGAATATGGGAGAGCGATATAAAGAAAAATGTTGACGAATGCGCACAGCTTGTTCAAGAGACGTTGTTTGAAGCGATGATATCAAACTATGATGATTTTTGCCTGCCCCTTGACAATGTTGCTCTGAGATGATACACTGAATTCTCAATGGTTTGTGAGAACAAACAAAAAGACCGTATGGATGCGGTCTTTTTACTGAAATGAAAGTTAGACAAAGCTAACAATTTGAACGGCAGAAGTCGCCTGAACAGAAAGGAACCTCCATGAAAAAGCTGTTTTTCGTCACCATTGGCTGCATCAGCCTTGCGTTGGGTGTGGTCGGGATCGTGTTGCCCATCCTGCCGACTGTGCCGTTCTTTCTATTGACAGCGTTCTGCTTTGCCAAAAGCTCCGAGCGTCTGCACAAATGGTTTCTGGGAACAACCATGTACAAAAAGTACATCGGCAGTTATATGAAGCGAAAGGGCATGACTCGAAAGGCAAAGCGGATGCTCATCGGAACAGTGACCTCCATCATGCTTCCCGGCTTTCTGATGATGGGACGTGTTCCGGTCGGTCGTGCGATCATGGCGGTGGTTTGGGTCGGACACATCATCTATTTCGGTTTCATCGTCAAGACCATTTCACAGGAAGAGGCTGACGCGGCGATGGCCGAGGCTTTGGAAGAGTAACTTGGTCTGGAAAAATCTTCTGATCTGTCTTATAATGGAGAAAAAGGGGGCAGAAGGATGAACGGATTGCTTCACTTGTACTGGGGCGATGGAAAAGGGAAGACGACAGCGGCGATGGGATTGGCATTGCGAGCACTTGGCAATGGAAAGAGGGTCACCATCGTGCAATTTCTGAAGGGCAGCATGAGCGGCGAGATCCCACTTCTGGAGCAACTGGGCGCAAGGGTCTACCGAGGAAAGGTGGGTCAGAAGTTCGTGTTTCAGATGAATGCCGAGGAAAGGGCTGCGACCCGTGATCTGCAGAACGAGAACCTGAAGCAGGCGTTGTCCGATCCGGCGGATGTTCTGGTTCTGGATGAGGCAGGCTCGGCATGGGAGTTGGATATGGTGGATAAAGACCTTCTCCGCCGTGCGGTGCTCGGGCGTCCCACCGAACAGGAGTGCGTGCTGACGGCACATCAGCCTCCCGAATGGATGAGCGAAGCCGCAGATTATTCCACCGAAATGAAGTGCCACCGTCATCCCTATCAAAAAGGGATCAAGGCTCGGAAAGGGATCGAATATTAAAAATCTCCCGACCACTTCGGTTGAAATGGTCGGGAGATTACGTTTATTGGATGAAACGCTGAGAGATCAGAGCGTCTTGCAGAATTCCTTCAGATAGGCACGGAATGCTTCGCCGATCTCCGGATGCTGGAGTGCCAGCTCGACCTGAGCCTCCACGACACAGAGCTTGTTGCCCATATCGTAGTGTTTGCCGGTGAACTCGACCGCAGTCATACCACCGTGGTTGCGGGCATACTCTGCCATTGCGTCGGTCAGTTGGATCTCGCCGCCTGCGCCGGGCTTGGTGGTGGCAAGAATGTCATAGATCTCCGGAGTCAGCAGGACACGACCAAGAATGGAGTAGTTGCTGAATTCCTGTCCCTTCTTGGGCTTCTCGATCATATCATCGACAAAGAAGTAATTGTCATGGATGGGGGTGGTCTTCAGGCTGCAATAGCGGCTGACATCCTCCCAGAGCACTGCGCTGACGCCGGCAGCCGGACGCCCAAACTCTTCATAGGCGCGGATGAGCTGAGCGCAGACGGGATCTTCACCCCAGATAACGTCATCGCCGTAGATCACGACAAAAGGATCGTCTCCGGTGAAGGCTTTTGCGACACTGACAGCGTGACCGAGACCAAGGGTCTGCTTCTGACGGACAAAGTAGATGTTTGCCATGTTGGAGATGCCGAGACATTCTTCCAGCATCTTGGCTTTGCCGGGTGCGGAAAGCTTCTCTTCCAGCTCAGGGCTACGGTCAAAATGATCCTCGATAATGCTCTGATTGCGACCAAGGATGATAAGGATATCGGTGATGCCGGAGCGAACCGCCTCTTCGACGAGGTACTGGATCGCCGGTTTATCAACGATGGGCAGCATACCCTTGGGCATCGCTTTGGTCGCAGGCAGAACGCGAGTGCCAAGCCCTGCCGCAGGGATGACAGCTTTTGTGACTTTTTTCATAGTGATTCTCCTTCAAACATTTTCACAATACTTTTATTTACACAGCCTTTGCGTGCAAGCATCAGCCGTATAAAGCATTGATAAGGGCTTCCAGATTCGGACCGAGCAGAGTGGTGAATGCACTGCCGACCACCAGAAGCAGGGCGAGCGCACCGATGACAGCCGCAAAGCTGACACCGCCCTGCGCACTGAGGACGGCACGCCGCTGCTCGGGATCGGGAAACTCTGTCTGGATGCGGCGGATGCGTTCGGCGGCACTCTTGCGATAGAACCACTTACCGTACATTCCGCGCAGAACCATCACCAGAAAACTGAGGATGGAGCAGACCCGGGCAAGGATGAGCAGGGAAGAATCGCTCCAGGCCGGAGCGAAGGAGCTTCCGCTGATGATCAGCATGTCAATGAAGGTCGGCGCAGCCAACAGAAGCTCTGCGGCGAGAAAGGCAAAGGCGGGTTTCCATGCCTTGCGGTAGAAGAAATAGAACGGACCGAACAGCAGAGCAGAGAAGCTCATGGAAATTTTGTTGTGGCGTAGCTGCATCTGACCGTAAGCGGCGAGATAGGAGGGAGCGGCTGGACCGATGTATGCCGACCAGTCCTTGCAGGAAATGCCGTCCAGCATCTCTTCCTTGCCAAAGGCGGTTTGATATGCCTGCTTCATAGCGTCAGCCTCCGGACTGGAAGCCTGATACTGACGATACATGCTGGAATAATCGAACGAGCCTTCCTGCTCGGTGCGTTCAACGGGTTCGGGGGTCGAGCCTTCGGGCGGGAGCTTCTCTCCGCAGCAGCGGCAATTCTCCTCCGAACGCAGGGTGCGTTCGCCGCAGGACGGGCAGGTGCGAAGCTCAGAGTCCTGATAGGGGAACTTCCACTCATAGCC
>CAVEGP010000145.1:0-3626 GCA_963615155.1 Bacteroides uniformis | reverse complement strand
GGATGGTGCGGGCAAAGCTGAGGAGCTGACGCTGTCCTGCCGAGAAATTGTTACCGCGCTCACGGACTTCTTCATCCAAGCCATGATCGAGCTTATTGATGAAGTGATCCGCATTGACATAACGGCAGACCTGCATGATCTCTTCATCCGAGATGCCCTCTTCCCGCAGGACGATGTTGCTTCGGATCGTGCCCGAGAAGAGGAACACATCCTGCAGCATTTGTCCGAAATGGCGGCGCAGAGAGGAAATCTTGATCTTCCGGATGTCGATCCCGTCGATCAGGATCTCACCCTTCTGGAATTCGTAGTTCCGGCAGATGAGCGAAAGGATGGTGCTTTTGCCTGAACCCGTTGAGCCGACAAACGCCACCGTCTCATGCGGATCAACATGGAACGACACTCCCTGCAAGACCCACTCGCCCGGAAGATAGCTGAACCAGACATCCCTGAACTCGATCTCGCCCTTCACCTCGTCCAGCTCGACGGCGTCCAGCGCATCCACCAGCTTGGGCTGGATATCCATGATGGAGAACACCTTTTCCGAAGACGCAAACGCCGATTGCAGCCAGTTGAACTGCTCGGCAAGATTCTGGATGGGGGTAAAAAACTTGGAGATATACATATAGAAGGTGACGATCGTACCGCTGGAAATGGTCTGCCCCATAAAGCTGGTATCGTTCAGATAACCCATGCCGCCCAAATAGAACAGGCACAGGATCGAGTTGATGTAAAGCATGTAGACCAACGGGCGGAACACGCCAAAGACGAAGATCTGCTCCTGCTTTGCGTGGGCAAGCTTCTGACTCTTCTGGCGGAAATCCTCCATTTTGGCGTCTTCACGGCCAAAGATCTGCGTCACCTTGATGCCCGAGAGATTCTCGGACAGATACGTATTGATATCCGTGGTGGCATCCTTGACCTTGCGATACGCCCGTCGGGAAAACTTACGGAAGATGACCGTAAAGATCACGATAAACGGGACAAAGTAGAGCACCATCAAGGTCAGCTCATAATTCAGAAAAACCATTGCCGCCAGAATTCCGATGATCACGAAGCAGTTCTTTGTAAGCTGAACCAGAAGGTTGGTAAACATCATCGAAATCGCATTGGTATCGTTCGTCACACGGGTAACAAGCTTGCCGACCGGAATTTCGTTGAGCTGTTCGTGAGAGAGGGATTCAATGTGGGTAAACAGATCCTCCCGCAGGTCAGAGATGATACGCTGACCGACTCTCTGAAGAATGACCGCCTGAAAATAAGTGCTTGCCATCGAAAAGACAAGCACGCCGCCATACACCGCTACCAACGCGAACAGATGCTCCAGCTCGAAATCGCCTGTCACCATCTCTTCGATCCAGCCAACGATGAGCGGGGACGCAATATCATAAGCAATGGAGAAGAGCATCAGGAAACCGACCAGAACAAATTTTCCCGTGTAAGGCTTTGCGTATTTCATCAGGCGGCGGACGATCTCGCTGTCGTCCATGTTCCGCTCAAAGCCCATGGCGGTCTTTTTGTCCTTCACCATAGCGTAGGCGAAAATCAGAAGTGCGGTCACAACACCGATAACTGCACCGACCAGAAGAAGCGGATTCAGATCCATCATACGTTGTCCCCCCCTGCTTCGTCTTCCAAACGCTGCAAATCGACCATCTTCCAGTATTCCTCACAGGACGCATAGAGTTGGTCGTGCGGACCGGCTGCCCGCACCTCGCCCTCGTCGAGGAAGATCACCTTGTCCAGCCCCTCCACCGTCGAAATGCGATGGGCGATGAGCAAAGTAGTCTTTCCTTCCCTGCTGGTGCGCAGATTCTCGAGGATGACCTTTTCAGTGCGGGTATCGACCGCCGACACCGAGTCATCCAGAATCAGGATAGGCGCATTTTTGAGCAACGCGCGCGCAATCGAGATGCGCTGCTTCTGACCGCCCGAAACGGTCACGCCGCGCTCGCCCAGAACGGTTTCATACCCATCCTTGAAGTCCACGATGTTGTCACGGACATCTGCCAGACTGGCGGCACGGTCGATCTCCTCCTGAGTCGCGTCGTCCACACCAAAGCTGATGTTATGGGCGATGGTGTCCGAGAAAAGGAAGTTGTCCTGTGGGACATAGGCGCAGGCATTGCGCACCGAGCGGATGGAAACGGTGTTGACATCCTTGCCGTCCACAAAAAGCGTCCCATCCGGAACATTATAAGTTCGCAGCAGCAGGTCAACCAATGCTGTCTTGCCCGCGCCCGTCTTGCCGACAATTCCAACACTTTCACCGGGCTGGATCGTGAACGAGATGTTTTTCAGAACATCATACTCACCATCCGGATAACGGAAGGTCAGGTCACGGAACTCGATCCCTCCCTTGACTTCCTCAAGGTCGGGCACGCCTGGACGGTCTGCCACATCAATGGAAGCATCCAGCAGCTCACTGATCCGGTTCAAGGATGCTTTTCCTCGGGAGGTTTTTTCGATCAGCATCGATACCGCCATGATGGGCCAGACGATCGCCTCAAAATAGCCAATATACTCCACCAGCTCACCTGCATTGAAGCGATCCCGATAGACCAGATAGCCACCGTAACCCAGAATGACGCAGATAACCGACTCGACGAACAATGTGACGAGAATCTCCAGCAGGGTCGCAATTTTGGTATAGACGACGTTGATCTCCTCATTCTGTTGGTTCAGCTTCCGGAACGCCATCAGCTCCTTCAGCTCTTTGACGAACGCCTTGATGACTGCAATGCCGGAAAAGTTCTCCTGCGCAAAATCCGACAGGTCGGAAAACGCCTGCTGACGCTCCTCCCACCGCTTCGTCATGACCTTTCCCATCACCGTGCCGATGGTGAACATGATCGCCGCCGGGATCAATGCAAGTAATGTCAGGATATGATCCATCCGCCACATATTATAAAGGGCGAGCAGACCCAGTGTCAGGGCATCGAAAAACATCAGCACGCCGTCACCAAAGCATTCCTGAATGGTATCGAGGTCATTGGTGTACAAGCTCATCAGATTGCCGACCTTGTTCACCTGATAGTATTGCTGCGAGAGCTTGCGGCTGTGGTCGAACATCTTTTCCCGCAAATCTGCCTCGACCCGAATGGCTGAGCCGAAGAAGCAGATGCGCCACAAAAAACGCCCGATGACCATGATGATCACGATGCCGATCATCGGCAGACAGATCTGTTGGAACAGGATCTCTTTTGTAAACAGCACGGTCTCTCCGTCCACGACCACCTCGCCCAAGTTGATGCCGTTGACGATCAGGCGGTATAGATGCGGGATCTTGAGCTGAATAAAATCGACCGCCAGAAGCGCGCACAGCCCCAGCAGCAATGCCGGAGCATTCTTGAGATAATAGCGGTTGATATACTTGCCGAATATCACAGTAGGTTTTCCCTCCTTTTCCCTTCCGGTTGTGCCGCCGGTTCGACAAAAAACAATTCACAGGATTCTAGTATACGAGTTCCCGTAAACCCTGTCAACATTTGTTCACAAAAAAGAAGCCGTCGCAATTGCACACAATACGCAATTACGACGGCTTCGTGTTGGAGCGGCCGACGAGGCTCGAACTCGCTACCTCCACCTTGGCAAGGTGGCGCTCTACCAGATGAGCTACGGCCGCATAT
>CAVEGP010000144.1:0-3705 GCA_963615155.1 Bacteroides uniformis | reverse complement strand
GCACCTGATGCCCTTCCTGAACACCATTCCGGAGCGGAGCGACGGCGGCTATGCGGTGGCCGATTTCCGCACCGTGCGACCCGACCTCGGTACGATGGATGACCTTGAGCAGTTGACCGAAGCCTGCCACAGCAAGGGCATCAGCGTCTGCATGGACTTTGTGATGAACCACACCAGCGAGGATCACGAATGGGCCAAGCATGCCCGTGCCGGAGACAGCGAGTATATGAGCCGCTATTTCTTCTACGCCGATCCGTCTATCCCGCAGGAATACGAAAAGACCGTCCCACAGGTATTTCCGACCACCGCTCCCGGAAATTTCACATGGCTGCCCGAGTGTGGTCACTACGTCATGACGACTTTCTATCCTTACCAGTGGGATCTGAACTATCGCAACCCCCGTGTTTTCAACGAGATGATGTACAATTATCTCTTCCTTGCCAACAAGGGCATGGATATCATCCGCATCGACGCTGTGCCCTACATCTGGAAAGAGCTGGGCACGAGCTGCCGCAATCTGCCCAAGGTACACACCATCGTCCGGATGATGCGGATGATCGGCGAGATCGTCTGCCCCAGTGTCATCCTTCTGGGCGAGGTCGTTATGGAGCCTGCCAAGGTCGTCCCTTATTTCGGCACAGTGGATAAGCCCGAGTGCCATTTGCTGTACAATGTGACGACCATGTGCACTACATGGCACACGGTTGCCACCCGCGACACACGTCTGCTTCGCAAGCAGCTCGATTCGGTCAATAGTCTGCCGAAGGATTATGTGTTCTTGAACTATCTGCGCTGCCACGACGATATCGGCTGGGGTCTGGACTTTGACACTCTGAGACAGTGGGGCTTCGAGGAGGTTGCGCACAAAAAGTATCTCAACCGTTATTTCCAAGGCTTGGAGGGTGGAAGTAACAGCCGCGGCGAGCTGTACAATGACGATCCCGTAACGGGCGATGCACGATTCTGTGCCACGACCGCAAGTCTGTGTGGCATCGAGAAAGCAGGCTTTGAGCAGAACGCCGCCGCCATGGAGTGCGCTGTCCGGTTCGATCTGACACTTCATGCCATGATGCTGATGCAAAGCGGCATTCCGATGCTCTACAGCGGTGACGAAATTGCGCAGGTCAATGATTACAGCTACAAGAACGACCCCAATAAGGCGCAGGACAGCCGTTACATCCACCGCGGCAAGCTGAACTGGGATCTGGCTGCCCACTGCGAGGACACCGCAACCCCCGAAGGGCAGGTCTTTATGAGCATCCACAAGCTCGAAACGCTCCGCCGCACCCATCCGGCTTTTGGTCTGGATGCTGATGTCTGGACGCTGGACACCGGCGACAACGCTGTGCTTGCCATCGGACGCTATGCCAACGATGAAAAGGTCATCGGCATCTTCAATTTCAGCGAGGTTGACAAAACCATCACCCTGCCGTATGATAAGGGCGATTTCACCGATCTGCTGACCGGAAGCCGCCACACCCTGACCCAGCTTACCGTTCCGGCTTACGGTTCGTTCTATATGCAGCAGCGGTTCTGAGCAGGAGGAAAAAGGTAAATGAAGAAACAATATGATGTCGTTGCTCTGGGCGAACTGCTCATCGACTTCACCCAGAACGGTCTGAGTGCGCAGGGCAATCCCCTGCTGGAGGCGAATCCCGGTGGTGCTCCCTGCAACGTGCTGGCTCTGTTGTCCAAACTCGGTCACAAAACTGCTTTTCTCGGCAAGGTCGGGCAGGACGGCTTTGGCGATCAGTTAGCAGATGCACTGACCGAGGTCGGCATCGACACCCAAGGTCTGCGGCGGGACCCGATGGTACACACCACCCTTGCCGTTGTCCACACCCATCCGGACGGCGATCGGGAATTCAGCTTCTACCGCAACCCCGGCGCAGACATGAATCTCCGTGCCGAAGATCTTGACCGAGAGCTTCTGGCGGACACGACCATCTTCCATTTTGGCTCGCTTTCCATGACCGATGAGCCGTGCCGTTCCGCCAGTCGGGAAGCAATTGCATTGGCTGAGGCTTCAGGCGCACTGCTCAGCTTTGACCCCAACCTGCGTGAACCGCTCTGGCACAGCATGGAGGACGCACGGAAGCAGATCCTCTATGGCATGGCGCACTGCCAGATCTTAAAAATCTCCGACAACGAAATCCAGTGGCTGTCCGGCTGTGAGGACTACGACGAAGGCATTGCATGGCTTCGCCGCCAGTTTAACATCCCGCTCATCCTGCTGTCTCTGGGGAAAGACGGAAGCCGTGCCTACTGCGGCGGCATTCGGGTGGAAGTTCCCGCCCGCTTGATGCCCAACACCATTGAGACAACGGGTGCCGGCGACACCTTCTTCGGCGGTGTGCTCCACTACATTCTTGACCACGGATGGCATCCATACACCAAGGATGAGCTGCACGAAATGCTGGTCTTTGCCAACGCAGGTGCGGCTCTGATCACCACACGGAAGGGTGCGCTTCGGGTCATGCCGGAGTGCGGCGAGATCGAAGCTTTGCTGAAATGATTTCTTTTGTGATTCCCGCACTGGTAAATTGCGGTGGATTATGTTATAGTAAATGAAGTTTTGATGTCATTTACGCAGGAGAAGAACATGACCATTTCAGAAATCGCAAAGCTTGCAGGCGTGTCAAACACCGCTGTTTCCCGCTATCTCAACCACGGTTATCTTTCCGCCGAAAAGCGGGAGGCCATTGCTCGGGTCATTGCCGAAACGGGATACCGACCGTCGGTGCAGGCGCAGGTGCTCCGTACCGGAAAAACCAAGACCATCGGCATCATCCTCCCGAAGATCGATTCCTATTCCATCAGCAATGTGGTGGCAGGCATCATCGGCGTCCTCGAGAAAAAAGGCTACGAAACGCTTCTTGCCGACACCTTCAACGACCCGCAGAAAGAGTTGGAATATCTGAACCTGTTCAGTGAGCAGCGGGTGGACGGCGTGATCCTGATCGCCACGGTTTTCACCCCTCGTCACCATGCCGCATTGCAGAGCTGTAAAGTCCCGATCGTCATCGTCGGTCAGCAGTTGAACGGATTCTCCTGTGTCTACCATGACGACTACAATGCCATTTACGAACTGACCCAGCTCGTCATCCGGAAGGGCTGTCATCGCTTGGGCTATCTCAGCGCACGGATGGATGACCGTGCCGTCGGACAGGAGCGGCATCGGGCCTACTGTGATGCTGTACGTGCCGCCGGTCTGGAAGCACAGGCTGAGCATGTCTGTACCGCCGACTTTTCCATTGAATCCGGAGAGGAGCAGGCACGTCAGCTTTGGGAAACTTACGGTCCGCTGAATGCCGTCGTCTGTGCCACAAGTCGGATGGCTGTCGGCGCACTGCAATATTTCCGAAGCATCAACAAGCGTGTTCCGGAGGACGTTATGCTGACCGGACAGGGCGACAGTACCCTCTGCCGGATCTGCACCCCCTCCATCACCAGCGTTCGTTATTCCTACGAGGAAAGTGGAAAGCTCGCTGCCGAAATGCTGCTGGAAAAGCTCGACTCCCCTTCCCTTGTCGCCCGAGAGGTAAAGCTCGGCTACACCCTTGTCGAGCGGGAATCGACGAACCGCAAATAAAACACAGGCTGTGCATCGTACCATCTGATACGGCGCACAGCCTGTTTATTTTTTGTGATTTTACCTCACCCCATCAAAGCAGACCACAGCATACTGAACGGCATCACAAGGAT
>CAVEGP010000143.1:0-3728 GCA_963615155.1 Bacteroides uniformis | reverse complement strand
GGGCACGACCGCGCACTGGACGCCCCGCAACGCCGCAAAGACCCAGTAGTTCGATTTGATGAGATCATAGATGGCGGTCACGATGGTCAGCACGATGACCGCCGGAAGACACAGACCGATCGCGCAGGCAACGCCGCCCCATGCTCCCGCAAGCTGATAGCCGAACAGCAGGGTGATATTCACCACCATGATGCCGGGCAGGGATTTGCCGACCGCGATCAGCTCCACAAGGTCATTTTTGCTCATCCACTGCCGCTTGTCCACAAAGTCCTGCTCCATCTGGGCGAGGATGCTCCACCCGCTGCCAAAGGTGAACGCGCCGATTTTAATAAAGTGTAAAAACAGAAACAGCACCAGCCGGAATCCCTCCGGACGGCTGAGCTTCCGCTCGGTCTGATTTGTTTTTTCTTCCATGTTCTCCGTTTCTCCTTGAAAAAATTCTGAAACAAGGATATCATAGCCGCACGCATTTGACAAATTCCAAAAAATTCTCGATGTTTTTGCTTTTTTATTACCCTTCCGATTCCATCCAGTTTGCTTTCCACGCATACAGTACCATCAGGACAGCGCCAAACGCCCACGAGACCGGATAAAGGACGAAGATTCCGTCAATGGTATGGAAGAGCGGCAGGATCCACTGGATCCAGACCACACGGAAGAGGCAGAGCGACACCAGCAGGACGACCATCGGCGGGACGCTCTTTCCCGTGCCACGCACTGCGCCCGCCAGACCATGCAGGATCGCCAGCAGGAAGTAGAAGGGGCAGAAATAGTGCATCGCCGTCACGCCAAATTCCACTACGCTTTCCTCATTCGTGAACAGCCGCATGATGGGTCTCTGGAACAGCAGGAGCAGTCCGCCTGCGATCAAGGTATAAAGGATTCCCATTGCCAGCGTGACCCACACGCTTTTTTTCACACGCTCAAGCTTGCCCGCGCCGTAGTTCTGCCCGACAAAGGTCGTTGCCGCCATGCTGAAGCTCGTCACCGGCAGGATGTTGAAGCCGTCGATCTTCATGTAAGCCGCAAAGCCTGCCATCGCCGACGCGCCATAGCCATTGACGCTGGCTTGTACCAGCACATTCGAGAAGGAGATGACCATGTTCTGGATACCGGTCGGCAGACCGATGCGGATGATGCGGGAAGCCATCTTCGGATGCACCCTGATTTCCCGCAGCGTCACCTGATAATCCCCCTTCACCCGGGTCAGGAACGCCAGCGACAGAACACAGGATACGAGCTGGCTGATATCGGTCGCAATGGCTGCGCCCTCCACGCCCATCCGGAAGCCTGCGATCAAGACGAGGTCAAGGACGATATTCGTCACCGACGCAAAGCCCAGATAGAGCAGCGAGCGTTTGGAATTCCCCGCCGCATTCAGAATGCCCGCCGCCATATTATACACAACGCTGAACAGAACTCCGCCGAAGTAGATCCTGATATAAGAGACCGCATCCCCCAGCACCTCGTCAGGGGTGTTCATCCAGACCAGAAGGTTCTTACTGAACAGAATGCCGCCGAGCATCAGCAGAACGCCCAGGATCACTGCGATCGCCAGCGAGGTATGCACTGCCACCTGCGTGTCCTTCCGATCCTGCGCACCCAGATATTGCGCAACGACCACGCCCGCGCCGACCGCAATGCCCTGACTGAAGCCGATCAGCAGATAAATCGGCGAACCGCTGGAGCCGACTGCCGCCAGCGCATTGCTGCCCAGAAAATTGCCGACAATGATGGAGTCGGCGGTGTTGTAAAGCTGCTGAAGCAGATTTCCCAAGATCAGCGGCACCGAAAAGAGCAGGATGTTTTTCCAGATACTGCCCTCCGTCATCAATCGGGTCTTTTTTTGTTCCGGTTCCAATACCGTTTGCGCCATAGTTTCTCTCCTTTTCTCGTTCATCTCTCACGCTGCTGCGTCCCAGCAGCTATTTTTTGACATTTCGCACAAAATTTGCGCCGTAATTGTAACGATACATCCAAGCAGAAAAATTGTCAAGATAGATATGATGTTTCCTCATCTCTACCCAAAATAAAACTCTCCGGACATCCGCTTTTTCGGTATCCGAAGAGTCCAATTCATTTCTTTTGTTGCCTTTATTGATTGACCGCCGTCAACTCATAGACCTTATCAAACTGCTTTTTCCGTTCCGGAGTCAAGTGATGGCTGATGAGGATCAGGGTCAGCTCCGGATTTTCCAGCAGGCTCTTTTCCACAAGGTCTGCGTTTTTGGCGTCCAGTGCGCTGGTACCTTCGTCCACCAGCAGGATAGAGCGGTCATGGATGAGCGCACGGGCGATGGCAATGCGCTGCTTCTGACCGCCAGAGACGTTATTGCCTTCCTCGCCAACGACAGTATCCAGACCGTCCGGCATGGACGTCAGATCACCGGCAAGCGCGCTGTCCCGGATCGCCTTTTGTAGCTGCTCTTCCGGGAAGTCCTCACCCAGCGTGATATTCTCTCGGATACTTGTATTAAAGAGAAATACATCCTGCTCAATATAGCTCATCTGCTTTTGAAGTTCCTCTGGGTCGACCGTGCGGATATCCGTGTCATCAAAGAAGATATGTCCAGTATAGTCCGACAGCCAGCCCAGCAGGAGTTTTAATAGTGTACTCTTTCCACAGCCAGAAGGTCCAATAAGAGCATATTTCCCCCCCTTTTTGAACTGAGCGTTCATGTGAACGAGGATAGGCTTCTTTTCGTCGTACCAGAAAGAGATATCTTCCAAGGTAATACTCTTCTGTAGGGCAGACAGGCTATTATTCATTAGCAGCGACTCACCAGCATGAACCGTGATTTTGTCAAAATATGGCTTGCTAGACGCAATTGATAATTGCAAATCCACAATAGCTTCCAATCCATTGTAGACATTGCCACAAATCGTATTTCCTCCCAGAAGAGCAGATTGAATGATAACTCCTTCAATAGAGAGCCATCCCATTAGTGCCATGACAACTCCCTGAAAACACATATTCAAAATACCCAAGCCATTGAATATTTTTGATTGTGTCACGTTTAATTCATAGCAAGATTTTTCAGCGACTTTACTTGCATCAGAGATTCCAGCTTGAAATCGTACATCTCTCCCAAAAAAGCGAAGCACGTCATAGCCAGACAGCAAATCCTTAAATGTACTCAACGCCTCACTCTGCCGCCGCGAAAACGCAGATGATGCCATTTTCAATTTTTTATCAAAAAACTTTGGAATCACGAACATAAGCAAAGCTGTAGCAAGGCAAGCCGCTAGGAGTTTCCAGTGCAAACTAGCTAGTGCAGCCATACTAACGACAACCAGTGTAATTTTACCAATCAAATCATAAAACGGTATCCATGCCCTCTGCCGAATTTCATTGATATCATTTGTAAATTGTGACAAATAGTTTCCAATTTGTTGTTCATGATATTCATGATGATTTTTTTGTAAAATGTTGAAAGCAATGTCTTTTCGTATCAGGTTGTTCATCTTATATATAGCACGGTTCTGACAAACTGCCTGTAAAAATTGCAAAAGAAAGATAATAATCCAAAGAGAAATCATTCCCGATAACATAATCATAAAGCGTAAAAAGTCACGCTCAATAATTTGTTGAAACGACCACATCAAAGTGAGACTAACTCCTACCTTACAAATGTTTTCTGCAATAAGACAAAGTACCGTAAGCAAGTTATCTAGCCATGCTTTTTTTATATAATATAACATACCTCTATTTACTCCTTCTTTATTTG
>CAVEGP010000142.1:0-3740 GCA_963615155.1 Bacteroides uniformis | reverse complement strand
GTTATCGTTGTTACAGACCGTATCAATCTGGATAAGCAGATCAAAAATACGATACCATCGAGAGTTAAAATATCAGGAAGTTCACATTTTATCATTTTCAAGTATACGATTCTTTTTCAAGTAAGTCAATTCGAGCAATCACTAAGAATTTTACGAAAAGTTTGGCACAAAAAAGCGTCGCTTCTCATAAGAGAAGCGACGCTGAGATAAGACCAGTAATTACTTACGGCCGAAACGCTTGTTGAAGCGCTCAACACGTCCGCCGGTGTCAACCAGCTTCTGCTTACCAGTGTAGAAGGGATGGCACTTAGAGCAAACTTCGACGTGGATCTCGGGCTTGGTGGAACGAGTCTTGATGACATTGCCGCATGCACAAGTGATGGTGCAGTCAACGTAGTTCGGATGGATACCCTGTTTCATTCTTTTCACCTCAATTCTGGTTCTGACTTATTGGGGCCATATTGTAATGTATGCGCCCATCACAACCTTCAATATCAGCTACCCCCGCGAGCGGCCTTGGAAACGATTGCCTATCTATTATACCACGACTTTTCAAAAATGCAAGTGGAAATTCAAACTTTTTGAATCAGCTTTTCAATCTCTGAAAATCCTGTCCCGCTCTTTTTCCATCGTTCCCGCCTTGGCGAATTCCAACGTATCCACCTGACGGATATGATGTTTTGTAATGGGGTGCTCCTGATCGCCATCTGTTGCGAAGCCCAGAATATAGCAGAGGTCGATGCGGTAGATGATCTCGGTCGGCGCAAGACCATACACCTGTTTCGCGAAAATATGCTCCAGCCGAGTGTTATCATCCGGAAAAAGCCGACGCATTTTCTCGCTGCGGTACAGCCGCTTGACGATTTCCGTGATGTACAAGCCGAACTTCATGTAAGGGTCAAGGAAAGTCTTATCCGGATCATCGAAGCAAGCGGGATTCTCCTGTTCCAGCAGATCCACCATCTTCTTCACCACCCACTTGGGCGTGAAGATCTGGTTGGTTTTCTGCGGCGGGATGTAATCAAAGCTACGAAGAATATTTGTTGTGGAAACGCAAAAACAGCCGCACAGCGCGACCGTAAGGTCAAGTCGCTGTGCGGCTGTTCTCTTGCAGGACACAAAAATCGACACCCGCTTTTCAGCGAGTGCCGATTTTTTACCCTATAATGCGCTTTGATTTCTGGCGTAAGTTTGGCGTAGATCCGCTTTTGCGCGCTCCAAAAAATCAAGCTATTTTTAAAGTTTTGAGGTACTCAACAGTATTTTGAGAGGTCAGCTTCGGCTTAGTACATGCCACCCATGCCGCCCATATCGCCTGCGGGTGCAGCGGGTGCGGGAGGTTCGGGCAGGTCAGCGACCAGGCTCTCGGTGGTAAGCACCATCTCAGCGACGGATGCGGCGTTCTCCAGAGCAGAGCGAGTGACCTTGGTCGGGTCAACGATGCCGGCGGCGATCATATCGTCCACAAAGACCTCATTCTGAGCGTCGAAGCCGTAGTTCGGCTTGTTGGCAGAGATGATCTTGTCGATGATGACGCTGCCTTCCAGACCCGCATTCTTTGCGATCTGGCGCAGAGGAGCTTCCAGAGCCTTCAGGATGATCTTTGCACCAGTGCGCTCGTCGCCTTCCAGCGTATCGCACAGCTCACGGACAGCCGGAATCGCGTTGATGGGAGCAGTGCCGCCACCAGCAACAACGCCCTCCTGAACCGCTGCCTTGGTAGCGTTCAGAGCGTCCTCAATGCGGAGCTTCTTGTCCTTCATCTCAACTTCAGTAGCGGCACCGACCTTGATGACAGCAACGCCGCCAGCCAGCTTTGCCAGACGCTCCTGCAGCTTCTCACGGTCGAAATCGCTGGTAGCCGCCTCGATCTGGTTGCGGATCTGAGCAATGCGGGCAGAAATCGCGTCCTTGTCACCGAAGCCACCGACAATGGTGGTGTTCTCCTTGGTGACCTTGACCTGACGAGCGTGACCCAGCATCTGCAGGGTTGCGTCCTTCAGCTCATAGCCGAGGTCGGAAGAGATGAGCGTACCGCCAGTCAGGGTAGCGATATCCTGCAGCATCTCCTTGCGGCGGTCGCCGAAGCCAGGTGCCTTGACAGCGACAACGGTGAAGGTACCACGCAGACGGTTGACGATCAGGGTGGACAGAGCCTCACCCTCGATGTCCTCAGCGATGATGAGCAGCTTCATGCCGTTCTGGACGACCTGCTCCAGCAGAGGCAGCAGATCCTGAATGACACTGATCTTCTTGTCGGTGATCAGGACGGCAGCGTCGTCGAGGACAGCTTCCATCTTCTCGGTATCCGTGACCATATACGGGGTCAGGTAGCCACGATCGAACTGCATACCTTCGACGATCTCGTTATAGGTCTCGGCAGTGGTCTTGTTCTCCTCGATGGTAATAACACCGTCGGAAGTGACCTTCTCCATTGCCTCAGCGATCAGACGACCGATCTCGGGGTCGCCTGCGGAGATCGTACCGACACGAGCGATATCGTTTGCGTCCTTGACCTTCTGGCTGTGTGCCTTGATGGTCTCGACTGCCTTGGTGACAGCCTTGCTCATGCCGCGGCGGATATCCATCGGATTTGCGCCTGCGGTGACATTCTTCATGCCCTCGTTGACCATTGCCTGTGCCAGAACGGTAGCAGTGGTGGTGCCGTCGCCTGCCGCGTCGTTGGTCTTGGTTGCGACCTCACGAACAAGCTGTGCGCCCATGTTCTCGAACTCGTCCTTCAGCTCGATCTCTTTTGCGATGGTAACACCATCGTTGGTGATAACGGGTGCGCCGAACTTCTTGCTCAGCACGACGTTACGACCCTTCGGTCCGAGGGTGATCTTGACGGTGTTTGCCAGTGTATCGATACCGGCGCAGAGAGCCTTGCGAGCCTCTTCGCCCTGCTTGATCTGTTTTGCCATAATAGAATCGCTCCTTTAATACTTAAATTTTGGAAAAGAAAAGATCAGAAATCAGTCCTCAACAACAGCCAGAATATCGCTCTGGCGGACGATAGTGCACTCCTCGCCGTCCACCTTGACTTCCGTGCCGGAGTACTTGCTGGTGAGCACCTTGTCGCCCACTTTGACCGTCATCTTGACTTCCTTGCCATCGACGACACCGCCGGGACCAACAGCCACGACCTCAGCCACCTGCGGCTTTTCTTTTGCGCTGCCGGTCAGGATGATGCCGCTCTTGGTGGTCTCCTCAGCCTCGACAGTCTTGATAACAACGCGATCTGCAAGAGGAATGATCTTCATAGTTCTTGCCCTCCTATAATAAATTAAATTTTAAACTTTTTCAGCATCCGCGCGGTCTGTCTGACCGCTCCAGATTGTTTAGCACTCCTTATTCTTGAGTGCTAAGAGTATTGTACTCATCTTCCACGCAAAAATCAAGACCTTTTCCGGATTTTTTTGTTAAGAATTTGTTACGGACATTTTTTTGTCTTGGACACGTCAATTTTCAAGCATTTTATTTTTGTTTATCCGAAAAGAGAAAAAGGCTGTTGCCACAAGGATAAAAACCAGTGCAACCGCCTCATTCTTATGTCTCTCTTAATGAAAAATCGTCCGATAGTATCAAAGCAGTATCAGGAAGCCTTTCAGCTTCGAAAATATCGCATTGCACCAATACTTTTCAGAATTTACACATTATTCCAATTCGCTCATGCAAAGAAAATCTTAAACAATTTTGTATAACGCATTTCGTTTGAATTATCTCAGTTATTTTCATTA
>CAVEGP010000141.1:0-3772 GCA_963615155.1 Bacteroides uniformis | reverse complement strand
CGTTATACTAGAACCAATAAAACCGCGCCGCAATTGTGGTGCGATACTGGTAAAAACAGCAAAAAGGAGGGTTCTTTCATGCGAACAAAAACGGGTTCCCAAAACGGAACGCCGGCTCTGGTCGAACGTCAGGCATCCGCCAGGGTTTATCAAATTTTGCGCATCGTTGCGGTCATCATGTTTCTGTTCCTCTTCCTGCCGGGTCTGAATCCGGCACGGATCAGCGACCTGATCAACCGCAATATCTCGCTGTTTACAGCGGGCGTTTCCCACAGCCAGCTCGTCAACGGCTTCGGAAAGGCATTCCGCAAGGGATGGATCGAAGAAAGCACGCTGACGGCGTTGCAGCTGGGCAGTCTGGTCTGCGGTCTTGGTGTTCTGGCACAGGCAGGCGGTATGTGCGCAACGCTGGGCAACCACAAGCTCAAGCGGATCGGCACAGGCGTCACGCTGGCGGGTAGTCTGGTGTCTGCGGCAGGTCTGGGCTGCATCTTCGCCTGCCACAGCGCATTCGTGAATGCGGAAAAAGCGGACAAACTTGAGCCGCTTATGCCGGTGGGCTTCACCGTTCTGGCGGTTCTCATCGGCATCACCGCCGCACTGTCCATCGTTCAGCTTGCGACCAGCAGCCGGGCGGCAAAGGATGAAAAGTGTGACCTTGCCCCCAAGTATCAGCTTTTCCTCATGTGCCTGCCGTTCCTGCTGCTGGCGTTTCTGTTTGGCTATCTGCCGCTGTATGGCTGGCGTTACGCCTTCTTCGATTACAAGGCGGGCGATGTGCTGAGCATGAGCAACTTCGTGGGCTTCAAATGGTTCACTTACCTCGTCAAGAACGACGCGACCCGCAGCGATATTATCCGCGTGATGAAAAACACGCTGGGCATCAGCGGTCTGGGCATCGCAACCAGTTGGGCAAGCATGATCTTTGCAGTGTTCCTCGCCGAGATCAAAAATGAGAAGTACCGCCGCTTCGTTCAGACCTTCACCACCATCCCGAACTTCATCAGCTGGGTTCTGATCTTCGCCGTTGCGACAGCCATTTTCTCTACGGACGGTTTTGTCAGCAATCTGATGATCAAGACCGGCGTCTGGGAGACGGGCAAGAATCTGCTGACCTCCAATTCCCATGTCTGGCTGCAAATGCTGGCATGGAGCTTGTGGAAGGGTCTTGGCTGGGGTGCGATCGTCTATATCGCATCCATTTCCGGCATCGACCAGTCACTCTATGAAGCCGCCAAGGTGGACGGCGCAGGTCGCTTCGCGCGCATGTGGAATATCACCATTCCGGAACTGATGCCGACCTACTGCGTCATGCTTCTGATGAGCGTTGCGAACATCCTGAACAATGGCATGGAGCAGTACCTCGTCTTTTCCAACTCGGCAAATCAGGCGTCCATTCAGGTGCTTGACCTTTACGTTTACAACCTAGGCATCGGAAGCGGACTTATCCCGCTGTCCACAGCCATTGGTATGCTGAAATCCGTCGTCAGCGTCGTGCTCCTGCTTGCAGCAAACAAGATCTCCAAGAAGGCACGCGGCGAGAGTATCATTTAAAGGGGGAGAGAACATGACGATCAGCAAACAAAAGGGATATGTTCCCCCGAAGCATCATGAAACGCTTTCGGCGGGCGACATCATTTTCAGCATTATCAACTATACGGTGTTTGGTGTGTTTACCCTCGCCTGTATCTTCCCGTTCTACTACCTGTTCATCAATACGATCTCGGACAACAACCTCGTTTCGTCCGGTAAGATCGACTTCATCCCCAAGGGAATCCACTTCGGCAACTATCTGGCGGTTCTGCAGCTGGGCGACCTCGGTCAGGCATTGATCGTGACGCTGGCACGCACGGTCATCGGCACGATCATCATGGTGCTGTGCAGTGCGTTGGCGGGCTATATCTTTACGAAGCGAGAGATGTGGCATCGGAGCTTCTGGTATCGCTTTGTTGTTCTGACGATGTACCTGAACGCAGGTATCATCCCGTGGTATCTGAACATGTCCATGCTGGGTCTGACGAACAACTTCCTCGCCTACATCCTGCCATGCATTATGGTTCCGTATAACCTGATCCTGGTAAAAACCTACATCGAGTCCATTCCGCAGGCATTGGAAGAGAGCGCGGCGCTGGATGGCGCGAACTATTTCCAGCGGTTCAGTAAAATCATCCTGCCGCTGTCCAAGCCCATTCTGGCAACCATCGCGATTTTTGGTGCGGTCAACCACTGGAACTCGTTCCAGGACTCACTGATCCTCATGCAGTCCGCACCGTCTCTGTTCACCCTGCAGCACCGTCTGTACATCTATCTGAATCAGGCTTCCAACCTGAGCCAGATGATGAGCGGCGGAAGTGTCAGTCAGGCGGCTCTGAACAGCCTGATGAACATGAAAGTCGTCAAGTATACCGTCGCAATGGTGACGGTCATTCCGATCATGCTGTTCTATCCGTTCATGCAGAAATACTTTGAGTCCGGCATCATGCTGGGCGCAGTCAAGGGCTGATTTGATGGTCGCCTGCGGCGATCATCAAATTAGAATAAGAGTAAAAGATATCAAGAAGGAGAGCATACCCATGAGAAACAAGATTTCACGCCGCAGCTTTCTGGCTGCATCCGGTGTTATGGTCGCAGCGGCCGCACTGACCGCCTGCGGCGGCTCGTCGAACAGTACCGCCGCATCCGACAGCACCGCCTCGGGCGGGGTCACGAACGATGGCTATGAAGCCGATCTGACCGATATCATCCCTGAAAAGACCGTCACACTGACCTGTTACAGCCAGTTGGCGAATTCTTCCGGTGAGCTGACCGGTTGGTTTGCGCAGGTGTTGAAGGACAAGTTCAACGTCAAGATAAACATTGTTCCCGATCTGGACGGTGCGTTCTCTACCCGTATGGAATCCGGAGACCTTGGCGATATCATCATCATTGCCAAGGCTGATAACTATCTGGAGGCTGTCAATAAGGGGATGCTGCTGGACTGGAACGAGGACAACCTGCTGAGCGATTATGGTCCGTACATCAACGCGCATATGAGTGCGGCTCTGGAAAAGAACGCCAGTATCTCTGGCGGCACGACTTACGGCTTCGGCTATGACGTCGGCTCCTCTGCAACCGACATCACAGGCTTTACGATCAACTGGAGCACCCGTTGGGATCTGTATAAGGATCTGGGCTATCCAGAGATCAATACGCTGGATGATTTCGCGGATATGCTGATTGAGATGAACAAGCAGAACCCTGTGGACGAAAATGGTAAAAAAGCGTATGCCGTGTCGCTCTTCTCTGACTGGGACGGTGTGATGGCGATGTTCCCGAAGGCAATGGTATCCGCCTACTACGGCTACGATGAGTTCGGCATCGGTTTCTACGATACTGAAAATCAGAAATATATTCCGGCTTGTGCCGTGGACAGTCCCTACATTGAGGGGTTGCGCTTCTTCAATAAGCTCTACCGTAACGGCGCAATGGATCCCGACAGCGAGACACAGGGCTACGATGGCTGCAGCGAGGACTACCGCAATGGTACGGCGTTCTTCAATCCGTTCAACTTCCTCGGATCGGAGATGTTCAACTCGGTTGATCGTGTGACGGCAGGTCAGGCAATGTATCCGGTCGTGCCCAAACAGGCGAAGAACTTCTGCGACGGTCAGAATATTTATGGTGGCGACCGGATCTGGTCCATCGGCGACAACACAGAGTATCCCGAGCTGTGCATGGCAATCATCAACTGGCTGTCTACACCGGAAGGCAAGCTGACCGACCTCTATGGTCC
>CAVEGP010000140.1:0-3837 GCA_963615155.1 Bacteroides uniformis | reverse complement strand
TACGTCAATGTCGATATGTAGACCATTTCTCCGCACTAAGAGACATACCGTCTCGCAATGCTTCGTTCTCGGGAACAGATCAACGGGCTGGACTTTTTCGGTGCGATAGCCGTTTTCTTCCAGCCATCTGGCGTCGCGGGCGGCGGTGGCGGGGTTGCAGCTTACATAGACGACCCGTCGGGGAGACATCCGGACAACAGCGGAAAGAGTCGCTTCATCGCAGCCCTTGCGGGGCGGGTCGAGGATGATGACATCTGGGCGCAGCCCCTCGGAAGCAAGCTGTGCTGCGGTCTGACCGGCGTCGGCACAGAAAAAGCGGCTCTTGGCGGATACGGCGTTTCCCATCCGGAGAGCGTTGGACTTTGCGTTGTCAATGGCTTCCGGAACGATCTCCACGCCGATCAGCTCCCGACAGGAGTCGATCATTGACAAGCCGATCGTGCCCATGCCGCAGTAAAGGTCGAGCAGAAGGTCGTCCGGCGTCAGTTGAGCGTATTCCTCCGCAATGCTGTAAAGCTGCTCGGCGGCGAGGGTGTTGACCTGATAGAAGGACAGCGGTCCAAGCCGAACCGGAACGCCCCGCAGCGTATCCTCAATAAATCCCGAGCCGTATAAGGTGTGCGTTTCGCTGCCAAGAATCACATTGGTGTTCTTGGCGTTGACATTCAGCAGGATGGTCGAAATAGTAGGAAACTGTTTGCACAAATGACGAACCAGTTCATCGGTGTGCGGGAGCTTGGGTCTGGTGCAGACGAGACAGACCATGATCTGTCCACTATGCGCGCCGCGGCGGAGAAAGACATGACGGACAAGTCCTTTTCCGGTCTGTTCGTCATAAGGCTGGATATGCTGTGCGTCGAAAAAGGCGCACACGGCGTTTCCGATGTCGTTCAGAATACCGGGCTGAAGCTTGCAGTCGGGGCAGGGGACGATGCGATGCGTGCGTCCTGCATAAAATCCAATACAAGGCTTGCCATTTTTATCACGACCAACCGGAAACTGTACCTTGTTGCGGTAGCGGTCGACCTCCGGAGAGGGAAGAGCAGGCAGGATGGGGACATCCAGACCGCCGATCCGCCGGAAGGCATCGGCGACATTTTCCTGTTTGGCGGAAAGCTCGGCTTCATAGTTCAAATGGCGCAGACTGCATCCGCCGCAAGGTCCGGCGGCAGGGCAATCGACGGGGATTCGGTCGGGCGAAGAGGTCAATAGCTCCTCCAAGATGCCAAAAGCGTAACGTCCGCAGTCCTTGACGATGCGCACGCGCGCAACATCGCCGGAGGCAGTGTTGGGAATAAAAATTGTCTCACCATCCTCAGCATGGGCGACACCACTGCCATCGTTGGAGAGGCGCTCGATCTTTAAAGTCAGGATCTGGTTTTTTTGTAAGGGCATGTAAAATGATTCTCCTTATTTTTCATCCGAGCCAAGCTCAGACTGGGAGGCGGCGTATTTGCTGGGCGGAACGCCTTTTGCGCGTTTGAATACTCGAGAGAAATAAAACTGGTCAAAAAAGCCGACTGAAACGGCGACCTCAGCAATGGACAGAGTTCCGGCACGCAGAAGTTTGCAGGCTTCATTGATGCGGTATTCGGTCAGATAGTCGATGGGACTTTTGCCGACGTTGAGCATAAAGACCCGATAGAGATGGCTGCGGGAAACGCCGACACTCTTGGCAACATCGTCGATGGAAATATCATGGGAATAGTTGAACTGGATGTATTTGATCGCATTCAGAACATACTGGCTGGATGAAGAGGTACTATGAGGCTTGGATTCATTCGTTTCCCGCATCAAGGCGGAAATGAACAGGTAAAGATATCCCACCATTGCGGCTTCATCCTGCGGCTGCAGACCGCGGGATGAATAAATATTCGTCAGGGCGGCACGCATCCCGTCCGGATCGCTGGTGTGGTGTACTGGTTCGGCATCCGTAAAAGGAAGCTGCGCAGCCAGCTTGTGGGCACATGCTCCATTGAAGCCGACCCAACTGTATTCCCACGGCTGTTGTTCGTCGGCAGTATAGCGGATCAACTGGCTGGGACGGGCGAAAAAGAGATCGCCGGATTCAACGGCGAAGGTTTTTCCGCCGACCTCGAAGCTCCCTTTTCCGGAAACGACGAGATGGATGAGGTAGTGGTCACGGATACCGGGTCCCCAGGTCTGACCGGGAGCACAGCGTTCAAGACCGCAGTTGAAAATGGACAGCTCAATGTTGTTCGTATAGTTCTGCTTGAAGGACTGCTTGTATACATCTGCCATGGTAGATTCCTCCTGCCTGTCAGTTTGATAAGCTCAGTATACCACAATCGCCTTTGCAAATTCAACAAAAGTACATGTTATTCTTTGCCCTGTATCCTAAAATTTTCTTTTTTTTCCATTATAAATTGAAAATCCGGTGCTTCTGCATTACAATAGTTCTATGAAATGAATGCGTTTTGTGCCGAAGAAAGTCATAGTTTGGGTGGGAGGAACGATGATGGCAACCAGTACACAGCTCCGAAATCAGATCTTGTCCGGTCAGTGGGATGATAAGCTGCGATCGCTTTACGGCAGCGAACCCGATGCTCTGGCACGCCAGCGCGCACGCTATAGTGCGGCGTTGAAGCAGTTTGAGTTGTATTACGGTGTGGGGCGGGAGGTTCGTGTCTACTCCGCACCGGGTCGCACAGAACTGGGAGGAAACCATACCGACCATCAGCATGGATATGGATTGGCGGCAGCAGTGACACTCGATCTGATCGCGGTCGCGTCTCCCAGCGATGACGGCTTTATCCGAGTGAAATCACGCGGCTTCAATAAGTTAGATGTCATCGATCTGAGCGAAGCGAAACCGCAGCACGAGGAGAGTACCCACTCAGCCAGCCTGATCCGCGGCATTGCAGATGGATTCCGAGCGGCGGGGAAGAGAATCGGCGGCTTTGACGCCTACACCGCCAGCGATGTTCTGCGTGGTTCGGGGCTGTCCAGCTCTGCGGCTTTTGAGATGGGGATAGCGGTTATCCTGAACGACGAATTCGATTGCGGCTTTTCTGCGCCGGAGCTGGCAAAAATTTGCCAGTATGCTGAGAATACCTATTTCGGAAAACCGTGCGGTCTGCTCGACCAGCTGACAAGTGCGGTCGGCGGCGTGATTTTTGCGGATTTCGCCGATCCGACTCAGCCGACCATTGAGAAGATCCACTCAGCCGGACTTCTCCCGACGGGGATGCACCTTTGTGTCACCGACACACGGGGCAGCCACAGCGAGTTGACCGGAGAATTTGCCGCTATCCGGCAGGAGATGGAGACGGTTGCCCACTGGTTTGGCAAAAGGGTGATGGGGGAAGTGGATGAAACGGAGTTCTGGAATAAGCTTCCGGAGCTTCGGACTGCCTGCGGCGACCGAGCAGTTCTCCGCGCGGCGCATTACTTCACCGAGAATGCCCGTGCGCTGGCACAGAAGCAGACATTGCAGCAAGGCGATTTCGCGCGATTCCTGCATCTCGTCCGAGAGTGTGGACACTCGTCCTTCGAGTATTGTCAGAATGTTTATTGCTCGACGAATCCAAGGCATCAGGGACTGTCCGTTGCGCTGGCAGTCAGCCAGACGATCCTATCCGGAAATGGTGGCGCATGGCGGATGCAGGGCGGCGGCTTTGCAGGCACGATACAAGCGTTTGTTCCCGAAACACTGTTGAAGCAATATCATACCACGATCGAATCGGTCTTTGGAAAAGGGAGCTGCTACATTCTGAGACTGCGGGAGCAGGGTGCGCAGAGAGTATGAATAAAATGTTAAACCTGAATTATTCATCCCAACAGGGACAACGCGGCTGAAAGCCGCATAACTACTAT
>CAVEGP010000139.1:0-4033 GCA_963615155.1 Bacteroides uniformis | reverse complement strand
TTCTTTCATCAACTTCATTTTCCGCTTTTTGAAGCTGTTTGTCTTTCTTTTTTTCTAAACTTTTGTTTTGTCTCCCTTCTACCCTTGATTCACATTACAAGGAGAGGTGGCATTGCGCAGCAATGACGGAGAGGTTGGATAAGCTGATTCTTCCCTTTGTAGCAGCTACTATAAAACCTCTCCGTCTCGCATTTGCTCGACAGCTCCCCCTGATAGGGGAGCCTTTTTACGATAGAATCAACAAACCCGTCCGGTGGTCAGCCGGACGGGTTTGTGTTATAGAAGAAAAAGCCTGAGCTTAGAGGATATCGATATACTCACCCGCAAGAGCCTTATTCATGCTGCGGACAGCGCAGAATTTGCCACACATACTGCAGGTATCGCTGTGGTCGTCCTCGGGCAGGCGGGCGTCACGGATGGATTTTGCCGTCTCAGGGTCAATAGCGCAGGCAAACTGCGCATCCCAGTCCAGAACACGGCGTGCGTCGCCCATTTTGTCGTCGATGTCACGGGCGTGGGGGATGCCCTTTGCGATATCTGCCGCATGTGCCGCGATCTTGGAAGCCACGATCCCCTGCTTCACATCATCGACATTAGGCAGAGCCAGATGCTCGGCGGGGGTGACATAGCACAGGAATGCCGCGCCGCTCATGGCAGCGACTGCGCCACCGATGGCGGCAGTGATATGGTCGTAGCCGGGAGCGATGTCGGTGACGAGAGGTCCGAGAACATAGAACGGCGCACCCATGCAGATGCTCTTCTGCACTTCCATGTTGGCCGCGACCTGATTCAGAGGCACATGTCCCGGACCTTCGACCATGACCTGAACATTGTGCGCCCATGCGCGCTTCGTCAGTTCTCCCAGACGGACAAGCTCTTCGATCTGGCAGACGTCGGTTGCGTCAGCCAGACAGCCCGGGCGGCAGGCGTCGCCCAGAGAGATGGTAACATCGTGCTCTTCGCAGATGTCCAGAATCTCGTCGAAGTGCTCATAGAACGGGTTCTCGTTTCCGGTCATGCTCATCCATGCAAAGACCAGAGAACCACCGCGGCTGACAATGTTCATCTTCCGCTTGTGGGTACGGATCTGGTCGATGGTCTTGCGGGTGATTCCGCAGTGCAGGGTAACGAAGTCCACACCATCCTCCGCATGGAGACGCACCACATCAATGAAATCCTGTGCCGTCAGGGTGGCAAGGTCACGCTGATAGTGGATGACCGAATCATACACCGGCACAGTGCCGATCATGACCGGACACTCATGGGTCAGCTTCTGACGGAACGGCTGGGTGTTGCCATGGCTGGACAGATCCATAATGGCTTCCGCGCCCATGTTGACCGCGCTCATGACCTTTTCCATCTCGACAGCGTAGTCCTTGCAGTCACGGGAGACACCAAGGTTGACGTTGATCTTCGTCCGCAGCATACTGCCAATGCCTTCCGGGTTCAGGCAGGTGTGGTGCTTGTTGGCAGGAATGGCCACCTTACCTTCCGCGACCAGCTGACGAATTTCTTCGACCGTCCGGTACTCCTTCTTTGCCACGATTTCCATTTCGGGCGTGACGATGCCCTTGCGGGCGGCATCCATCTGTGTGGTGTAGTTCATAATCTTCAAACCTCTCATTCTATCTCAAAGGGTCATCCACCGCATGCGGAGACCCTTGGAATCCTCTCAAAGCTTCTCTGCAAGCTCTCTCAGCGCACGGCACTCGTTCTCGATATCCTCTGCCGCGAAAATTGCGCTGACCAGGGCAACGCCTGCCGCACCGCATCCGGCAATCGTCAGCATGTTCTGCCTGGTAATGCCGCCGATTGCGACCACCGGGATGGGCACAGCCGTGCAGACCGCCGCCAGCGTTTCCCTGCTTCTGACCCGCACGTTCGTCTTGGTGGAAGTCGCAAACATTGCGCCGCACCCGAGATAATCCGCACCGTCGGCGTAGGCTTTCTTCGCCTCGTCTGCATCGTGTGCAGACACGCCGATGATTTTTCCCACACCCAGAATGCGGCGGGCATCCCGGGCACTCATATCGTCCTGTCCGACATGCACGCCGTCCGCGCCACAGCGCAAAGCCAACGGGACGTTATCGTTCAGGAGAAAGGGCACGCCATAGTGACGGCAGATCTTTTGGATCTCAAACGCTTCGTTGAAAAAGTCGCCCTCATCCAGCTGCTTTTCCCGCAGCTGAACACAGGTCGCGCCGCCCTTCAATGCTGCTTCGACCTGCTGTGGCAGGGTCATTTTTCCGACCCATGCACGGTCGGTCACAACATAAAGACGAAGCTGTTCAGCGGTAAAATTCATAGTTCGCATCCTCCTCTAACTGTTCCGGCGTCAGGTTGGAAACGGCGTCCATCAGATAAACACGGAAACTCCCTGTTCCGTCCTGCGGCCGCATCCGCCGGGATGCCAGTTCCCCGCACAAACCCATCGCGCAGACTGCGCCGATGGCGGCTTCCAGCGGGCAATCGGGGTTCGCCCCCACGAATGCGCCCGTCAGCACCGACAGCATACAGCCCGTTCCGGTAACCTTCCGCATCAGGGGCGTACCGTTTCGCCCAAGGCAGACCTGCTCCCCATCGGTGATGATATCCTCTTTCCCGGTCATGGCGACGATACAGTTCAGCTTGTTCGCCGCATGTTTCGCCAGCTGGATATTTTCGGTTGCGTCCCGCTCCTGCTTTGTGTCCGCATCCACGCCTCGGGCGTTCGCTTCTTTCAAGCAGAGCGTCCGGAGTTCGGAGCAGTTACACCGTAAAATCGTCGGATGGACTTTGCTCAGGAAATCGTTGGCGATTTCTTTCCGGAATCCCGAAACGCCCACGCCCACCGGATCGAACACGACTGGTATCCCCAGCTCATTTGCCTTTTTTCCGGCACGGAGCAGGGCTTCGGCTTTCCGGGGATTGGGCGTTCCAAGGCTGAGTGATACCGCCCGACTGATGGCTGTCACTTCGGCGACCTCTTCCGGATCCTCCGCCATGATGGGCGACGCACCGCATGCCAACACGATGTTTGCGCAATCGTTGGACGCCACCTGATTTGAGATGCAGTGGACAAGAGGCGAAACGGTTTGAACTCGTTTCAATATTTCATAAAGACTTTTCACAAATCTCCTCCGGAAAAAGTTTCTCTTATACAGCCTCTCCGTCAATGCTTGCGCATTGCCACCTCTCCTTGTAGGAGAGGCTTTTTCTCTTTGCCAAAGGCTCCCCTCAATAGGGGAGCTGTCGAGCGGATGCGAGACTGAGAGGTTTTAACTCAGGCTTGCCTGCATCCCCTTCAACGCGCCGGAACGCTGGAGGCTGAACAGCAGAACGCCCGCAATGACTGCGCCGCCTGCGGTGGAGACAAGGAAGGGGATGATATAGGCATAGAACGCAATATCGCCCGCGCTCTTTCCCATCAGCAGGATAGCGACCGGATAGGCACACAGACCGCCAAGGATGGACGTGCCAAAAACCTCACCCGCCAGCGTCGGGAGCAGCTTTCCGGTCTTGTGATAGACAAGACCACAGAGCAGCGCGCCGAACATGCTGCCGGGAAAAGCCATCAGACTTCCCAACCCCAGCAGGTTGCGCAGAAGAGACGCAGCGAACGCCGCACCCACACCATACCACGGACCAAGCAGGACGGCACACAGGATATTCACCATGTGCTGTACCGGAGCGCATTTACTGCCGAACACGGGAAACGAGAACACGCTTCCCACCACAGACAGCGCGCAGAACATGCCGGCGAGAGCAAGCTTTTTGACAGAAAGATCTTTCATAACGGAACACTCCTTTTCGTTTCGGGAAACGTCGGGACACGGCTGGCGACAGCTCTCCCCAAAAGACGCAGATCCCTTTGGAAGCGGTCGAAGCTTACTGGCCTCCTCTCACGCCGGAACACGGCTTCCCATCGCTGTCGGTACAAAGCTCAGGGGGCTCGCCCTCAGCTTCGCTGCAACCGTTCGGCGTTGCAGAGCCGTTTTGTGTTCCTCCTCGTATTATATAAGAGTAGTATTTATAGACCGCTCTCCAGCGGTAT
>CAVEGP010000138.1:0-4096 GCA_963615155.1 Bacteroides uniformis | reverse complement strand
ACGCCGTGCTTTTCGGCGATGGCGATAAACTTTTTCAGCTTTCTCAATACCGCATCCCGATATTGCGCAGGATCTTTTCCAGCGGGGATATAAAAGCTGAACATCCGGATATAGCGGCAGTCCAGCAGCTTCGCCGATTCACACAGCGTTTCCAGCTGAGCGCACTGCTTCCGGAAGCCTTCCTCATCCTCGATACCGACTTTACCGATCGGGCTGCCCAGACTGGATACGCCAACCCCCGCCGCTTTCAAACGGGGCAACAGCTTTGTTTCGATCTCCTCCAGCGTATAATCCGCAATGCCCTTCTGATCTGCGCTGCGCAGGCTGATGTAGTGCATCCCCAGCTTTTTGACGACTCTCAGCTGCTCATCAAACGATGCGCTGATCTCGTCCGTAAAGCCGGAGATCAGAATACCTTCGTGAACCATAAAACATACCTCCGCTTCGTATTTTGATTTTGGCTTGTCATCCAAGATGAATTCTGCTATAATTATTGCACAATGTTTTTGCACTTTAAATTGCAAAATTGCTTCAAAACATTGCATTTTGTGCACTAGAGGATTTTTCATCATGTCTTCTGTTATCAATCACCCGTACAATCTGGAAGAGATTACACGGCTGGAAGAACAGCTCAATCTCCTGCCGAATCCCTACCGCTTACAGCGCGGCGTGGTAAACGGCATCGCTGACTACCCACTACACCATCATCTGTATTATGAGATCTTTTATATGCTGTCCGGTCGGCTGGATTATGTCATAGAAGGCCGAAAATACATCCTTGAGCCCGGCTGTCTGCTGATCATTCCGCCCTATCATCTGCACCAGCCCTGTGCCCACGACAGACAGCCCTACGAACGTTTTTTGTTCTGCTTCGACCCCGGTCTGCCGGAAACGCTTTCCTCGCCGGATTGCGATTTGAACACCTGTCTGCGCCGTACCTCGGACAAGCATCATGAGTTTCTCTGCCTGTCCTCTGAGGATCGGTCGTTACTGACTTCCTTGCTCTCCGCTCTCCAAACCGAGAAGCAAAGCGATTCCTTCGGCAGTGCCTTAGCGCAGAACACGCTTCTGACTCAGATCTTCATCCTGCTGAACCGTGCAGCTCAGCAGGGAAGTCTCCCACCTGCTGTTGCGCCGAGTGATACGTGGGTGCTTCAGGTCGTGGATTATCTGGACGCCCATTATGCCGGGCCTGTCACCATGCAGACTCTGGAATGCGTTTTTTACCGTAGCCGTTGGCAGATTTCGAGAGAGTTCTCGCGACTTGTCGGCTATACGCCCCACCAATACCTGCAGCAAAAGCGTCTGCTTCAGGCGCAGAAACTTCTGGATGAGGGGTTGCCGCCGCAGCAGACTGCCATACAGTGTGGTTTTCAGGATTACACCAACTTTTACCGCAGCTTCCATGCTGCCTACGGTACCGGTCCGCGGGAATACCAGACGATGATCCACGACGCAAAAACCGCGCTGCGGCATTCCTGAAGCTCTCGGACAACCGCCATCTTCCGCAGTACAAAAAGAGGAACAGCCCCCGATGGGACTGTTCCTCTTTTGATATCTGTATTTATTTAGGCGAAATCTTACTGCTGACCTTCGCAGAGGTTCTGGACGCCGACGAGCGTCCCTTGGAGCGGGGCTGATCCTTCGTTTTTTTGCGGCGTTTGCGGGGATTCATGTTCAGATAGCCGAAGATCGTACCGCAGACGCCGCCCACGATGTGCATGAAATTTGCAACATTATCATGTACGAAAATGATGTCGTATACCTGCTGCCCGAGGTACAGTGCCGCCACCAGAAGCATCGTGACCGGAATTCCGCCCGAAAAACCTGACAGAGACGCCAGCATGATAAGCATGAACACGATGCCGGACGCACCCAGCAGTGCCGTGTGCGGGAACAACAGACATTGGAGGATGCCCGAGATGACCGCTGTGATCAGGATCCCCTTGAGCAGAAGCAGACTGCCGTACTTTTCCTCCATCGGCGGACCGATCACGAGAAAAAGCAGCATATTGTTCAAAAAGTGATCCCAACTGGCATGACCCAGTACATGACCGAAGAGCCGGATATAGAACAGCGGGTCTTTCAGAGAAGAGCGATACACGCAGAACAGGTGCATCGTCGTCCAGCTATGTGTCCACTGGCCCAGAAAAAGTACCAGCAGGCTCAACAGGAAAAACGTCAGGGTGACAGGGGCATTGTATTGCAGCTGCAAGCTGAATTTCGAGCGTTTCGTAATGTTTCATCCTTTCCGTGTCCGGACAGCTCCGGACCGATAGTGTTCCTGTTCATTGTACCATATCACAGGATCGCTTTCCAGATTTTTGTCAGCCTCTCGTCTGCTCCCAATACGCACCCATGCTCTGATCGGGCTGGTCGGTGACTTCATCGTTCAGATATTCCGCAAGTCCCACCGAAGCAGCATCCCAGCTTCTTGCCTGCTCAATGGTCGGGTACTCGATCTCGGCATACCAGAACTCGGTGGGCTGCCCCTCGTCCACATGGTTGACCTCCAGCACAAAGCCGTCCGGCAGCAGGTAACTGCGGCGGAGCTTTCCGATCAGCGGCTTTCCGATGATCTTTGTCTCGAGATCTGAAAACAGCTCGGCGTCGATCTCACGCTCGATCTCCTCTCGGGCAAGACCTCCGCCTGATTTGAAGCAGAGGACATAGGCAGTGCGTCCGCCCGTCAAGACTTCCTCTCGGATACGGACAGTCGGACGGACGCTGATATAGCCCTGCCGCATGTTGAATTCCTCGTTCAAAGGCATTTGGGGCAGAGCTTCGCCCTCCGGCCAGCCTGTCACCATCCACTTGCGTTCGATTTCCATGGCTTTTTCCTCGTTTCGTTCGGATTTTTATTTATTCTAGCACACTTTTATGCTATTATAAATACGAAAACGTGAAATCACATAATCAGGAGACCATCTATGAAAGAACGTAGCTATCCCATTTATCAGGTCAACAAGAAGGCGGAAGCATCGCTTGTCAACGGGCATCCGTGGGTCTATGAGAACGACATCCTTGCGTTTCCGGAGCAGGAACCGGAGAACGGCACGCTGGCTGATGTCGTGAGCACCAAGGGAGCGTATCTCGGCACGGGCTTTGTCTCCCATCACAGCAAGATTCGGGTGCGTCTCATCTCCCGCAATGCCAATGATACCTTTGACGAAGCCTTCTGGCGTCGCCGTGTGGAATATGCCTGGGCATACCGCAAAACGGTTCTTGAGCCTGCGGACATTTCCGCCTGTCGGGTCATCTTCGGAGAAGCTGACCAGTTCCCGGGGCTGACAGTGGACCGCTTCAACAACATCCTCGTCACCCAGACCCTCAGCGTTGGGATGGAAAGGCTCAAGCCGCTCCTTTTCCCCCTTCTGGCGGAGGTTCTGCGCGCTGACGGTCAGAGGATCGACGGCATCTATGAGCGGAATGATGAAGCTCTCCGCGCGAAAGAGGGGCTTGAACAGAACAAGGGCTGGTTTGGGCTGTCTGGCGAGACGCACCCCGATTCCACCCAGACCGAGATCTGCGAGAACGGCGTATTCTACCATGTGGATTTCGAAAACGGTCAGAAGACGGGCTTCTTCCTTGACCAGAAATACAATCGTCGGGCGGTGGCACGTATTGCTGCCGGACACACTGTGCTGGACTGCTTTACTCACACCGGAAGCTTTGCCCTGAACGCTGCCAAAGGCGGTGCGGCGCGGGTCACTGCTGCGGACATCAGTGCGGAAGCCATCGCAATGGCGGCACGAAACGCGAAGCGAAATGGTTTGATGAACATGGATTTTCTCTGCGAGGATACCTTCGAGCTGCTGCCACGTCTGGAAAAAGAGGGACATCCCTATGATTTCATCATTCTCGACCCGCCTGCCTTCACCAAAGCACGCCGCACGGTCGAGAATGCGATGCGCGGCTATAAGGAGATCAACTATCGTGCCATGAAGCTTCTGCCCCGCGGCGGCTATCTGGCAACGGCAAGCTGCTCCCACTTTGCCACAGAGGAGCTGTTCATCAAAATGCTCCGCTCGGCAGCCAAGGACGCGCGCCGTCAGCTCCGCCAGATCGAAGTCCGGCAGCAGGCTCCCGATCACCC
>CAVEGP010000137.1:0-4168 GCA_963615155.1 Bacteroides uniformis | reverse complement strand
CCCGTATCTCGCGCATGAGACCATCGGTGAGCTGATCGATCAGGGACTTCTGGACAAGGATTATTACGCTGCTGTGGACGACTACGATAAAGCTGTCCTGAACGGCATTGTCAAGATTTCGTCCAAGATGGGTATTTCGACCATCCAGAGCTATCAGAGCAGCCAGATCTTTGAGGCTGTCGGTATTTCGAAAGAGGTCATCGACAAATACTTCACCGGAACGGTCAGCCGTGTCGGCGGCATCGGTCTTGAGGACATTCAAGCTGATGTTGAGTCTCAGCACAGTGCCGCTTTTGACCCGTTGGGTCTGGATATCAATATGGAGCTGGACGACGGTGGCGCGCATAAATTCCGTAGCGGAAAAGAAGAACACCTCTTCAATCCGCAGACGCTTTACCTGTTCCAGAAAGCCTGCTTCACCAATGATTACAACGCCTTTAAGCAGTTCACCAATACTGTGGACAACATGGGCAAAGAGGGCGTGCACCTGCGCAGCCTGCTGGACTTCAATTATGACCCCAATGGCGGCATTCCGCTGGATGAGGTCGAGCCGGTAGAGTCCATCGTCAAGCGGTTCAAGGGCGCAGCTATGAGCTACGGCGCACTGAGCAGTGAAGCCCATGAGACGATCGCCATTGCGCTGAACCGTCTGGGCGGACGGAGCAACACGGGCGAAGGCGGCGAGCCTGAAGAACGCTACCACAGCGAAAGCAATTCCCGCATCAAACAGGTGGCGTCCGCACGTTTCGGCGTTACCAGCAAGTATCTGGTATCGGCTGACGAAATCCAGATCAAGCTGGCACAGGGCGCAAAGCCCGGCGAGGGCGGAAACCTGCCCGGCGCAAAGGTCTATCCGTGGATCGCCAAGACCCGTCACAGCACAACGGGCGTCGGTTTGATCTCTCCCCCGCCTCACCATGATATTTATTCCATCGAGGATCTTGCCGAGCTGATCTACGACTTGAAAAACGCAAATCGGAACGCCAACATCAATGTCAAGCTTGTCAGTGAGGCAGGCGTCGGCACGATCGCAGCCGGCGTTGCCAAGGGCGGCGCACAGGTCATTCTGGTGTCCGGTTATGACGGTGGCACCGGTGCGGCACCCCGTACCTCCATCAAGAATGCCGGTCTGCCGTGGGAGCTGGGTATCGCTGAGACGCACCAGACTCTGATTCTAAATGGTCTGCGCAGCCGTGTCCGCATTGAGAGCGACTCCAAGCTGCTGAGCGGTCGTGATGTTGCCATCAGCTGTATGCTGGGCGCAGAGGAGTTCGGCTTCGGCACAAGCCTGCTGATGTGCGAGGGCTGCGTCATGATGCGTGTCTGCAACCTCGACACCTGCCCGATGGGTATCTGCACCCAGAACCCCGAACTGCGGAAGAATTTCCGCGGCAAACCGGAATACATCATCAACTATCTGACCTTCGTGGCTCAGGAGCTTCGTGAGTACATGGCAAAGCTGGGCGTGCGCACCATGGATGAGCTGGTGGGTCGCACCGACCTGCTCCATGTCAAGCCCTCTGCGCAGGACAGCCGTGCCGCCAAGATGAACCTTGACTGCATCCTGCACAACCCTGCCATTGAGAACAGCAATGTCCACTTCGTCAAGGAGGACACTTATGACTTTCATCTCGAGAACACCCTCGACATGAAGGTTCTGATGAAGAAATTCAAGCTGAACAGCAAAACTCCTCAGAGCGTCCATCTGGAGGTATCCAACATCGACCGTGCCTTCGGCACGATCTTTGGCAGCGAGATCACCCGCAAATACGGCAATTCCTTGCCGGATGACGTTTACACCGCTGACTGTGTAGGCGCAGGCGGACAGAGCTTTGGCGCATTCATTCCCAATGGTCTGACCCTGAAACTGACCGGCGACTGCAATGACTACATGGGCAAGGGTCTGTCCGGCGGCAAGATCATCGTTCGTCCGCCGGAAAATATCACCTACAAGCCTGAGGAAAATATCATCACAGGCAACGTCTCCCTCTATGGTGCGACCAGCGGCAAGGCGTTTATCTCCGGTGTAGCCGGCGAACGTTTCTGCGTCCGTAACTCAGGTGCGACCGCCGTTGTCGAGGGTGTGGGCGATCACGGCTGTGAGTACATGACAGGTGGCACAGTGGTCGTTCTGGGTCAGACAGGCAAAAACTTTGCCGCTGGCATGACGGGTGGCATCGCTTATGTTCTGGACGAAAGCTGGGACTTCTATCAGCGCGTCAACAAAGAAACGGTCAGCCTTGAGCCGGTCGAGCATAAGTTTGACGTTGCGACTCTGAAAGAGCTGATCCGCGAGCATGTCGAGATGACTGGCTCTCCCCGCGGCAAAGAGATCCTTGACAATTTCAGCGAGTTCCTGCCCAAGTTCAAGAAGGTCCTTCCCTACGATTATGACCGGATGCTCCGAATCATCGCCTCGATGGAGGAACGCGGCCTTGACGGCGAACAGGCACAGATCGAAGCCTTCTATGCCGTGCAGAAAACGAAGTAAGGAGGGAATATCATGGGTAAGAATACTGGATTTATGGATTACACGCGCAAGACCAGCTCGGATATTCCGCCGCTGGAGCGCATTGAGAACTTCAACGAATTTCACATCTGGCTCTCCCGCGAGGAGCAACAGACGCAGGCAGCGCGTTGCATGGACTGCGGCGTCCCCTTCTGTCAGGCTGGCATGATGATCGGCGGTATGGCATCGGGCTGTCCGCTGAACAACCTCATTCCGGAGTGGAACGACCTCGTTTATCAGGGCAAGTGGGAACTGGCTCTTCACCGTCTGCGCGCGACCAACCGCTTCCCTGAGTTTACCAGCCGTGTCTGCCCCGCTCTGTGCGAGGCAGCCTGCACCTGCGGCGACGTGACCGGAAGCAGCGTAACGGTCCGCGAAAATGAGCACGCCATCATTGAGACCGGCTATGCAAAGGGTTGTCTTATCGCCGATCCTCCTCCGGCACGCACCGGCAAGAGCGTCGCTGTGATCGGCAGCGGTCCGTCCGGACTTTCGGTCGCCGAATATCTGAACAAGCGCGGTCATACCGTCACTGTTTTTGAGCGTGCCGATCGTGTGGGTGGTCTGCTGATGTACGGCATCCCGAACATGAAACTGGAAAAATCCGTCATCGACCGCCGCATCAAGATCATGCAGGCAGAGGGGGTGGAGTTCCGCACCAACATGGACATCGGCGGAGCAGTCGATGCCGCAAACATTCTGAAGGAATTTGACGCTGTCGTTCTCTGCTGCGGCGCAAAAAAAGCGCGCGACCTGAATGTTCCGGGGCGTGACGCAAACGGCGTTTATTTCGCAGTGGATTACCTGACGAGCGTGACAAAGAGCCTGTTGGATTCGGACTTTGCCGACGGCAAAGCGATCAACGCCAACGGTAAGAATGTCCTCGTCATCGGCGGCGGCGACACGGGCAACGACTGCCAGGGCACCTCCCTGCGGCAGGGTTGCACCGATCTGGTGGCGTTGGAAATGATGCCGCAACCTCCCAAGGAGCGTGCCGCATCTAACCCGTGGCCGGAATTCCCGCGCGTGCTCAAGGTCGATTATGGGCAGACTGAGTGCCTTGCAAAATTCGGCAAGGATCCGCGTGTCTATCAGACCACTGTAAAAGAGTTCCTCAAGGACGAGTCCGGAAACCTGACGGGTGCGGTCATCTCCTATCTGAAACCGGAGCGTGATCCCGAGACCGGACGCACCAGCATGGTGCCGACGGGCGAAGAGTTCACCTATAACTGCCAACTGGCATTCATCGCTGCCGGATTTGTGGGCTGTGAGTCCTACGTTGCGGATGCGTTCGGTGTCTCACTGACCACACGTGGTTGCGTCGATACCGACCACTTCAAAACCAACGTCGAAAAGGTTTTTGCCTGCGGTGATATGCGCCGTGGTCAGAGCCTTGTCGTCTGGGGTCTGCGTGAGGGTCGTGACTGCGCTGCCGAAGTTGACCGTTACCTGATGGGCTACACCAACCTGTAACGCCAACACATCAATTTGCCATTCTCTTTCCTATCCTAAACACCAAAAGCGGGAGGCTCATGCGAACCTCCCGCTTTTGGTGTTTATATAGATTTTATTGTCTGAGTATCCTACTTTTGATTCCGAAACACTGTAAGCGGTCAATAAGCACCCGGCTGTGAGGGAACTCAATTTAGTGAGATAATA
>CAVEGP010000136.1:0-4478 GCA_963615155.1 Bacteroides uniformis | reverse complement strand
CCGCCGCCGGTGGTCTGAATGCCGCCGGAATTGTCCGCTGTGGTCTTGATGGTGGAATTGGAGATATTCACGGTAGTGCCCTCGCCGTAGCTGAACACGCCATTTCCGTTCTGCGCACTGGAGGTGATGGCAGCGTCTTTGATGGTGACGGTTGCGCCGTTGGTGACGAGCAAAGCGGCGTTCATACCGTAGAAGTCGCCATCCTCCGTGTTGGAGGAGCTGCCTGCGGATTTTGTCACGGTGACGTCCTGCAAAGTGACCTCCGCACCGTCCACACGCAGGGCGTTTTCATCGTCTCCGGTCGAGGAATAGCTAGTGCTGAAGACACTGGTGTCGCTGTCAAGGGTGTTCGCGCTCGTGCCCTGCGTGACGGTACCGGAACCACCAAAGCCGCCGCCAGCTCCTCCCGGGCCGCCCTGACCGTTCGGCTCGCCGTCAGGTTTTTCCGGCGGCTGACCGTCCGGCGGTGTGCCGTCGGTCACGCCCGAGGATGTAGTAGCGTCGCTGGCGGAACTGCTGACCACCGTGGTGCTGCACGCTGCGAGGGAAAAGATCAACGCCGCCGCGCAGGTGAGGGAAGCGATTCGTTTTGTGGATTTTCTCATATTCTATACTCCTTCCGAATGGGGCTCGTTTGGAAAAACGTTGACATAAGTTGCATGATAGCAAGAGCTTTAATATTGCTCTTTGCTTGTTTCATAGTTTAATATCTCAACATGTGCGGATTGCGAAAGAAAGGTGAAAGAACTGCGAAAAAACAAGGCGTGATGCGGATATTTTGAAGATTTTGTAAATGAAATTACGATAAAAGGTGAACGGGATACAGCAACGCCCACGATGTACGATACTGCATCGTGGGCGTTGCTTTGCTTATCGTTTCTTCTTCGTTTTATGTTTCGGGGACTTTTTGCGGTTCAGGAGGATGTCCCAGAACCAGTGCCAAAGCCTTGGAAACCATACAGGGTAGGCGATGACAGCCAGAACGAAGAGGACGGACAGACGGTTGGTGGTGGTTGGATAGGTCTGGCAGAGATTGAACCAAACCTTAAGAAGAAAGATGGACAACACGAGGTGAAACATCCAGAGAACTTTGTTTCCTCCGAACAGGGAGGAAGAAACCGTCTGTGGTCCGATTCCCTTCGCCGACACCAGCGGTACAAGGACGACGCCGTTCGATCTGGCAAGCGTCTCAGCAGCGGCGGTGAAGCGGTTATTCGTCACGACCATTGCGGCGTTGCAGCGATACATGGATTTTCCGGCGGCAACCTCCTGCACAGCGGCTACGCCGACCGGCTTGGAATAGTATTTACACTGGACTGCGTATTTTTTTAGACCCTTCCGTGCGATGACGTCAACACCGTAGTCACCGCTGGCCTGTGTTACTTTTACACCATAGAAGCCGTTCTTTCGTAAATACGACGCAACGGCATATTCATAGTCATATCCGGTCATAGATACCTCACTGAAAAATGAAATAAAAAAGCGAGACAAACACAAGTTCGTCTCGCTCTCTCATGGTTGGGGATGAGAGAATCGAACTCCCACAAGTAGAGTCAGAGTCTACCGCACTACCACTATGCAAATCCCCAGTATTTTGTTTTGTCTCGCAGTACTGAGCTACTCAACGTGTGCTATTATACGCAGAAAAGCGATACTTGTCAAGCGCAATTTGAAAAAAGTTTTAGATTTTTGAAAAATGCGCGGATGTGCGGAGATATTTTTTGATAATCAGTCGGCAGGTGATTCAGCGATGGATTCATCCGGCAGGTAAATGGCGACTTCCTCAAGGGTGCAGTTCAGAATTTCACAAAGAGTGTTAAGCGTATAGGTGCTGACATTCTCATTTTTGCGCAGGCGGCTCAGTTGCCCAGCACTGAAATGGTAATCCTTTAGCAATTTGTATTGAGAGATCCCACGGCTTTTCATGGTCTCCCAAAGCGGGTCGTATCGACTCATAGCATATACCATCCTTGGTAAGTATTACAATTAAAGAATAAGAAGTTGACCGCATATTGACAATTATCAATAATCGGGTTATTATCAAAATACGGGCGATGTTCATTAATGGCAAAAAGGATGGTGCGGTGGATGACATCAGCAGAAATAAAGGAATATCTCAAAATGGTTGCGGAACTGGAAAAGCAGATCTACATCCAAGGAAAGGTTTTACGAGAATTGGAAAAACGTTCCTACCTGCTGGCGCGAAAAAACCAATACATTACACCACCAAAACCCATCCAGAGCGGAAATGCGCTTTACTTTGCGGCTGGGGCAGTAGTAGGAAGCGTGTTTTTGATTATAGGTGTTATGGAAAAAAGTTCGATGGGGATACTGCTGGGTGCGGTGGCAATGCTTGTATTCGGGGGACTGCTGGCAATAGAAATGAAATGCAATGCGGACAAAAACACAGCGTATCGTAGGGAAGTAAAATACTACGATCGACTTTTTTTGCAGGAGGAACAGAATGTTCTCGAAGAATGGCCGCAGAAGGATGCGCTGTTGGCTGATATTCAAAGTCTGCGCAAGACGAACGAGAACACGAAAGAGACGCTGGAAGTTCTGTACCATGCTGATATTCTTCGTCCGGAGCACTGCAGTTATCCGGCGGTATGCAGACTGAACGAATATTTTGAGAAAGGGTGCTGTTTTTCCTTGAGGGGAGCTGAGGATCTTCTGGAGCAGGAGGTTCAGAAGAAGCGTGTCTGTCTCCGTTGGAGTGGCATTCGCAACCGACAAAACGAGTCAGAAAATAGGCAGCAGATGTTTTATGACTCCCTCCAGGAGGCTGACAACACTGCACGGTGGCTTCTCAACGCATGTTATGAGCACGCAAAACGGTTTCGTGTGGACAACAAAACGCATTCTGGCACGCCCCAGAAGCAAATCGATTCTGTCCTTGATGCATATGAAAAAGCCTCCTCCCGCAGAGAGCTGGAATACCTGAACCGCATGAACGAACTGCGTTGACAGATATCACCGCTTACTGTACCATCCCAGCGGGCGGTTTAGAATCGCTTTCGGAATTTGTCAATCTTTTTATCCGACCTGCATATACTTGAAATCAGAAAAGAGATGCAGGAACGAAAAGGAGGACAACCATAATGGAAACGATCCACAAACGGACCCAGAGTCTGCTGTCACCGCGTATCCCAAGAGATACCGAGCACGAACGCTATCACCCGGAGCTGGAAGAGGAACTGAAGGAGTGTCTGTTCTGTCTGCGGCAGAATGCGATGATGTTTGACCTCGAGTTGGACAGTGACCTCATCGAACAGCGCATCTATGAGCGGCAGGCGTTGCTCTGCCGCTACCGCTACTTATTGGAAAAGGCGCGGGAACTGGGGCTGCATACCGTGCTGACAAAATATCAGCCGATGGGGTAGCCTTTCTCAGAACACAGGAAATGATATAAGCCGGAACTGAGATTTTGCGCCGAAACCGCTAAAAAATCAGGCGTGTACTTGCAAATGGTGACGAAATGTGGTAAGATAATTTATGGTTATGAACCTGAATACTCGAAACGCAGCGACGGAGAGAGTACGCAGACCACACCACAGCAAAGAGAGAAGCTTCACCGGCTGAAAGGGCTTCCGCGTGGCAGTCTGCCGAAGTTCGCTCCCGAGCGGCCTGCACGAACGGCTTTTCCTATTAGTACAGGACGGTGCGCCACGTTACGGCGTTTGAGAGCCGCATGGGGTTTGACCCAAGGCGGAAACCGGGTGGTACCGCGGAGTGATTTAAGCTTCGTCCCTTGATCTGGCAATGGCCGGACAGGGGACGGAGTTTTTTTGTTGCTCCGCTGAATAACACGAGATATGAGAAGGAGAGAACATCCATGCAAGCAATGATCGACGAGCTGGCAAAGCAGGCGAGCGAAAGCCTGAGCCAGGTCTCTTCCAAAGAAACGCTGGCTACTTTCTGGCAGGAATACCTGAGCAAGAACGGCAAAATTCCTGCCTTGATGAAGAATCTGCGCTCGGTCGCTCCCGAAGAGCGTCCGGCGGTGGGCAAGATCATCAACGAACTCAAGGCAAAGGTGCAGGCGGATTACGATGCCGCCGCCGCGAAGGTGAAGGAAGCGGAGCTGGCTGCCCGCAACGCCGCTGAGACGGTGGACATCACTCTGCCCGCAAAGACCCGTGAGGTGGGCGGTCTGCACCCTCTGACGCTGGTGACGAACCAGATCATCGACGTTTTTTCCGGCATGGGCTTCGCTGTGGCGGATGCGCCTGAGATCGAAGATGACGACCACAACTTTACCCGTCTGAACGTTCCGAAGGATCACCCCGCCCGTGATATGCAGGATACCTTCTATCTGTCTGACGAGTTCCTGCTCCGTACCCAGACCTCCGGCGGTCAGATCCGCACAATGGATTCCCAGAAGCCGCCCATCAAGGTTCTGATCCCCGGTCGTGTCTTCCGTTCCGATTCGGATGCGACCCACAGCCCGATGTTCCATCAGATGGAAGGTCTGGCCG
>CAVEGP010000135.1:0-4496 GCA_963615155.1 Bacteroides uniformis | reverse complement strand
TATCTCACTAAATTGAGTTCCCTCACAGCCGGGTGCTTATTGACCGCTTACGATATACAGACAACCTCTAAGTAAGGCTGATTTCGCTATCCGATTCGCTTTCCCAATCTTTTGCTAAGGGGTGGTTGCAGCAAAAAGAAAGAAAGGTTTGCGCAACAGCAGAAAGACGACGATTGCGAAGGACCGTGAAAGAACGATATGTATCAAGAGCATTGGAATCCAGAATGCGGCAGCAATAATCCCCCTCGTCGTAACCATTCGCCCCCGCTATGATGCAAGCGGTGACTTTGTCCTTTGCCCAAAGGGTCGCCAACGCACGCGAAGAGGAAATGCTGACGAATTCCGGCTCAAAATCTTCGTTTTGACAAGCGACCGTGAACTGCTGCTTCATGCCGCTGGTGATCGTCAGGGGAAGTCCTCGGAGCAGAGAAAGGGAGATGGTCTCCATTTCGGGACGAAGAAGGGGATGATCCTTATGAAAATAAACCATCATCCGTTCGTGCATAGTCAGTACGCGCCGGAATTCAGGGCGATAAATACGCATCAGACCGATCTCGACGATGTGATTAGTCAGCAACTCGGCGATTTGTACAGAGTTGCGTTCGATGATCTCAAAGGTGATCTCTGGGTACACCATGTGAAAATCCTGAAGAAGCTGGTAAAAAAAAGGATCGGGATGAATGGCTGTCGTTGCCAGCCAGAGTGTGCCGCGGTTGCCGACCACGCAGGCGTTGATCTCTTTCTGGGCAGCGTCTTCCAGAGCGCAGATGGACTTGACCTTGTCATATAAAATCTTTCCAGCATCAGTCAACTCCACATGACGAGGCTTGCGCACCAGAAGCGGCGTTCCATATTTTTGCTCCAAAGCCTTGATCTGACCGCTGAGAGCAGGTTGTGCAATCAGCAGCTTTTCAGCTGCGCCAGAGATCGTGCCCGTATCGACAATGGCAACAAAATTTTTATAGTGTTCCAGATTCATAAAATTTGCTCCTGATAGAGAGTGTGATGCTCTGTGATTAGGCAGCATGAGCTTGCACGGAAGATGTTCCGCAGCTTTGTTGAAAACGAAGTGAAGCCGATTGCAGGAGAGGTGGACGAAAACGAACGCTTCCCCGCAGAAACGGTAAAAAAGATGGCTAAAATTGGGATGATGGGTATCCCGTTCCCCGAGAAATACGGCGGTGCCGGTGCAGATAATCTAACCTATGCCATCGCCGTTGAGGAGATCGCAAAGGTCTGCGGAACAACTTCGGTCATCCTCTGCGCCCACACCTCGTTGTGTGCAACTCCGATCTGTGAACATGGAACAGAGGAGCAGAAGCAGAAGTATCTGACAAAGCTCTGCAAGGGCGAATATCTGGGTGCTTTTGGTCTGACGGAGCCGGGTGCAGGTACGGATGCGCAGGGACAGCAGACAACGGCTGTTTACAATAATGGCAGTTGGGTGCTGAACGGTTCCAAGATCTTTATCACCAATGCCGGCTTTGCAGATGTTTTCGTCATTTTTGCTGTGACGGGACATACGGTGGATGCACGCGGCCGTTCAAAGAAAGAGATCTCGGCCTTTATCGTTGAGCGTACCGACCCGGGCTTCTCTGTCGGAAAGCATGAAAAGAAGATGGGCATCCGCGGTTCGTCCACCTGTGAGCTGATCATGGAAGATTGCACCATCCCTGAGGATCGTATCCTCGGCAGAAAAGGCGATGGCTTCAAGATCGCAATGCAGACGCTGGATGGCGGTCGTGTGGGTGTTGCCGCACAGGGTCTTGGTCTCGGCGAGGGCGCGATCCAAGAGGCAATCGCTTATACCAAAGAGCGTATCCAGTTCGGTAAGCGGATCTCCTCGTTCCAGAACACACAATTCCAGCTTGCGGATATGAGTACCTATGCAAATGCAGCACAGCTTCTGGTTTACCGTGCAGCGGTGGCAAAAGACAACCACGACAAACAGCTTGGTCACTATTCCGCAATGGCAAAGCTCTTTGCGGCAGAGATGGCAAGCGACGTGACCCGCCGTGCTGTGCAGCTGTTTGGCGGTTACGGATATACACGCGATTATCCTGTTGAACGCCTGATGCGTGATGCAAAGATCACAGAGATCTATGAGGGCACCAGCGAAGTGCAGCGAATGGTCATTGCCAGCTATCTTGGCGTGAAGTAAGACAGGAAAGGTGATTTGGAACAATGAAAATTATTGTATGTGTAAAACAGGTGCCGGACACCTCCGGCGTCGTGGCGGTCAAACCGGACGGAACGATGGATCGTGCTGCAATGGCGACCATCACCAACCATGACGATCTGGCTGCGGTGGAGGCTGCGCTTCAGTTGAAGGATGCGACTGGATGCACGGTCGTTGCCGTCTCGATGGGACCTCCTGCTGCAGAATCCATGCTGCGTGAGCTGCTGGCCATGGGCGTGGATGATGTCGTGCTGATCTCTTCGCGTGAGTTTGGCGGCTCGGATACTTATGCGACCAGCCAGATCATTGCAGCGGCGATCAAAAAAATCGGTGTGGAGTCGGACGACATCATTTTCTGCGGACGGCAGGCGATCGATGGCGATACGGCACAGGTTGGTCCGCAGATTGCAGAAAAGCTCCATATCCCTCAGGTGAGCTATGCGGAAGACATCCAGTGGGACGGAAAAGCACTGACCGTCAAGCGTCTGCTGGAGGATGGATATATGACCCTGCGGGTCAAAACTCCCTGTCTTATCACCTGCGTCAAGGAGTTGAATACTCCTCGTTATATGAGTGTGAATGGCATCGTACATTGTTACGATAAACCACTGACGATTTATAATTATGAGACACTCAAAGATGATCCGCTGATCGAGCTGGATACCATTGGCCTCAAGGGCTCTCCGACGAATGTGTACAAATCCTTCTCACCTCCGGTCAAAAGCGCGGGACGAATGATGCCGGCTGCAGACAAAGCGGCAGTAGATGAGCTGGTCGCCCTGCTCGACAAGAGTCAACTGCTGTAAAGAGGGAGTAAAACGATGCAAAATTTTGACAGTAAGAATACCGCAGATTTTCACGGTGTGTGGGTGTTCTGCGAACAGCGTAACGGAGAGATCATGAGCATTTCCTATCAGCTGTTGAGCGAAGGCCGAAAACTGGCAGATGATCTGGGCGTAGAACTGACGGGTGTCCTGTTGGGGCATCAGCTTGCAGATCAGGATATCCGGAAGCTGGGTGGCTACGGCGCAGATCATATCATTTATGCGAACGATGAGAGACTGAAAATCTATACGACCGATGCATACACGCATGTGCTGTGCGACCTGATCGCAGAGAGAAAACCAGAGATCTTCCTGATCGGCGCAACCAATATTGGCAGAGATCTTGGTCCGCGCTGTGCGGCTCGCCTGCATACCGGTCTGACAGCGGATTGCACGCATCTGGATGTTGATGTGGAAAAATATAAAGCTTTCCTGAAGACGACCTCCACTATTGATGTTGACCATACAAAATTTGAAGAAAATACCAATCTCAAGATGACGCGTCCTGCATTTGGCGGTCATCTGATGGCGACCATCATCTGCCCTCGTTTCCGTCCGCAGATGTCCACGGTGCGTCCCGGTGTGATGCAGATGCAGACCTTTGATGAGGCAAAAGCTGCGCAGGTGCAGATCGAGACCGTTCCGGTCGTGCTGGATGAAGCAGATATGGCAGTCGAAGTTCTGGAAGTGAAAAAGGCTGCTCAGAAGATGGTAGATCTGATTGGTGCAGATGTTGTCGTCGCAGTGGGACGCGGCATCAGCAAGGACGTCGAAAAGGGTCTGGCACTGGCGAATGAGCTGGCAGAAGAGCTTGGCGGCGTGGTTGGGGCTTCTCGTGCCGTGGTCGATGCAGGCTGGCTGAGTGCCGACCATCAGGTCGGTCAGACCGGAAAGACCGTACATCCGAAGATTTACGTTGCGCTTGGCATCAGTGGCGCGATCCAGCATCTTGCCGGTATGCAGGACTCTCAGTACATCATTGCAGTCAATAAGAATGGCGACGCACCAATCTTCTCCGCTGCGACCTATGGATTTACTGGAGATCTGTTCAAGGTCACTCCGCTGCTGATCCAGTCTCTGCGCGAGCTGAAAGCAACCAAATAAAGAAATCTTTTTTATAAGTCAGTATGGCTTTGCCTTTTATGAAGATCGTTTTTGATCTCATTCGACACTTGTAGTCGAACGATAAAATACAGCACAGCATTCGGTTTTCACCGCATCGAGCGGATAAAATCTGAGTGCTGTGCTTTTTTGTCGGAGCATTCCTCTAGTGACTGCTGAGAGTTTGGCAATCAGGGCGGGGCTTCTCACCCGGAAGAAACGTAAGCGGTCAATAAGCACCCGGCTGTGAGGGAACTCAATTTAGTGAGATAATAGATTCTAAGAAGTCTCAAAAGTCTAAGAAGTCTAAGAAGAACGAATGAGACAATCTGAGAAGCCCTGTGTGTTAGGATAGATGTCAGTGAAGAACGAATGAATGTGTGATAGTATAA
>CAVEGP010000134.1:0-4621 GCA_963615155.1 Bacteroides uniformis | reverse complement strand
TAGGTCTGGTAATCATGTGGACTGTATTTCATCAAGGATGCCTCCGATCTGCTCCTCGGTATCCAGAACATATACCGGAAAGCCGAGTCTGCGTAGTAATTTGTGCCGCGAAAGCTGAAGCGGACGTGGTCTTTCTCCCGGTGCTTTGACCTCCACGAAAGCCATACGACCTTTTGGCAGAAGCACGATTCGATCGGGCATACCATCGAAGCCGGGAGATACGAACTTGGGGCAGATACCTCCCATATGCTTCACTGCCTGCGTCAGCTTCTTTTCAATCTCTTTTTCTCGCATTTCACATATTCCTCCCAGCATTCTTCAAAGGTGCTGAGACAGTCACGACAGGCATCGTTTTTAACCAGGTATTTATAAAGCTGTTCATGCCATCCCTTGAATTTACAAGGACGGTTGAGGGGAAACTTCTCTGAATCGCTTCTCATATCTCTGGCGAGGTCTCCTGCGGGGCTGTCATCGTTTTTGTAGTTGCGCATCATAAATGTGTAAAAAGTCATGCTGTTACCTCCGTGTTCTTAGAAACTGAAAATCCTTACGCGCGCAGATATGCGTGATTTCCGTGTTTCTGTACTGTGTTTTTATAGATTTCAAACTTATATGTTTTTTCAGGAACATAGGAACAGTGCCTGCAAAGTTGCCTTGCGGCGGCACATCCGGTGTGTTCCCGGTGGTGTTCCCAGAGCCGTTTCCGGGAACACCTCGTAAAGTCAGGAACTGTTCCTTGTTCTGCGGCGTTCCTGATATTTCAGTCAGGAACATTGTCAGGAACAAAAACCACCTGGGGACCGTAGAGCTTGACACGCTCTTTTTTTTCCTGTCGTATCCATCCGAGCTTGGTAAGCATCGCCGCCAGCGTGTTGGATTCGGAACGGCCGAGGTTGCCCTGGTCTTTACCGAAAAGCTCACACCATATCTCCATATTGCAGACGCGGGTTCTGCGCACCGTACCCTTTGCACCGATATTATTTACACCGGAGAGGAAGGAACGGCGTTCAAACAGATCCATGCTGTCCCAATTTTCCGGGAGCAGTGTTTCAAGAAAATCGCGCACCAGACCTTCACGTTCATCGGACTCAAGCGCTTCACGCTGTTCTTCCTTGGCAAGGGACTCGATATCTGCGGCAAGGTGCAGCTTTTCGCCTGCCTCCACATACACAAGAACCTCAGCCCATATCTGCTCGATTTCCTCGGCGGTGATATCCCAGGAGTGCTTACTGCCGCCGCCCGGCGTCTTGACCGGCCAGAAGCGACGGTTGCCGGTGGTATCCCGCAGATAACCGGACTCGGCGTTGGTCGTGCCGAAGAAGATGCACTGCCGAGGGTGCGGTGTGGCACGGCGGCCGAATGCGGCGCGGTAGATATCATTCTGCCGGGAAAGAAAGGAACGGAGCGTTTCCACCTCGGCTTTGCGCAGGCCGGCAAGTTCGCCGATCTCAAGAATCCAATAGCCCTGCAGCTTTTCTGCAGCGGTCTTGTCCTTGGTGTCGCCCAGATTCAGGCTGTCCGAGAACCATTCTCCGGCAAGGCGGGAGATGAGAGTGCTTTTGCCGATGCCCTGGGGACCGTTCAGTACGAGCATGGTGTCAAACTTCACGCCCGGCTCCTGCACACGGCGCACGGCGGCACAGAGCGTTTTACGGGTAACGGCGCGGACATAGGCGTTATCCTCCGCACCCAGATAGTCAATGAGGAGCGTATCCACACGGGGAATCTTGTCCCACTCCGGCAGTGCGTCGAGATACTCGCGGATGGGATGGTAGGAGCGGTCGTCGCTTACCTTTGTGACGGCGATCTGGTAATTGCGCTGTGAGAAAGTGCCGTAATGGGAATCCACATAGCTGATAAGCTGGGCGTCGTCCGCATCCCGCCAGTATTTCGACGGATGCTGCCACGGTACAGTGCCTTTTATCTCCATTCCGTCAAGCTGCTGATTGAACACGATATTTTGCAGCAAAGGGTCGTTTTGCAGAATGAGCGTGATGTTGTGGAGATTGTTTTTCAGCACAGTGGAGCGGGGTTCGTACTGCAACTTCTTCATCCAGTCAGTGTCCTCACCATCGGTGAAGTCGGTCTGTGCATCTGCCATTTTCTCAGCCGCCGCAAGCATTTTTACATCGTCCTGCTGCATGGCAAAATCGCACATTGCCTTGTAGGACGCTTTGTCGTCCATGTCTCCGAAGCGGTGGGTGCGGACAATATCAAAAGCATTGCACAGCTTGAGATAAGCGGGGTCTTTGGCATGGTGGCTGTAGATGAACTTATCTTCCTTGATTTCCACGCCAGCCATACTGCCGGATGTAATCAGATGCCAGCGGCTCTCATTGTCGGTCGGCTCATATACATCGGAGAGAAACGCTTCCAGAGCTTTCGTAATCGGATAGTAAGCGCGGTTGAACAGACCGACGACGCCTTCCTTGGCAAGCGGGTCCTGCACCTTTTGCTGCGCGACGGTGTTGGCTTTGCTTTCTCTTGAAGATGTCGGCAGTCTGGTGGGATCAGTCCACTCAGGGTGTTTGGCGAGAATATCGTCCGGATTAAGCCAACCGCCGGCCGTTTCCTTATACACAAATGTGCCGTTTGCGGGAGTGGACGGCCAGTACATGAGCTGGTTCGGCTGATAGGAGCATTCATCGAAATAGTCAATGCCGAGCATATCCGCAAGGTAACGGGATACGGCGACGAACTCCTCCGGGGTAACATCTCTTGTCAGCGGAACGACCAGACGCACACGGGGATTATTGTCCGTGCTGCTGTGCGTAGTATACAGAGCGGATGTGTACGGGCAGATGTTTTCATAATTGTCGAGGAAGGCTCTGTCGATGCGGTCGCCGTCCAAAGCCAGCATGGAGCGAACCTCCACGGTATCGATCTTCCTGCGACCGCCTTTTAGAACACCAGCCACGAAGCCACCGTGGTCTTTTGCGGCATCACGCTGCGCACGGCTCATCTTGGCATATTCCTCGGCAGACTCCGTTGTTCGGATGGTCGTTTTGAGCCGCTCTTTCAGATCGTTAAATTGAACGGTCTTATTGACCCAGGTCTTTGCCTGACGGTTATTGCCGTAGGCGATTGCCAGATTACGCATTTTGTGTTACCTCCTCGCAGGCTTCGCTGAAATAGCGCAGCCGATAATTCTTCCACTTGGCTCTGCAGATCTCCGCATCCATGCCGGCAGAGATGCGGTCGCCGAACACCCACACCTCGGAGCATTTGCTCATAAGCGCATTGCCGAAAAACAGTCCCAGCTGACGCTCCTTGTAATCGTCGTCATTGAGAAACTGCGGAAAAAGCAGATGCGGTGCAATGGGGATATATCCGCTGTCCACGGCAAAGCGGCTGTATTTCCGAGCGTTTTCGACATTCTCAGACACCGCTCCGGCATAGGGAGAGCAGATGTACACGATGGGGCGAAACGCTCGGAGTGCTTTTTCCTCTTTTTCTACGGCTGTCATAGCCTCGTAAGCGGTAGGGTCGTAATAACCCTCGCCGTTGAATTTGTTTATACTCATGGGGGTTTACCTCGTCAGTCTTTCTTATAAAATTCCGTTTCGTAGCCATCGGCACGAAGCTGCAATCCTTTCGCCCAGGGCGGGGTTCTGCCCATCTGTTCGCAAACAGCCTGCAAAGACATACGGTAGTCAGCTTCGATGACCACTTCATCATGGATGTGCATCACGATCTTGCAGCAGCGGAGCGTTTTCATGGCATGGCAGAGAATGTCACGGGCTGTAGCCTGCACGATATTCTCCACGAATTTGGGACCGTAGCTGTCGAGCCGTTCCCATTTCTTTGTACCGCCGATGCCCTCATAGGTGATGCAGGTGCCTCCGAACTTGTTTTCTCCGATTCTCGGCTTTACATAGGCAAGGTTTCTGCCGGAAGGAAGCGTGATAAAGAGCATCCCGCTTCGGCAGGAGAATACGATGCCGTGTGTTTTCGTAGTGGTTTTCCGGGTAACCGCATCGGTAACCGCACGGTCGACCGCCCACCAGAACTGCACGATTTTCGGATTGGCCTGCCGCCATGCAGCTACCAGAGGCGGCAGTTCATCTTCGGTCAATCCCATGTCGAGTGCGCCCATCGCTTTGAGAGCACCGATGGAGCCGCCGTAGCCAAGAGCCAATTCTGCGATTTTGCCTTTCTGCCGCAGGTGACCGTTAACACCATGCTTCTCGACAGGCACGCCGAACATCTGCGATGCAGACGCACAATAGATATCCTTGCCGTCCGCAAAGACCTGCTGCCGCCATGCTTCTCCGGCAAACCACGCAATGACACGGGCCTCAATTGCGGAGAAGTCCGAAACAATGAATTTGCGGCCGCTTTGTGGGATAAATGCCGTGCGGATGAGTTGAGAAAGCGTATCCGGCACATCTTCATAGAGCATTTTTACAGCATCGTAATCGCCACAGCGAACAAGTCCACGGGCTTCGGCAAGGTCAGTAAGGTGATTCTGCGGCAGGTTCTGCATCTGAATGATGCGACCCGCCCAGCGACCTGTGCGGTTGGCACCGTAAAACTGGAACATACCTCTGGCACGGCCATCGGCGCAAACCGCAGTCTCCATCGCCTGGTACTTCTTTACAGAGGATTTGGCAAGCTGCTG
>CAVEGP010000133.1:0-4622 GCA_963615155.1 Bacteroides uniformis | reverse complement strand
GACCTGATGATGCAGGCTTTTTTGACCGGCTGGGAGCTTTCTGACAAAAGCATTTCGCAGGATGAATACCTGCAAAGCTCGATCCAAGTCATCGAGACGCTTCAAGTAGAGCCTGAAAATCTCTACGCAGAGGAAGGTCTGGGTCTGCAGGACGGGGAAGAGGTCGATCATCTGGACGATCTGCTCCGTGCGGATGGTCAGTGGCTTTACTATGGTGTGGAAGCCGAAAACTTCTTCCTTATCCAGTGGTATCCGGACAAAGCCGCGGCAAACGCAAAGCTGGCTGAGCTGGAAGCTCTGGGGGATGGTAAGCAGTATCTTGTTGACCTGACGCTCAAACGCGAGAATGACTCACAGGCTGAAAACTTCGGCAATTCCAATCCCGTTCAACTCCGCTCCTGAACGAACTTTGGATCTTAGGATATTGGATATCGAAAGGGAAACCCAATTATGCAGCTTTCTGAAACAGAACGCGAAAAGCTGACCAGCATACTGGAAAAATACGATAACCATCCGGAAGTGCAGAGAATGCGGGAATTTATCCAGCATGGATCGGTCACGACCTACCAGCACTGCAAAAATGTGGTGTTGGTAAGCTTCTGGCTTAACCACCGTCTCCATCTGGGGGCGGATGAAACGTCTTTGGCGGTGGGCGCGTTCCTTCACGACTTTTACCTGTATGACTGGCACAAGAAGAGCACCTTCCATGGGCTGAACCGTCTGTTCGAGATGCACGGCTTCTCGCATCCCGGCTCGGCGTGTGTCAATGCGGAGAAGATGTTCCAGATCACCAAAAAAGAACAGAATATCATCTCGAGCCATATGTGGCCTCTGACCTTCCGTCATGTACCGACCTGCCGTGAGGCGGTCATTGTCTGTCTGGCGGATAAGTATTGCGCTGTGGTCGAGAGCATGTTCCAGCGCACCTGCGTTGCCGATGTGGATGCACCGGACAACGAGTGGTAAACTGTCGGATACGATTCCGGCATGAAGTAGAAGAGAAAGAGGGCTGTTTTCCATGAATCAGGAATCTGCTTATGGCGTCAGTGAGCAGCAGATCGCTGCCTTCACCGCTGATTTCGAGTCCCAGCGCGCAAACCTTGTCGCAATGAATGCGGTTACCGCAAACGGTCTGATGGCTTCGGCGGTCAGTCGTGCGGCGATGGAAAGAGACGTTCACGAGTATTCCATCTGCCTTGAGCAGGGGAATATCACCAACCAGAAACAGAGTGGTCGTTGCTGGATGTTCGCCGCTCTCAATACCATGCGCTATCAGGTCATGAAAAAATGTGATCTCGAGACCTTTGAGCTGTCACAGGCGTACCTGTTCTTTTGGGATAAGCTGGAAAAGTCCAACTACTTCCTCGAAAGCATCCTTGAGACGGTCGAGCTGCCCACCAGCAGCCGTCTGGTGTCCTATCTGCTGACTGCGCCGGTCGGCGACGGTGGACAGTGGGATATGCTCTGCAATCTGGTGAAAAAATATGGCGTTGTGCCGAAAACCGCTTATCCGGAGTCGAAAGCGTCCTCCGGCAGCCGCGAGATGGACAGCACCCTGACGGAAAAGCTGCGGGAGGACGCCTGCATCCTGCGCCGGATGCACAAGGAGCATCTGGACATGGATGTCATTCGGGAGCGCAAGACCGAAATGCTGAACGAGATCTACCGCTTGCTCTGCATCTGTCTCGGTGAGCCGCCCAGGAGCTTTACCTTTGAGTATCGTGATGCGGGCAAAAACTTCCATCGTGAGACGAACCTGACCCCGAAGAGCTTTTTTGAGAAGTATGTCGGCATTGACCTGAATGATTACGTCAGTCTTATCAATGCGCCGACCACAGACAAGCCCTATGGTCACAGTTATACCGTCAAGTATCTGGGCAATGTTCGTGAGGGCAACGCAGTGCGGTATCTGAACCTCCCTATCGAAGAATTGAAGAAGGTTGCGATCGCTCAGCTCAAGGATGGTCAACCCGTCTGGTTCGGCTGTGACGTCGGCAAGTGCTCCGACCGTGACAGCGGTGTGATGGATCTGGAGATCCGCAGCCTTGAGACACTGTTGGATACCCGATTCACCATGACGAAGGCGGAGCGTTTGGATTACGGTCAGAGCCTTATGACCCACGCAATGGTTTTCCAGGGGGTCAACCTTGACGATAACGGTCAGCCCAACCGCTGGCGTGTCGAAAATAGTTGGGGCAAAGACCCGGGTAAGGACGGCTATTATCTGATGACCGACCGCTGGTTTGATGAGTACATGTATCAGATCGTTGTCCATAAAAAGTATCTGACGGAGCAGCAGCTTGCCGCTTATCAGGCTGACCCGATCGAGCTTGAGCCGTGGGATCCGATGGGGTCGCTGGCGATTGCGTATTAAATCAAAATAAACCAGAAAAAGCATCCGCAATGCGTCAAAAACGTGTTGCAGATGCTTTTTTTGTTACAGCTTTTTATATCCCGCCGGTTCGTCGTCCTTACAACGTCGCTCCATAAGATAGGTGTCCAGCCAGCGACCGTGGCAATCACGGGCAATGCGCTCCCGACGACCGACCAGACGAAAGCCGCACTTGGTGTGAAGACGGCGGCTTGGTTCGTTGTCCTGTAAGACGGTGGATTGCAGTGTCCAATAACCTGCCTGTTCTGCCGTCTCGCAGAGCGACATCAGCAGATGATAGCCCAAGCCCCGTCCACGGAATTTTTCGCCGACGTAGATACTGACCTCGACTACCCCGCGGTAGGACCATCGGGGATCGACCCGACGCAGGGCCGTCCATCCGGCGATCACGCCGTTGTCCAGCACGACCAGCCGACAATCCTTTGTGTGGGAAGCGTCCCATGCGGTGTAGGGCGGACAACTTGTCTGAAAGGTTGCGTGTTCGGTGGCAATACCCTCTAAATAAATTTTGGAAACCTCGTTCCAGTCCTCCGGCACCATCGACCGGACGGTGATCTTACTTTTGCACATGATTCGTTTTCCCATTCCCCAAGCGGGAGCGCAACGCTCCCTTCCAAGCATGAATCAACTACTGATAGTATAGCAGAATTTTTGTGTAGCGACAAGTTTATTCCAGTCCGATTCACGAAAAGTCTATCTGGAAAATTTGACAAAAGCAGTCGCATTTGTTTGTGAGATGTGCTATACTATAATTATCTATATGATACACATCCAAAACAAAGGGAGGAGAACATCATGCAGCATGAAACCGTTATCGTGCTGGACTTCGGCGGTCAGTACAACCAACTGATTGCGCGCCGTGTCCGCGAAAATAATGTCTACTGTGAAATCTATTCCTATAAGACCGACCTTGCGACGATCAAGGCGAAGAACCCCAAGGGTATTATCTTTACCGGTGGTCCCAACAGCGTCTATCTGGAGGATTCGCCTACGATCGCCCCCGAAATTTTTAATTGGGGTGTGCCGGTTTTGGGTATTTGCTACGGCAGTCAGCTCATGATGCACCTGCTGGGCGGTCATGTCTGCCGTGCGCCAGAGCGTGAGTACGGCAAGACGGAGGTCTTTGTGGACACCGAGAGCAAGATGTTCACCGATGTCCAGCCGTCCACCATCTGCTGGATGAGTCATAATGATTACATCGAACAGGCTGCCCCGGGCTTCAAGATCACGGCGCACACCGTGAATTGTCCGGTAGCTGCGGCGGAAAACGCTGAAAAGGGTCTGTACGCTGTCCAGTTCCATCCGGAAGTTCTGCATACCGTTGAGGGCAAGAAGATGCTCCGCAACTTTGTCTATAACGTTTGTGGCTGCACAGGTGACTGGAAGATGGACTCCTTTGTGGAGAACAATGTCAAAGCTCTGCGTGAGGAAATCGGCGACGGTAAGGTGCTGTGCGCATTGTCCGGCGGCGTCGATTCTTCGGTTCTGGCTGCAATGCTGGCAAAGGCTGTCGGCAAACAGTTGACCTGTGTGTTCGTTGATCACGGTTTGCTTCGTAAAAACGAGAAAGAGGAAGTCTGCGCAGTCTTTGGTCCGGGCAACCCGAATTTTGATATCAACTTCGTCTGTGTTGATGCCCGTGAGCGTTACTTCAGCAAGTTAAAGGATGTGACTGAGCCGGAGCGCAAGCGTAAGATCATCGGTGAGGAGTTCATCCGAGTCTTTGAGGAAGAGGCAAAGAAGATCGGCAAGGTGGACTTCCTGGCGCAAGGAACCATCTATCCGGATGTCGTTGAGAGCGGTCTGGGCGGCGAGTCCACCGTCATCAAGAGCCACCACAACGTCGGCGGCCTGCCTGACACCGTGGACTTCAAGGAGCTAGTCGAACCTCTGCGCAACCTGTTCAAGGACGAGGTGCGTCAGGTCGGTCGTGAGTTGGGTCTGCCTGAGTATCTGGTGAGCCGTCAGCCGTTCCCCGGTCCGGGTCTGGGCATCCGCATTATCGGTGAAGTGACCCCCGAAAAGGTTGCCATCGTGCAGGATGCAGATGCGATCTGGCGTGAGGAAATCGCCAAGGCTGGTCTTGATAAAGAGATCAATCAGTATTACGCGGCTCTGACAAATATGCGCAGCGTGGGCGTCATGGGCGATGAGCGCACCTATGATTACGCAGTGGCTCTGCGTGCTGTCACGACCACTGACTTCATGACCGCTGAGAGCTATAATATGC
>CAVEGP010000132.1:0-4629 GCA_963615155.1 Bacteroides uniformis | reverse complement strand
CTGGATGTCAAACTGAACCGTTCCCTGATCGATAATATCATGATCTTAGGGCTGCGTCATGCGGTGGAGCCGCTGGATACGGAAAACCAGCCCGTGCGCTGGGAGCTGCCTTGAAGGGGCGGAAGAGCTGGGCGATGGCATACTGCGGAATGGTATCGGCTTTGTGTGTTGCGCTGATGCTGCTGGGAGCGGTCATTCCGGTGCTGATGTTTATTGCTCCGGCGGCGGCGAGCCTGCTCATCGCGACGGTCTGCGTTGAATGCGGCAAGACGATGGCGTTCACGGCGTATGGCGCAGTCAGCCTGCTGAGCCTGCTGTTTGTACCGGATAAGGAAATAGGCTTGACATTTGTGTTCCTTTTGGGGTATTATCCTTTGGTAAAGCCGTATTTCGACCGCATTCGTCCGGCACTGCTGCGCGGAGCGGTGAAGCTGATGCTCTGCAATGGGTCGATTTTGATGATGTACGGGTTGGTGCTGCTGCTGGTTCCGGCGGGCAGCATCTCGCAGGAGCTGAAAGCAACTGCCCTTATCATCTCGCTGTCTACGCTGGCAATGGGCAATATCGCCTTTTTGCTCTATGATCGTGCTTTGCGGAATCTTTTGCAGGTCTACCGCCTGATCTGGCAGCCAAGGCTGCACAAGATGCTGGGAAAATAACCTAATAGGAGAGCCAAAATCTCCCCTATAAAGGGGAGGTGGCATCCCGCAGGGATGCCGGAGAGAGAAAGTGTGAGGATTTGTATTGAAAGAGGGAATGTATACTCTTAGTTGACGAAAAAGCGCAGGGCCACGCGAGTGACAGTCGTGAGGGTGACGAGGAGAGAAATGATCGAAAGACTCGGCGGATGTTTCTCCGGCTGAATTTAGGCTATACCAGCCGCAGAGAAGGGCAAAAAACGGCAGCAATACCGCAACAGATCCCTTCAAAGAAAGCCATACAAGAACATAAATTGAATCAGGGGAGAAGGGTTTCTCTGCCTGAACGGAGGCTGACAGCCGCTTGTACGCATTCTGCGCCGGACTGTCGGTACGGAGGTGTTTTGTATGTGTGGTATCGTTGGTTATGTCGGAAAGCGCAGCGCACAGAATGTTCTGCTGGATGGTCTGGAAAAGCTGGAGTATCGCGGTTATGATTCGGCTGGCATCGCATTGGCTTTGGATGGCGGGATCCGTGTGGTGAAGAGCAAGGGGCGTCTGGAGGCTCTGCGGGAAAAGCTGGAAGTGGAAAAGCTGGCAGAGAGCTTCTGTGGCATCGGTCACACCCGCTGGGCGACCCACGGTGAACCCAGCGACGTGAACAGTCATCCGCATTCGACCCCGCGTGTCAGCATTGTACACAATGGCATCATTGAAAACTACGGTGTGCTGAAAGAGCGTCTGATGGCGCGCGGTTACACATTTGAGAGCGAGACGGATACGGAGGTTCTTGTCAAGCTCATTGATAGCTGTTATCAGGGCGAGCCGCTCAAGGCTCTGTACGAGGCACTGGGCATGGTGCGGGGCAGCTATGCGCTGGCAGTGCTGTTCAAGGATTTTCCGGATACCATTTTTGCGGTCAAGAAGGAAAGCCCGCTCATTGTGGGCTGGGGCGAGGGCGAGAATTTTGTGGCGTCGGATATCCCCGCTCTTTTGAAATATACCCGCAAATACAGCGTCCTTGAGGAGGGCGATATGGCGGTCGTCGATGCCGCAGGAGTCCGCTTCTACGATGCGTTTGGCGAGCAGGTGAAGCGTGAGCTCCTGACGGTCAACTGGGATCAGGAGGCAGCCGAAAAGGGTGGTTATCCGCACTTTATGCTCAAGGAGATCAATGAGCAGCCTGCGGCGATCACCGCCACGGTCAGCCCCCGTGTGGAGAACGGGATGCCGGAGCTGCGCATTCCGGAGCTGACGGATGAACGCCTGAAAAGCATTGGAACGGTGCATCTGGTGGCATGCGGCACGGCGATGCACGCAGGCATGGTGGGGAAAGCTGCCATCGAGACCTTGGCGCGTGTTCCGGCGGAGGTCGATATCGCAAGCGAGTTCCGGTATCGGGATCCGATTCTGAACCCGAACGATTTGGTCATCATCATCAGCCAATCGGGTGAGACGAGCGATACGCTGGCTGCGCTCAAGCTGGCAAAGAGCAGGGGCATCCCCGTGCTTGCCATCGTCAATGTGGTCGGAAGCTCCATCGCCCGTGCCGCCGACTATATCCTCTACACCTACGCAGGTCCGGAGATCGCAGTCGCCTCGACCAAGGCTTATATGGTGCAGATGTGTGTGCTCTATCTGTTTGCGCTCCGTCTGGCTTACGCAAAGGGAAAGCTGGATGAGGCGGAAACGAAGCGTTTGACTTCGGAGCTGCTCCGTGCAAGCGAGGTCATCAAGCCCCGTCTGGCAGACTGCGAGCAGATCAAGTATCTGGCAAGCCGCTTCGTCAATACCCAGAGCTGCTTCTTCATCGGGCGTGGCTTTGACTATTCGCTCTCGCTGGAAGGCAGCCTGAAGCTGAAGGAGATCAGCTATGTCCACTCGGACGCCTATGCGGCAGGGGAACTGAAGCACGGCACGATCAGTCTGATCACAGACGGTGTGCCTGTCATTGCGCTGGCGACCCAGAAGCAGGTCTATGAAAAGACCATCTCCAACGCAAAGGAAACCAAGAGCCGTGGCGCACGGGTGATCCTGTTCACTACCAAAGACGCCATTGTTCCGGATGGTGTGGCGGATTATGTGGTGCGTCTGGACGAGTATGAGGACTTGCTGATGCCGCTGCAGCTCATCGTTCCGCTCCAGTTGTTCGCCTATTATATGGCGGTCCTGCGTGGCTGTGATGTCGATAAGCCCCGCAACCTCGCAAAGAGCGTGACGGTGGAATAAGAGCATAACAAAAAGAGAGTGCCTGAGACGGATACGAAAACGCCTCAGGCACTCTTTTTTAAGAAACTTTCTGGTGATGAAATAACTGTTTGGCACTCTCCCAGAACGCAACGACACGTTCCCGTGGGAGAAAGTAGTTTACCAGCAAAGCTACAATGACGCCAACTGCTGTATCAAAAATACGATTCAGCGCATAGCTGACATATGTTTCGACCGGCGTGCTGAACAGCACGATGCACAGCACAACACCGCCCGGCTGAACACCGCCTGGCCAGAAATATTGGCACAGCAGGATGAGCACAACGATCGCCGCACCCAGAAGCAACGCCAGATAGATGGTATGACCGCCCTGTGGGAACCACCGCAGATACAGCCAGAACACTGCGATGGAGAGCAAGCCGCCGATCAGCGTGCCGAACAGACGATTGCCGCCGTTTTTGATGGAATCCTGCATATCGACACCCAGCCCGAAAATAACACCAATGCAGGCGAATGCCGGATTGCGGTCAAAGACGCAGTAAACAATGGCAACCAGCATGGCGGTGACAGCCGTTTTGATGGTGCGCCAACCGACATGAAACCGAAAATCTGAGCGTGGAAAATCTGTCATTTTACTTCAGCTTCTCCATGATCTGCTCGGTCGTCAGACCCTTGGCGAGCAACTGGTCGAGGACAGAAGCGACCTGCGCTTCGCGTGCCTTTGCAGCGGCTTTTTCCTCTGCGACAGCCTTCTTTGCGGAAACCTTAGCGAGCTGATTCTCGGCAGACTTCAGCGCAGCCTTCTTGGTTTTGATCTGTGCTTTCAGTGCTGCCAGATCTGCGGTGAGAGCAGAGATCTCAGCGGTCAGATTTTCCGCTTCGGCGGTCTTTTCAGCAATGAGAGCATCGTAATTCTTTGCGGTGGCTTTTTTACCGACAAGCTTTGCGCCGGTCTTGGGCTTATTCTTGCTTCCTTTGGGTCTGGGCATAGTGACTTCCTCCATTTCGGTGATTAAATATGAATGCATTTTGAGTATAGCATGACGGACAAACTATTTCAATATATTTTTATATTTTTTTGGATAAATTTATGCGCTTTGGATCTGATAAACCAAAAAAGCGGTTTTTTATCATTTGAGATCATGCCCCATGAATGGGATCGGATTTTTATGCCGGAAAACAGCTCAGATAAACCGGATGAAATATGCGCCCGAGCAGATGCGGCAGAATTTTTAAAGCTGAAAAATATAAAAGTGACCTTGATTTCTGCCGCATAAAAACAAATATAAACCCTGTACAAAACACAGCGCAGCCGGAGACGGCGCAGGTTACAAACGAGAAAACGACCCGCTTGACAAATCGGCTGCGGACTGCAATAATAAGGGCATGATTATCCACAACAAACTTTCAGAAGGAGACAACATATGGAAGCTTTGGAATGCATCAAGACCCGCCGCAGTATCCGCCGTTTTACGGATGAGCCTGTGACGCCGGAACAGGTGGCGGAGGTGGTGGCTGCTGCCGCCTACGCGCCCAGTTGGAAGAACACTCAGATCGCCCGCTATATTCTGCTGGAGGATCGTAAGAAGATCGAAAAGATCGGCACGGATTGCGTTCTGGATTTCACCTATAACGCCAAAACGCTGTCTCATGCGCCGGCTCTGGTGGCACTGACAATGGTGACAGGACGCTCCGGATTTGAGCGGGACGGCAGCTATTCCAGCCCGCTGGAGGGGCACTGGCAGTCCTTTGACGCAGGCATCGCCGCACAGACCTTCTGCCT
>CAVEGP010000131.1:0-4709 GCA_963615155.1 Bacteroides uniformis | reverse complement strand
GGAGTCCTTCAGCCAGCCCTTGCCGTTGATGTTGGGGATGACGATGGTTGCTTTTATCATAAGGTTAACTCCTGTGTGCGTCATTTACAAAGAAAGTATAGCACACGAAAGAGGAAAATGGAACGGGAGCAATCATAAAACCGACTGCGATATGGGAAAACCAATAAAGCAGTCGGTCTTTCGCTGTAATTGAATTTTACTTTTCCAAGGCGGTTTTGATACTGGCAAGGACGGTATCGCTGTTTTCACAGCAGACCATGACGACCTCGCCGGAGGGGACAGTCTCGACCTTTGCGGCTTTAGCGATCTCGTACTGGTCTTCGAGGTAATGTTCCATGGATCGCTGCTGGCTCAGGATATAATCGTTCAGAGCGTCAACGACGTCCTGCGTTTTGCCCTCGGCGGGCTTGACAATCGCGATGCCGTAGCTCTGGGTCATCATCGCAGAGACGGAAGCGGCAAAATCAGTATACATGCCGTCTTCAAGACCGAGAAGCGGGAGAAGCATGCTCCCGATCTCATCGTTTAGTTGATCGGCTTCGTATTCCTTGCTGTAGCCGTACTGGGCGGTGAATTTGCCGTCGTCGCCTTTGGTGAAGATCATATCGTATTCGTTGTCCTCTTCGGGGCGTGCGTCGTGCAGGATCTGGGTGTAGTCCTTGGGTGTGGAGGATGCGGCGGGTTTGCTGGAGGAGCAGCCCGCAAGGGCAAGCAAAGTCAGCCCCGCAAGCAGAGTCGCAATGAACCGTTTCATAAAATCGTATCCTTTCGTTTTTGAGGAGCTCGAAGCGTCTTCGTCGTTTGCCGCTAGTATCTGCGGTTTTGGCGGCGGCTATACAGGATACGGATCACAACGGCAGAACATTGCGCGCGGCTTGTAACAATTTGATGAACGGCAGCTTACAGCATCAGGGCTTCCAGATCGCCGTGGTTGACCGGAGTGGATAGGATGATCTGGGTGCTAGTCGTGCCGAGCTTCTGGAATTGAAGGATGAGATGCTCGAGCTGGGGCATACTGGCGCAGCTTACTTTGATCAGGAAGGTATACGCGCCTGTGACATGGTAGCACTGGAGCACTTCTTTGCTGTTCTGCATCAGATCGACCAGCTCATCCCGATGGGAGGGAGAGACGGACAGGCTGATCAGGGCATCGACATATACTCGGTCGGACGGACGGTTGAGCTTGATGGTGTAACCGTTGATAATGCCGTCTGTTTCCAGCTTGTGGATGCGGCTGGAAACGGCAGGGCTTGTCAGAGCGACCTGCTCGGCGATCTCCTTGACCGGCATTCGGGCATTTTTGGCAAGGAGGGCGAGAATCTTGCGGTCCAAATCGTCCATAAGAATGGTTCTCCTTTTGAAATATGTTGGAATTCATAAAAGATTTTGAAAATAAAGTTTTATTGTTGTACTAATCGCACAAACCTCGCAAAAGGCTGTTTTTGAAAAGCTTGCTTTAATTATATAAAGTTTTGGACAAAATGTAAAGTGCTAAATTAAAGCAAAATCAAAAAATTCTGTTTGACAAGAAAATAAAAATGCGTATAATACATACTGCGGGGTCGAACGACAGAGTTTATCACCTGTCAGAATCGTTTTCAGGTGAGATCCCGCCTGATGATTTGCCATTCCCAACTTTATATACTTTCCCACCCCTCTATACACAAAAACCCGCTGCCAGGCGGGTTTTTGTGTTTGTTAGGGATTTTTTTGTTTAAATGCTATTGATCTTTGTTTTTCGTGCGCGGAGGAACAGAACCAACGCCACGCAGAGCGTTGTCATTTCACCGACTGCCAGCGGCCACCAGACGATGTAGACATTCTCTGCGCCGGTCACCTGACGGGTCAGCAGCCAGACTGGGGGCAGAACGAAGAGAACCTGACGGCAAAGCGAGATGATGAGTGATTCGATGCCGCACTCCAAGGCCTGAAACACACCCTGAAACGCAATGCACAGCCCGGCAAAGAGGAAGCCGAGGGAGATGATGCGCATACAATTGACGCACATTGTGTAGGTCGTGCCGGAGAGGGAGAACAGACCGGTCAGCGGCGCAGCGAACAGCTCGACGCCAACGCATCCGACCAGCATGAGGATGGAGGTATAGATCAGACCCCAGCGGATGCCCTGCTGGACACGCTGACGGTTCCGCGCGCCGTAGTTGAAGGAGACAATGGGCGTGATGGCATCCCGAACGCCAAAGGCAGCAAAGATGATGAGCTGCTGAATTTTGTAGTACAGACCATAGACCGTGACGGCGTTCTGGCCGACCTGCGACATTCCGCCGAGAATGAGGTTGAGTGAGTAGGTCATAACGGTGAGCAGAGCCTGCGAGATGATGGCAGGCAGACCGATGGAATAAATGCCGAGAATGGTGCGGAGGCTGGGCTTGAAATAGCAGAGCTTATTCTCGATCTCGACATCGAGTTTGAGGTGGAAGACCAGACCCAGCCCGGCGGTGAACACCTGACCGACGACGGTCGCTACAGCTGCGCCCCGGACGCCCATCTGAGGCAGACCGCACCAGCCGTAAATGAGGAACGGGTCGAGGACAATGTTCACGACGGCACCGGAGATCTGGGCGATGGTGGAGTAAAGGGAGCGTCCGGTTGCCTGAAGCATTTTTTCATAGACCGAGAACAGCACGATGCCGAAGGGAAAACCGCAACAGATGTGCAGGTAGTCGATAGCGGCTTCCAGAATGTCGGAGCTGATGCTGCCGCCTGCGCTCTGGGAGTAGACGTAGGGCCGGACACCGGCCAGCGCGAAGAGCATGAAGACCAGCGAGATCACGACGCCGAGAAACTGGGCGTTGCCTGCGGTGCGGTTGGCGGACTCCCGGTCGCCCAGACCGAGGAGCTTGGCGAGAAGGGCGTTGGTGCCGACGCCGGTGCCGATGGAGACGGCGACCATAAAGAGCTGCACCGGGAACGCAAGACTGAGGGCGGTCAGGGCGTCCTCGCCGCCGGATGCCATCCGGGCAAGATAAGCACTATCGACGACATTGTACGCCGCCTGTAAGATCATCGAAAGCACGATGGGCAGCCCGATCTGAAACATCAGCGACGGGATGGGCTGAATCGCCATCTTATTATGGGATTGGTTCTGCATGATGGAAAAACCTCCTGTGACATAAAAATAGGCATAAAAATAACGAGCGGCGATAACTGGATTTACGCAGTTACGCCACTCGTTATTGCTTTTATTATACGGAATACTACCTAAAAAATCAAAGGCAGTTTTGGACAAATCGACGAAGAAAATCCAGGAAAGTTTTGTTGGAAGAGCTTAGCAGAGATAGCCCTCGAAGCAGTGCAGATCCTCGGTCTTGACGATGCCCTCCAGGTAGAGACCATCCTCACGGTATTCCTCGATCTGCACGCTGCCACGTTCCCGCATGGGAGAAGCCAGACTCAGCTTGTCGTAGGGGAGCAGCACCCGGATGGTATGCACCCGGTCGCTAAGCGTCTCGTCGAGCTTCTGGAGCAGGGCGTCCAAACCGTATCCGGTCTTCGCGCTGGTGAGCAGGATATCCGGATCAAAGGACAATGCGCCGGACTTATCACACTTGTTGTAGACGGTCAGGCGGGGGATGTCGGCGCAGTCAAGACCGTCCAGAACCTCGTCCGTGACTGCAAGCTGCTCTTCCCGCTGCTCATCGTCGGCGTCCGCTACCCGAACGATCACGTCCGACCATGCCGCTTCTTCCAGGGTGGATTTGAACGCTTCCACCAGATTATGGGGCAGGCGGGAGACAAAGCCGACCGTATCCACCAGAAGCACCGCCATGCCGCTGGGAAGGATGAGCTTCCGGCTGGTGGGGTCGAGGGTGGCGAACAGCATGTCCGCCTCGGCGACGCTCGGGCCGCAGAGGGCGTTCATCAGGCTGGATTTGCCGACGTTGGTGTAGCCCACCAGACTAACGACCGGCATTCCGGTCTTGGCGCGGGCCTTCCGGCTTTCGCCCCGGCGTTTTTCCATCTCGGCCAGCTTTTCGGCAAGGGCATCGATACGGGAGTGGACATGTCGGCGGTCAAGCTCCAGCTTGCTTTCGCCGGCACCACGGCGCGCGCCGCCGCCACCACCACCGCCGCCGCCCTGACGGCTCAGGCTCTCGCCCATGCCCTGAAGGCGGGGCAGGCGATACCGCAGAAGGGCAAGCTCTGTCTGAAGCTTGCCCTCGTTGGTGACGGCACGGCTTCGGAAGATCTCGAGGATGAGCATGGTACGGTCAATGACCTCCATGCCACCGAGTGCGGTGGAAATGTTGCGAATCTGGCTTCCGGTCAGCTCTCCGTCAAAGACGGCGCATTCCGCACACAGCGTTTCGGCAGCAAGATGCGCCTCTTCCAGCTTGCCGCTGCCGAGGACGATGCCGGTCTCCGGTGTGGAACGCTTCTGCGTTACCTGCGCAACGGCTTCCATATGGTTGGCTTCACAAAGGGCGGAAAGCTCCGCAAGACTGCGCTCGCAGTCCCAAAGCCCCTGATCGAGGGCAAGTAAAATGACCTTCGTCGGGGGCGTTTCCACTAAGATATCGTAAAGTTCGCTCAAAATAAGTCCTTTCTGAGGTCAACCTCTCCATCATCGCTTACGCGATGCTACCTCTTCTAATAATGTGAATCAAGGTTAGAAGGGAGACAAAACAAAAGTTTGGAAAAAAAGAAAGACAAACAGCTTCAAAAAGCGGAAAATGAAGTTGATGAAAGAA
>CAVEGP010000130.1:0-4715 GCA_963615155.1 Bacteroides uniformis | reverse complement strand
CTGTTCCTAGAGTGTGGTTGACAAACCGCACTCTAGGAACAGAGAGGTTTCTCTTTGAAATGCAACTCAAAAGTTTTTATAAGTCATGCTAAAACAGTACAAAGCAAACACTTCCTCTAAGAAAGCATTGTTGTAAATCATACTTTGACTGTCTGTTGGATTGCAATAATCTATTGCTTATTGTTCAAAATTGATTTCCGTAAGTCCGGGAATGGTGTCCAGAACCGTCAGCCCCAGTCCACGAAGGAATTCCCGCTTGCTCTGGAACAAGTCGGTCACATCCAACTCTTCGGGAGAGTGAGCATCGCAGCCGATGATGACCTTGACTGGATACTCTGCCGCAATTTTCCAGAAGAAATCTGTCGTGTAGCCCAGCGTGCCGTCGCCGCGGTTCTGGCAGGTCAGCCCTGCGAGATTATACTCCAGCGGGACATTCTGGCGTGCGGCAGCCTCGCAGATCTCGCGGCAGGTCGTCTCGGCGGCTTTGTCATAGGCTGTCCAATGGTTCAGGCAGATGTCAGGGTGAGCGAGATAGGCGTACAAGCCTGTTTCCAACCCCTCGGTGACCTGCTCCGCGTAACGGCGGAGATCCCGCTCACTCTGGGGGCGACCAAAATAGATGCCGGTTTCGTCAGTGGTATCATAGTGACAGCCAAAAATGAAATATTCAATGCCAAGGCGTTCTTTTTGCTCGAGCAGCCAAGGAAGATAGGCTGGAAAATATTCGACTTCGAGACCGATGTGGAGGTGGAGTTGATTGGCGTATTTTTCCCGCAGAGCGGAAAGTGAGGCGACATAATCGTCCAGTTGCTCCGGATACATCCGGATGCGGCTGACAAAATTCGGGTCGGAATATTTCCACGGCGTGTGGTCAGAAAAACCCAACACGCTGTAGCCGCAGCGCAGGGCAGTCTGGATGTATTCTTCCTCTGAGCCGGTGGCGTGACGGCAGCGGGTAGTATGGGTGTGATAATTGGTGAAATGCGGCTTCGGCATGGATGCGACCTCCTGCACGCAGAATTGTTTTGACAATAAAGATGGTTGTGATACAATAGGACTATCATATCACGAGCTTCGGACAGTACATTATTATAGTCTTCTTTGCCGGAAAATGCAATCAAGATGATTATCCAGAACAAAAAGGAAGAATACCCGCTATGAACTTGAAACGAATCCTTTCCGTGTTTCTTCTGACGCTTTGTCTGCTGACATTGCCGGTCTATGCGGATACCGCCAAGGGCGAAGCTAATATCACGCCGCAAACCACGATGCAGCAGTTGCGGGAAAATCCTGCCATTGCGGGCTCCGGCATCTATACCTTTGGTGGGATGGACACAGACTGTATGAAGATGCAGCCCTATTTTGAGAACGATACGTTAGAGGGCTATTTTGATAAAAACAGCGCGATACCCTGTGCGAAGGCACTGAATCTGGTGGTGGAAAATTATAATAACGGCGTGCAGATCACCTACAAGCTGTATACGCAGGAGGAAATCGCCGCAAAGGTGGACAGGGACAGGGCAGAGTTGTATTACTTCCCAGCGGAACAGACCAGAGGTCGGTATGCACTGGTATTGGGCGGCACAGCGGCTTGTACCAGCGGAGAACTGCGGGAGGGTCTGGCAACGGCGTGGGAACTACACGAAATGGGATACACCGTCTTTGTGCTACGCTACCGCACTTGGGTGGATTCCAGCGACGATGCCCCCATGGAAGATCTGACCAGGGCAGTGGAATACATCACGACTCATGCGGAGGAGTTTAGGGTGCAGCCGGAGGATTATGCCATAATCGGCTACTCCACTGGTGGACATCTTGCCGCCTTGTTTGCCAGCCGGAGTTCCGGCTACAATCACCCGGAGCTGCCGCAGCCGGCGGCATTGCTGCTGGCTTACCCTATCAATAATTTTGCGGAGTTCAAGCCGGTCTATCGGATCGTCATGGATCATGGCAGCGGGGAGCCGAGATACTACACCAAGAATATTTCTGACTGTATCACGCCGGATTTTCCGGCAACCTACCACTGGTGGGGGAAAAACGACACCACCCTGATGCTGATGAACCTTTGCAAACAGGGTCCGGAGATCGAAAAGGCTCTCTGTGCGCAGGGGGTGAACCACAAGTGTGTGGTCTACAACAATGCACCTCATGCCAGCAGCACCGGCATAGGAACTGACGCTGACGGCTGGCTGAACGATGCCGTTGCGTTCTGGGAAGAGCAGACGGCAGAATGATACATACGAAAAAGAGGGATAAGAAACGATGAAAGATTGGAATGAGACCTTCCGGAGCCTGAATGTGGGTCTGCCGGATGACGTAGAGCGGCTGAAAGCGGCGGGCTATTATACTGAAGCCATCGAGCGCATTGATGAATATCTTGCTGAGGACTGGACACGGAGCCAGAATTCGCCCTCTATACAGGGAAAACCGGAGCAGACCGACAAACCGAGGAATCCGACTCCGAATGGAGTGGACGCCCTGCGGGACGCGCTTCTGGTGCAAAAGGAGATCCTGCGTCGTCTGCCGGAGGAATACTGCTGGACAGAGGAAGCCGCCATCGTGCGGATGCAGGAGCTTGTGCGGGATTTCACTCCGGAGGAGTTTCATGCGCTGGTGAAGCACGGTCAGGTGGATTGGCGTTTTGTCGAGGGAAAAAAACAGTATCTTGACCGCTTCGACCAGACTCTCATCGCAACCCATGCGGACATTGCGGCACGGCTGATCGATCCGCCTGCGCAGAGCAATGCCGTTCGGGAACGCCGCCGCAGAGAGCACGAAACGATGGTGCGGGAGGGAAGGTCCTCTGCACGTATCACGCTGGAAACGAGCATCCGAATGTCGGACACGGCATTTGCCGACGCGCTTGCCAAGGCGAAAGTCGAGGGAAGAGAGGCTGTGCATGTCCGCGCATGGCTGCCCATTCCTGCCGAATGCCTGTCCCAGAGCAACATTCAACTGGAAGCCTTCACGCAAGAGCCGACCCATATTGCGGATGCGGATGCGCCCCAGCGGACGGTCTATTGGGAGGTCGACCTGACCGAGAACCGGACGTTCGGCGCAAGGTATAGCTACACCAGCACAGCCTGCTATGCCGACCCGATGGGATTTATACCCTCGCTGGAGCAGCCCGATTTTGATACCCAGGAGGAGGAGCCGCACATCGTCTTTACGCCTTATCTGAGGGCACTGGCTACTCAGTTGACCGAGGGCGTGACCGATCCGGCGGAAAAAGCCAGACGCATTTACGATTATATCACCCTGAATGTTCGGTATCACTATCAGCCCGCCTACTTTGTGCAGAACTGTCTGCCTGACAACTGCGCCCGCAACCGTCGGGGCGACTGCGGCATTATGGCACTGACGTTTATTACACTCTGCCGTCTGGTGGGGATTCCGGCACAGTGGCAGAGCGGTCTGTCCGTTTCACCGACAGGTGTCGGAAACCACGACTGGGCGATGTTCTATATTGCCCCGAAGGGCTGGATGTATGCGGATTGCTCCTTTGGTGCATCGATGGCGCGAAACGGCGAGGAAGAACTTCGCCGCCATTACTTCGGCAATCTGGATACCGGACGAATGGTGGCGAACCGAGCATTTAAGGCGCAGTTTGATCCACCGATGTTTGGTTTCCGGAAAGACCCCTATGACAACCAGACAGGTGAGATCGAAGCGGATGGCATAGGACTGTTCGGGGAGCAGGTCGAGCCGAAAAAGGATGTTCTGGATTACGAGATGCGATAACGAAACCGATCGGGCTTCGCTGGTTTTCTGGCGAAGCCCGATTGCTGTATGGGAGAAACACGATGGAATTTCTGGCGACCCTTTATACGTTTTTACTGGTGACGATCTGTCTGCTTCTGGCGGTGCTGCTGCTGCGGACAGGCAAACTATCCTCGGGCAGCAATGAGGAGCTGAAGCAGTGGATGGAGCAGCAGCTTGCGGCGCAGGCAAAGGAATTTGCCCGTCAGCAGCAGGCGATGGCAGAACAGAACTATGCTGCTATCCGGAGTGTCAGCGAGACACTGCAAACTGCGGTTCAGAGCATGAGCACCACTCTTGCGCAGGGACAGAATGGTCAGCAGCAGACCTTGGAACGCCGCCTGCAAAGTCTGGAAGCGACCAATACCCAGAAGCTGGAGCAGATGCGATGCTCTCTGGACAAGAATATGGAGGCGTTGCAGGCGCAGAATAACCGAAAGCTGGATGAAATTCGGCATACCGTCGATGAACAGCTTCAGGACACGCTGCAAAAGCGGGTCAGCGAGAGCTTTAAAGCCGTCAACGAGCAGCTCGAGCAGGTGTACAAAGGGCTGGGTGAGATGCAGAACCTTGCGGCAGATGTCGGCGGGCTGAAGCGGGTCCTATCGGGCGTCAAGACCCGCGGCATTCTGGGCGAGATCCAGTTGGGCGCGATCCTGGAAGAAATTTTAGCACCTGAACAATACGAGACCAACGTGGCAACTATCCCCAATAGCACCCAGCGAGTCGAGTATGCCATCAAAATGCCGGGCGTAGACGGCGGAACGGTCTGGCTTCCCATCGACTCGAAGTTCCCGGGGGATACCTATGCTCATTTGCAGGATGCACAGGCTTCAGGCGATGCGCAGGCGGTCGAGAACGCCCGCCACGCACTGGAGCTTGTCCTCCGCAGTGAGGCAAAGGATATTCGGGAAAAATACGTTGAGCCGCCTTATACGACTGCGTTCGGCATCCTC
>CAVEGP010000129.1:0-5054 GCA_963615155.1 Bacteroides uniformis | reverse complement strand
TCCGGAAGCAGTGGGACCGATGACTGCTATGACCGGATGTTTCTTGTTACACAAGCCGTCCAAACTGCTTTTCCAGCTCCTTTCGGGTCAATTTCAGGACACAGGGGCGACCATGCGGGCAGAATGGCGGCACTTCGCCCGAGAGAATTTTTTCAGCAAGTACCATCAATTCCTGTGGGGAAGAGTGGTCTCCCGCTTTGACTGCCGCACGGCAGGAAATCGAGTGGAGCACCCACTCGGTCTTTTCACTGAGTGCATCACGGCTTCCGTGCGCAAGCTTATCCGCCAGCTCGACCAGCAGATCCTCTGCGTTTCCCTGCTCAACATCTGCCGGAACCGAACGCAGAAAGACCGTATTTCCGCCGAAATCGTCGATCTCAATTCCCGCGTTTTCCAAAAGTGGGATGTTATCCATCAACGCCTGCTTTTCCTCGGCAGACAGGTCAACCGCTATCGGCTCAAGCAATAACTGACTGGGCACATCGCCATAACTCGCCGCTAGCTTTTCAAACAACTGGCGTTCATGGGCAGCGTGCTTATCAATCAAACAAAGCTCGTCTCCCTGTTCAGCCAGAATGTAGGTTTTGAAAATTTCACCCACATAGCGGAGCGTCCTTGCGTCATCCTTCGGCACAAAGCCGATCTGCTCCGATGTACCGACAGGCGTTCTCCAATCAGTCTCTTGCTCCGGCAAAGCGTTCGCTTTTGCGGAAACGGAGCTCCAAGCCTCCATCTGGTCTTTCATCTCGGAAAGATCCGTGTCCGGCTCAACATCAAGGCTGGACTCACTCCCTGCCGGACGGAATCCAAACTGCGCCGACATCTCGCTCGGTGCTTCCGGCTCTGGGCTGTGGAGAGCGACGTCTGCACAGAGCGGCGCATCTGGCGCAACTTTCGTCCATGAATGTCCGATATTCGTCTCTGGAGTCTTTTCCGCTATCGGTGCGGATAGGATATCCTCGAAGACTGCTGTCTGCGCTTTCTGTGCCAGTATGCCAGAAGAAGAGGTCTGATGATCCACCCTAGGAGAAACCGGGGGCGTTTTGGGGTGATTTTCCAGCGTACCCGGCTCTGCCTGCCCCGAAATCACTGCGGAAAGCCCTGTAAAGTTGCCTTCCTTTACAGTATTTTCTGTTGCATCTCCGTTCTCTTTTATGTTGTTGGATATTTCAGTTCCTTTTGTCTTTTTTCCATCTGAAGTATCCTCAAAGGTGAATTGTCGCTCTCCTGTTCCGGGCTGTGCCAACGCAAGCTTGACCGCATGATAGACCAAATCAAAAATGTCATTCTCGTGGGCGAAGCGAACCTCTGTCTTTGCCGGATGAACGTTGACATCCACAAGATCCGCAGGCATCTCGAGAAGCAAGATTCCTCCAGGGAACTTCCCCTGCATCGTCGTGCCTTTGAACGCCATTTCCATCCCCGCCATCATGGTACGATTGCGGACATAACGACCGTTAATATAGAAATACTGCATACTTCGGCTGGCTCGGCAGCTTCTCGGCTGAGTGATAAGACCGTAGACCCTGTATGCTCCCTCGGTGTTGTCCAACTCGATCAGATCACGGGTGAATTCCCGTCCAAGCACCGAGTAGGACGCCCCCCGCAAGGTACCATCGCCGGGGGTGACATACTGCATCTTCCCCTCTCGGATAAACTTGAAGCTGACCTCGGGATGGCTGAGGGCAACATGTCCGACGATATCCGCCACAAATGTTCCCTCGCTGGAATCTTTTTTCAGAAATTTCATTCGGGCAGGCGTGTTATAGAAGAGATCCCGCACCCGAATCGTCGTTCCGACTCCTCTTGCGCCCGGTTCAAAGGGGGATTCCTCCCCGCCCTCGATGTGGTACACGAACGCACAGTCTTCATTTTCCGTGCGGGTCAGCACTTCAACACGGGCAACACTGGCGATCGACGCCAACGCCTCGCCGCGAAAACCAAGTGTGTGGATATGGTTCAGGTCATCCTGTGTCTGAATCTTGCTGGTGGCGTGTCGGATAAATGCTGTAGCGATGTACTCTTTTTCAATGCCGCTGCCGTTATCGCTGACTTCGATGAGTTTGACGCCGCCTGACTCAATGGAAACAGTGATTTGGGTCGCACCCGCATCAATGGCATTTTCCAGCAGCTCTTTCACGACCGATGCAGGTCGTTCAACGACCTCGCCCGCAGCGATCAGTTCCGTAGTATGCTTATCCAGCACTCGGATCACAGCCATAAAGATTCCCTCCTATCGTTGTTTTATCGGGCAGCTCAGCGATTCAGGCTACCCTTCAGGGTCTTTTTGAGCTCATAAAGGAAATTGAGGGCTTCGATGGGGGTCAGCGTCTCAACATCGACCGCTTCCAGCTTTTCCATCATTTCGCTGGGAACAGCCGGAGAATTGTAATCCTGCAACGCTTCAAAATCCATCTGCTCGACTTTATTTTTCGGAGTGCTTGCTTCGAGCGCGCGCAGTACCTCGTGGGCACGGCGGGTCACTGTGCCGGGCAGACCTGCCAACTTTGCGACCTCGATACCGTAGCTGTCATCTGCCGGACCGCGAATGATCCGCCGCAGGAATGTGATATCTTCCCCACGCTTCTTGACAGCGATGTTATAGTTCTTGACCCCTTCGATGCTTCCTTCCAGATCGGTCAGCTCATGATAGTGCGTTGCGAAGAGAGTTTTGCAGCCCAGTCCCTTTTTCGGGTCGGAGATGTGTTCGACAACGGCACGGGCAATGCTCATGCCGTCAAATGTGGACGTACCACGACCAATCTCGTCCAGAACAACGAGGCTTTTCGGGGTAGCATTTTTCAGGATCTCGGCAACCTCGGTCATCTCGACCATAAAGGTTGACTGACCTGCGGCGAGATCGTCCGACGCGCCGATTCGGGTGAAGATGGCATCCACCACACCCACATGACACTCAGCCGCCGGAACGAACGAACCGATCTGCGCCATCAGAGCAATGAGCGCATTCTGCCGCATGTACGTCGATTTGCCTGCCATATTGGGTCCGGTGATGATGAGACAGCGATCTTCCCCACAATTCAGCGTGGTATCGTTCGGGACAAAAAGACTTCCCTTCAGCATCTGCTCAACGACCGGATGACGTCCCTCGACAATGCGAAGCTCATCGCTTTCATCCACAATAGGACGGCAGTAATTGTTCTCTGCCGCAACCTGCGCCAATGCCGCCAGAACGTCCAGCTCGGCGACGGCATTCGCTGTCCGCTGGATGCGGTCGAGCTGACCGCCGATGGTCTGAAGCAGCTCGGAAAACAGGCGATGCTCCAGCGTGATAAGACGCTCGTGCGCACCCAGGATCTTGCTTTCCAGCTCCTTCAGCTCCTGCGTAATATAGCGTTCCCCTGAGGTAAGGGTCTGCTTCCGGATGTAGGTCTCCGGAACCATGCTTTTATAAGAGTTGCTGACCTCAATAAAATAACCGAAAACATGGTTATAGCCAATTTTCAGCTTTGGGATGCCAGTCTCCTGCCGCAGACGTGTTTCCAGTTGAGCAAGGATCCCTTTGGTGTTGTCTCGGATGGAACGCAGCTCATCCACCTCAGGATGATATCCCTTGGCGATCACTCCGCCGTCCTTCAGCGTGGAGGGGGCTTCCGGATCGATCGCCACATAGATTTTTGTTTTGATATCGTCCAGCGGGTCGATCTGATCTGCAAGCTCTGTCAGCTCCGGACAATTACAGCCTTCCGCCTGCTGTTTCAGGCCGGGAAGACGATCACAGGTCTGCGCCATCGCATAGATCTCCTTCGGCGTGGCAGAACCATAGACGGCACGGGTCATCATACGCTCAAGATCTGAGATATAACGCAGCTCCTCGGTCAGTTCCCCCCGCTGCATGGTCTGGCGGACCAGGCTTTCGACCATGTTCAATCGTCGGTTGATGGCAGAGCTGGACATCAGCGGCTGCTCGATCCAACTGCGGAGCATTCGCTTGCCCATCGCAGTATTGGTCTTGTCCAAAACCCAGAGCAGTGTCCCCCGCTTTTCACGTCCGCGAAGCGTCTCCGTCAGCTCCAGATTTGCGCGTGTCACAGGGGAAAGTCTCATGAACTGGGCTTCATTGTAGGTGATGACCGTCTTCAGACGTTCAACACCCTTGATCTGGGTATCATGCAGATATTCCAGCAGAGCCGCCATCGCAAACCGCACCAGACCATCCGACGCAATGCCTGTTGTCTTTGCCCAATCGCGACCAAACTGATTTTCAAGAGCGATTGCGACAAGACCCGGCGCATACCGTTCCTCTTCCACCAGCTCTACCGAACAGGTCATATTCTTTTTGAGATAGGTCGTGATCTCCCGACAGTCCAGCAGCCCGGGATTCATCAGAACCTCACTGGGATGATAACGGCAAAGCTCCGCAATGACCGCAGGCGCGATTTTTTTTGCGTCCTGCGCTTTCAGCTCAGTGATATGCGCCGTACCGGTGGAAACATCGGCAAAGCAGATGCCTGCCCTGCCGTCCTTCAGAAAAATGCTGGCGATATAGTTATTTTTATCGTCCTGCAGCATGCTGCTTTCAATGACTGTGCCCGGCGTGACAACACGGATGATATCCCGCCTCACCAGACCTTTTGCCTTGGCAGGATCTTCCACCTGTTCACAGATGGCGACCTTATAGCCTTTCGAGATAAGCTTTGCTACGTAGCCCTCGTAACTGTGGAACGGTACGCCGCACATGGGCGCACGCTCCTCCAGACCGCACTGTTTTCCGGTCAGGGTCAAATCCAGCTCTCGTGAGGCAGTCTTCGCGTCCTCAAAGAACATCTCGTAAAAATCGCCGATGCGGTAAAAAAGAATTTCGTCTTTATGCTGTTTTTTGATTTCAAGATACTGCTGCATCATAGGCGACAGCTCTGCCATGACGTACCCCTTTCCTCTCCCTGTTCTTCTGCCGGTTTGCGGACAAAAACTGCTTTTTATGAGCAAAGGAGCTGTTGCGCTTCAACCTCTCAGTCGAGCTAACGCTCGCCAGCTCCCCTAATAATTCAAATCAAGAGTTGAGGTAGAACAAAGCAAGAGCTAAAGAAGAAAAG
>CAVEGP010000128.1:0-5060 GCA_963615155.1 Bacteroides uniformis | reverse complement strand
TCTTACTTGATTTTTTGTTGGGCATCTCGGTTTCGAGGTGCTCTCTTTTTAGGCTCGACGGGTGCTTATTGACCACTTACGAAGGAAGCTGGAAGAGATGGACGAACCGAACAGTTTGGTGAGGATGGAAATCAGACAAGTCATCAGAGGCGTCTCCTTTTGTTTCATTTGAGGCGGTCTCCGCAGAAAAACCGCTCTGTTAAGAATACGAGGAGAGAGCGCAGAGGATTGCAGGGAATGACTTCCAGCAAAAAGAGAGACCGCTGCACAGTTACCGAAGATGCAGCAGTCTCTTTTCGATAGGATAAAAGGAAAGAAAATGAGAAACTCAGAACTCAGAGAAAATCAACGCTTGACGTTGAAAGCAGCCATGCCGGGATAAACGGCACTTGCGCCCAGATCTTCCTCGATGCGGAGCAACTGGTTGTACTTTGCGACACGCTCGGTACGGCTGGGAGCACCGGTCTTGATCTGGCAGGTGTTCAGAGCGACCGCCAGATCTGCGATGGTGGTATCCTCGGTCTCGCCGGAGCGGTGAGAGCTGATGGCGGTGTAGCCAGCCTTGTGAGCCATCTTGATGGCTTCCAGCGTCTCGGAGACAGAGCCGATCTGGTTCAGCTTGATGAGGATGGCGTTGCCTGCGCCCAGAGAGATGCCCTTGGACAGACGCTCGGTGTTGGTGACGAACAAATCATCGCCGACCAGCTGGACCTTACCGCCCAGCTCACGGGTCATCTCCTGCCAGCCCTCCCAGTCCTCTTCATCCAGACCGTCCTCGATGGAGATGATGGGATACTTCTCGACGAGACTCTTCCAGTGTGCGATCAGCTCGCTGGAGGTGTACTCTGTGCCAGCCTTGGGCAGCTTGTAGAAGCCCTTGCCCTTGGGGCTCTTCCACTCGGAGGAAGCGGCATCCATTGCCAGCATAAAGTCCTTGCCGGGCACATAGCCAGCCTTCTCGATGGCAGCCAGAATGGTCTCGATGGTCTCCTCATCGCTGGACAGGTTGGGAGCAAAGCCGCCCTCGTCGCCGACGGAGGTAGCCAGGCCCTTAGCCTTCAGGATGGAAGCCAGAGCGTGGAAGACCTCAGCGCACCAGCGCAGAGCCTCTTTGAAGGAAGGCGCGCCGACGGGCATGATCATGAATTCCTGTGTGTCCACGGTATTGGTGGCGTGTGCGCCGCCGTTCAGAATGTTCATCATCGGGACGGGCAGGCGGTTACCATTGACGCCGCCGAGGAAGCGGTACAGGGGCATATCCAGAGAAGCGGCAGCCGCGCGGCATGCTGCGATGGAAACCGCCAGAATGGCGTTTGCGCCCAGATTGGACTTGTCCTTGGTGCCATCCGCCTTGATCATGGCAGCGTCGATGGCGTAGATATTGGAAGCGTCCATGCCGACAACTGCGTCAGCGATGACGGTGTTGATATTCTCAACAGCCTTGGTGACGCCTTTGCCGAGGTAACGGCTCTTGTCGCCGTCACGCAGCTCCAGAGCCTCGAACTCACCAGTCGATGCGCCGGAAGGTGCGCAGCCGCGCGCGACCGTGCCATCGGCAAGGGTGATCTCGGCTTCGACCGTGGGATTGCCGCGAGAGTCCAAAATCTCACGACCGATAACGGATTCGATTTCCAGATAGTTCATAGAATTACCCTCCTAAATTCACTACCTATGGGTAGTATTGGCTAACTAACCGTCTTTATCCTACCACGCATTCCGCCTGAGCGCAAGAGAGAATGACAATGTTAGCGAATAAAAACTTTGCGAAGAAAGTTGGAGAAGAGAGCTGGAAAGAAAAAAGAAGTGTACCTTATAAAAAAGCTGTCCGCCCCGGCGGACACTATCCGATAGGATGAGCTGAAAAAGACTATTTTATACGGATTTCGGACGATGATGTAACTTTTTTGTGATTTGTGAATTCCTTTCATTTTGAAGATAAACGAAATGAACAAAATAAAAAAGTAGACAAAAAACAACGGCCGCTTTTGTCTAAAATGGCAAGTTTTGACCGAAACGTCTCCGAAACTATAGACGATTTGTGAATTGCGAATGGGTTGCGGCAAGACTATAATAATGGTAACGAAGCAGAGCCGCTTTGAGGGAAAGGGTTCTGCTTCAAATCATTTCAACACGAAAACTTCCAAATTTAAGGAGGATATACAACTATGAAAAAGATGATCTCTCGTCGCAGCTTTCTGGCTGCTGCCAGCGTTGTCACTGCTGCTGGCGTTCTGACCGCCTGCGGCGGCTCTTCTTCCAGCACCAGCACGGCTGCTTCTTCTGCCGCAGCTTCTGCGGCTGCTTCCACTGCTTCTTCCGGTGACACCATCAAGGTCGGTGTTCTGGGACCTCTGACCGGTGATGTTTCTGTCTACGGTCAGGCTGTTGTCAATGGCGCAAACCTGTATCTGGATCAGGTCAACGAAAATGGCGGCATCAACGGCAAGCAGATCGAATCCATCACGATGGACGAGCAGGGCGACGCAACGCAGGCTGTCCAGTGCTTCACCAAGATGTGCGATCAGGGCATCGTTGGTCTGGTCGGCGATGTTACCACCACTCCGACTCTGGCAGTTGCTGCTGAGAGCCAGGATTACAATATGCCGATGGTCACTGCTTCCGCTACGGCTGAGGCTGTCACTTATGACGCTGAGACCGACACCGTTTACGAGAACGTCTTCCGCGCGACCTTTACCGACCCGTTCCAGGGCGTCAAGATGGCGGACTACGCATACGAGAAGCTGGGCTATACCAAGGCTGCGGTCATTTTCAAGAAGGGCGCAGACTACAACGAGGGTCTGGCTGAGAACTTCGTGAACGAGTTCGAGTCTCTGGGCGGCACGATCGTTGACGAGGAGAGCTATTCGGACGGCGACGTCGATTACAAGACTCAGCTGACCACTATCCTCGGCAAGGCTCCTGAAACTGTTTTCTGCCCCAACTACTATCAGGAAGTCGGTCAGATCCTGTCTCAGGCAGAGAGCGTTGGTCTGGATGTTCCGTTCCTCGGCGGCGACGGCTGGGATGGTCTGGAAGGCTACGCTACCAACGAGCAGTTGACCGATACCTACTTCTGCGCAAACTACGCAAAGGGTTCCAGCCCCGAGTTTGAGGACGCCTACAAGGCAAAGTACGGTGAGGACTATCCCAACGGCTTCGCTCCTCTGGGCTACGACGCAGCCGTCACCCTGTGCTACGGCATTCAGGCTGCTGAGGACGCAGGTCTGGAAGCCGGCAGCGACGAGTATAAGCAGGCTGTCATCGACGCCATCAAGGGCGGCACGATCGAGGGCATCACGGGTACCTTCACCTTTGATGAGCACAACGACCCCGTCAAGAGCACGGCTATCCTGACCTATGTCGATGGTGCTCCTGTCCTGAAGGAAATGTTCTGAGTTCCGCGGTGCAGCTCCGGTGCTGTGATGCGGGAATCGAGACATTGAATTTTACATGATCCATTGCGGAGACCGCCGGAACAGGTTTGCCCCGACAGTCTCCGCTTTTTTATTTTGGAAAGGAAGTATCAACCCATGACAGTGTTTTTCAGTCAGCTGATCAACGGTCTTTCCCTTGGCAGCATCTACGCGCTGATCGCGTTGGGCTACAGCATGGTTTACGGCATTATTTTGCTGCTGAACTTTGCGCACGGCGACGTCATCATGGTCGGTGCGTACATGTCGTGGTTCATTATGAACCAGCTTGGACTTGGACCGGTCACTGCGGTTTGCGCGACCATTATTACCTGCACGCTGCTGGGTGTCGTGATCGAGAAAATCGCCTACACCCCGCTGCGTTCCGCGCCTCGTATCTCGCTGCTGATCACGGCAATCGGCGTCTCCTTCTTCCTGGAGTACACCGCCGAGCTAGTGATGGGATCGGGCGCAAAGGTCATTCCGGCTTACTATAACGCCAAGACCTTCTATGTCGGCAAAGTTCCTGTCGGTCTGACCTCCGTCATCACGCTGGTCGTCACGGTTCTGTCCATGCTGGTGCTGACCTTCCTTGTCCAGAAAACCAAGCTTGGCAAGGCGATGCGTGCCGTCTCGGAGGATATGGACGCCGCGCGGCTGATGGGCATCAATGTCAACAGCACCATTTCCTTTACGTTTGCGGTCGGTTCCGCGCTGGCTGGCATCGGTGCTGTGCTGTACTGCTGCTCCTATCCGCAGGCGACCCCGACGATGGGTTCGATGCTGGGTCTGAAAGCCTTCGTTGCGGCTGTTCTGGGCGGCATCGGTTCGATTCCCGGCGCAATGATCGGCGGCATTGCAATCGGTCTGTGTGAGTGCTTCGTTTCCGCCATTGGTCTGTCTGCTTGGAAGGACGCTGTCACATTCGCGATCCTGATCATCGTTCTGCTGGTCAAGCCCACAGGCTTCCTTGGACGTCAGGTACAGGAAAAGGTGTAAAGGGGGATCTTGAAGATGAAAACCAAACGCAAAACCCTGAAAATGCCGGTGCGCTACCTGATGAACGCCGTTCTGGTGGCACTGTTCTTCGTTCTGCTCTCCTTTATGACCCAGAACGTCCTCTCGAGCTATCAGAACAAAGTTCTGATGAGCGTCGGCATCAATATCATTCTGGCGGTTTCTCTGAACGTTGCCACCGGATATCTGGGGCAGCTTCCTCTGGGTCATGCCGGCTTCATGGCAGTCGGCGCATACACCTGCGCGCTGTTCACCAAATACAGCAGCCTGCCCTCCGGCACGGCATTTGCCCTCGGTCTGACACTGGGCGCAATCGTGGCAGGTATCTTCGGCGTCCTCATCGGCATTCCGGCTCTTCGCCTGACCGGTGACTACCTCGCTATCCTGACGCTGGGCTTCGGCGAGATCATCCGCATCACTCTGAACAATATCGACGATGTGCTGGGCTTCAAGCTGTTCTACGGCGCAAAGGGTCTGAAAAATATCCCGAAGTGCTCCAATTACTGGAACGTGTTCCTCTGCGTGGTCATCACCTGCTTCGCTATCCATGCGATGATGAAATCCCGTCATGGACGCGCGATCCTTGCTGTGCGTGACAATGAGATCGCAGCAGAGAGCTGCGGCATCCAGACC
>CAVEGP010000127.1:0-5090 GCA_963615155.1 Bacteroides uniformis | reverse complement strand
TAGTTATGCGGCTTTCAGCCGCGTTGTCCCTGTTGGGATGAATAATTCAGGATAAATCAGCACTCGCCGCAGTTCACGGCAAATTCCAAACGGTTTTCAGGTGTGTGCGGGGTCACTTTTTCAAAATAGAGGAGATCAAAACTATGGAATTCTTCAACAGTGCAGTGGACGTTCTGAAAACTCTGGTCGTGGCACTCGGTGCCGGTCTGGGCGTGTGGGGTGCCGTGAACCTCATGGAAGGCTATGGCGGCGACAATCCGTCCGCCAAGAGTCAGGGTATGAAGCAGCTGATGGCTGGCGGCGGCGTTGCCTTGATCGGCATCACTCTGGTGCCCCTGCTGAGCGGTCTGTTCGGCTGATCTTTTTTGGGCGGCGTTTGCCGCCCTTACATATTACTTGCAAGCAGCTTCCAGCCCCACCGTGGCAAACGGCTTCTTATTATAATAAGGAAGCGCATTGCAAAACGAGTATTCACTGTTACCTGAAAGGAAGGCGATTTTTATGCAGTTTCTGACGCACATTATCTTTCTGCTTAACCTGCTCAAGACCCTGATCAATCATTTTTCCTGATGGGTGGTGGCTCTGAGTGGAAACAGTTCTCAAAGCGATTTCGGATTGGATCAAGTCGCTGCTGACAGCGGCGATCATGTCCAATCTCAGCGGCCTTTTTGATGATGTCAACACGCAGGTGGGCAGCATCGCGCAGCAGGTCGGCACCAAACCATCCAACTTTGAACCGAGAGTTTTTGCCATGATTGAGGCACTATCCCGCAATGTTGTGCTGCCCATCGCAGGCGTGATTTTGACCTTCATTGCCTGCTATGAACTGATCCAGATGATTACAGAGCATAACAACATGGCACAGTTTGAACCGGCATTGATTCTGAAGTGGATCTTCAAAACTGCTGTTTCGGTCTGGATGATCTCGAACACGTTTGACATCATCATGGCTGTGTTCGATGTAACCCAGCAGGTCGTGGCAAATTCCAGCGGCATTATCAGCGGCAACACAAGGGTCAATGATATTGGCTTGTCGATGCTGGAAAGCAGCATGATGAGCATGGATGTCGGCCCGCTGTTCGGCCTGTTCCTGCAAAGTTTTCTGATCGGCATCACCATGCGCATCCTGTCCATTGTGATTTTTGTGATCGTGTACGGCAGAATGATTGAGATCTACATGATGGTCAGTCTGGCTCCGGTGCCTATGGCCACATGGGGTAACCATGAGCAAAGCCATGTTGGGCAGAATTACTTGAAGTCCCTGTTTGCGCTGGGCTTCCAAGGTTTCCTGATCCTGATCTGCGTGGCAATTTACGCAGTTCTAATCCAGAACATCGCTATTTCCGGCGATGCCATCAGTTCGATCTGGAGCATTGTCGGCTATACGGTGCTGCTCTGCTTTTCGCTGTTCAAGACCAGTTCTGTCGCAAAGACTCTGCTGGGTGCCCACTGATCGGAGGTGTTTCTTTGGCAGCTTATATTTCTGTGCCGCGTGATCTGACCAAGGTGAAGTCTAAAGTGGCTTTCAACCTGACCGCACGGCAGCTTGTTTGTTTCGGTGCAGCGGCGATCGTAGGAGTGCCGCTGTTCTTTGTCCTGCGGGACACCGCAGGCAATACTGGCGCGACCCTCGGCATGATGGCGGTCATGCTCCCTATGTTCTTTTTGGCCATGTATCAGAAGAACGGCCAGCCTGCCGAAAAAATCTTGATGTACTACATTCAGGCACGGTTCATCCGCCCGAAGGTACGTCCGTACCAGACCCACAACTACTATGCACTGCTTATGAAGGGAGATGAAGCTCATGATTCCGTTTCTGAAAAAGAATAAGGGCGACAAAAAGCCGCCCAAGTCCAATGTACCCCGCACAGCGCAGGAAAGCATCCCATTCCAGCGGATGTTTGAGGATGGTACCTGCCGGGTGCGTCCCGGCTACTACACCCGTACAATCGCCTACCAAGATATCAATTATCAGCTGGCACAGCAGGAAGATAAAACCGCCATTTTTGAGGAATGGTGTTCGTTCCTGAACTTCTTCGACAGTTCCATCCACTTTGAACTGTCTTTTGTGAACACCGCCACCGATTCTGCGGACTTTGAAAAGTCCATCCGTATCCCTTACCAGCAGGATGGTTTTGACGATGTGCGCGCCGAGTACAGCCAGATGCTGCGGCAGCAGCTTTCCAAAGGCAACAACGGCCTGACCAAAACGAAGTACCTGACCTATGGCATTGAGGGTGAGAGTATGGCGCAGGTCAAGCCCCGGCTGGAACACATCCAGAACGACTTGATGAACAACTTCCATCGACTCGGCGTTCTGGCAAAGCCGCTGGATGGTACGGAGCGTCTGCGCCTGATGCACGGGATGCTGAATATGGACGGTGCCAACAAGTTTCATTTCGATTGGAAGGCCCTTGTGCCCAGCGGCTTGTCGGTAAAGGATGCCATTGCTCCCACTGCATTGGCCTTTAAGAATAGCCGCACCTTTCAGATGGGCGGCATCTTTGGAGCAGTCAGCTTCTTGTCCATCACCGCTTCCGACCTGAGCGATCAGTTGCTGAAAGACTTTCTGGACATGGATTCCAGCCAGATCGTCACCATGCACATCCAGTCGGTTGACCAGAACAAGGCCATCAAAACCATCAAGCACACAATCACCGAGCTGGATAGATCAAAGATCGAGGAAGTGCGCCCAGATAGGGCATTGTGTAGTGTAGCGTAAGGGACTACCCCGTAGGATAACGCGGGAAACAACCTGCCTAACCGAAAGGCGAAAGCTGAAACGGGAACAGAGCACGGCAGGAAAGCGGTAAGTCACTGAAAGACAGTATGGTGCGACTGAACCGCCATGTTAAGCGGATACGAGGATGAAGTTGGGTTTACTGACACGCAAGTTTCTAATTTCTGTTATTTTCAGACGGAGGAAAATGTCTGAAACCTCTGTCATGAACGCGGTGGATGATGCTCTTCCATCCATCGGTTATCTCAATGTTCATGGAATCTGTAGGAGAACCTATGGCAAGGAAACGAAAGCGCATACCGACAATCCGCATTTCCCTACACACAATGTTAACTGGGGATACCCTACACAGGAATGCCCGTAAAGGCTATGGCTGTAGAGCCTGAAAATCCTGTATGGGTACGGAACGCTCATAGTAGTCCGAGAGGGATAATGGCCCTTACATGGCGAAGGAGCGTAGTTATTGTGTACTAAAATAGAACGTTGATTAGGGAGGAAAACCTCATTGCAACCAACAACCGAAATTTTAGAAAGAATCAGCAAAGACTCATTAGCCCATAAATAAAACCGCTTTCATACTTTAACAGAAGCCCGCTGCCTAGGAGGTACAGCGGGCTTCTTACATATCCAAACGGAGGTTCGCAATTGGAATCCACTTTGAAATTCCAACGCGGAGACATCTACTTCATTCGACTGGACAGCAGCACAGGTTCCGAGCAAAGCGGAACCCGCCCTGCAGTCATCCTGCAAAACGATGTGGGGAACACCCATTCACCGACTTTGATCGTTGCGACTTTGACAAGTAAGACAGAAAAGAAAGCTGCGCAGCCGACACATTGTCTGGTGGAACCGGAAAAGCTGGAGCCGTCCATCGTTCAAGCCGAGCAGATCTTCACCATCGACAAGAGCCGTGTCCAGAATTTTGCAGGACATCTCACCCCGGAAGAAATGAGCCGGGTCGATGATGCCGTAAAAATCAGCCTTGCCCTGAACCCGATGGGAAGTATCCAGAAGCTCAAACCCATCATCCGCTCTACGGCGGCTTACGCGCCGCCTGAAGTGGTTGACGGCAAGCCGCCCGTCTATCCCTATACGCCCATCAAATCCGATTTTGAGGACGCAGGGACGGTCGAAGAAATGATGTTATACACCGAACTGCAATCCGCTGTTCATGCCATGATCCAGCGGCTCGAATACAGCTTCACCTTTAATCCCAGCCTGCTCACCAGCCCGAAGCGTAAGAAGCAGGTGGCTGAGATTTTGACCGAAGCCGAAAAATACATTTGGCGAATCAAGGAGGAAATGCGATGCGCCTGAAAAACGACACGAACAATTTTGCCGCTTCTTTCAATATTACCCCGCCTTACCAGATGCTGGTGCTTCACAGCAAGATGCTGATTTATCCTCGTGAACTTTATCAGCGGGGCGTACAGCGCAAACGGGTGGAAATGATCGCTGCCGACTTCAACGAATACGTTGCGAATGAACCGAAGGTCAGCTTCCGCAACGGTAAGTATTATGTGGTGGACGGTCAGCACACTATCGAGGGGCGCATCCTCCGCAACGGCGGCAAGGACCTGCCGATTCTCTGCAAGGTCTACACTGGCCTGACGATGGAGCAGGAAGCTCTGTTCTTCGCCGAACAGAACGGCCACTCCGCACCGCTTACTGCGGGCATCAAGCTGCGCGCCAAGGTCGTGGGCGGCGATGCCCCTTCCAAAGCATTTCTCGCGGCCACCAACCGGGTGGGTCTGGCGTTCAACTACGACAGCCTGCAGCTGAGTGACTACCGCATCAGCTGCGTGGGCACCGCTCTCAAGCTGTACAACCAGATGGGCGAGAAAATCTACTGTGAAGCCCTGCGGCTGATCGTAGCAGCTTGGGATGGCAAGCCTGATTCGTTCCGGGCATCTATCTTGCGCGGCATGATGCACTTTGTGGAACTGTATCACAGCGAGTTCAGCGAAGAACGGCTCATCCGTGCGCTGGGTAGTGTCCATCCCATGGAGATCTATCGTGTTGGCAGGGATAACCCCGCCAAATTGCCCGGATGGAAGAAATACGTTTTCCCCATCTATATGGCCTACAACGGTAAGGGCCGTAAGGATGCTCTGCCGATGAAGTTCTAAAACATATTTTCTCTGCCAATGGGCATCTGCAAACAGCGGGTGCCCATTGTTACATATTAAAAATTATAATATATAGGAGTGATGATACCATGGTCGATAAGTTTTCGCAGGTCGCAGGCAATATTCCTGTGACCAACGATGACCCCAATCGCCGTTACACCGTTATTAATGTGAATCAAGGTTAGAAGGGAGACAAAACAAAAGTTTGGAAAAAAAGAAAG
>CAVEGP010000126.1:0-5293 GCA_963615155.1 Bacteroides uniformis | reverse complement strand
CATGCTTTCAAATGGGAAAGCTGGCATGGATATTTGCACTTGGAGGAGGAGTGTCTGCCGGATTTGCTGCGTTTACGCTGATGATTTTGCTTGCCTACATACCAAGCTATATCCTCTATACGATTTATAATGGGGCAGTTCTGGTTCTCGTTGTAATTCTGTGCAGAATCGTGCTGAAAGAAGCTATCACCAAAATGACCGTTGTCGGAATTGCCTTATCCACGCTGAGCATTTTTCTGCTGAGCCTATAAAAATGCCCCCTGTATAGCTTTCAGCGTTTTATTTCACGGTTCGCTATACAGGGGGCATATTACGCCGGACGGCGGTGTTTTATACTTTGTTTTGCGAGTACCCTTTCTGCGCGGGAAACGGCGGGCAATCAATCGTCGTCGCTGTCCAGCTTCAGCACTGCGGTAAACGCCTCGCTGGGGAGGGAGACGCTGCCGAGCTGGCGCATCTTCTTTTTGCCTTCCTTCTGTTTTTCCAGCAGCTTCTTCTTACGGGAGATATCGCCGCCATAGCACTTGGCAAGGACATCTTTGCGCATGGCCTTGACCGTCTCACGGGCGATGATCTTGCCGCCGATGGCTGCCTGAACGGGGATCTCGAAGAGAGAACGCGGGATATTGTCGCGGAGCTTTTCGCAGATACGACGACCCTTTGCGTAGGCGTTGTCGCGGAACACAATCATGGACAGTGCGTCAACGGGATCGCCGTTGAGCAGGAAGTCCAGCTTGACGAGGTCGCTCTCACGGTATTCCTTGAACTCGTAGTCGTAGCTGGCATAACCGCGGCTGCGGCTCTTGATGGCGTCAAAGAAGTCGTAGACGATCTCGCCTAGCGGAAGAGCATAGTGCAGGTCAACACGGACATCATCGAGATACTTCATGTCGATGAGAACGCCGCGCTTCTGCTGGCACAGATCCATCAGACCGCCGACGTAATCGTTCGGAGTGTAGAGGTGGACATCGACGAACGGCTCTTCCTGTTTGACGATGTTGGAGGGATCAGGGTAGCTGGACGGGTTGTCGATCATCTCCACGGTGCCATCGGTCATCGTCAGACGGTAACGGACACTGGGCGTAGTCGTGATGATGTCAAGGTCGAATTCCCGTTCCAGACGCTCGGTGATGATCTCCATGTGGAGCAGACCGAGGAAGCCGCAGCGGAAGCCGAAGCCCAGAGCCGCGCTCGTTTCCAGCTCAAAGCTCAGGGAAGCGTCGTTCAACTGAAGCTTTTCCAGCGCATCCTTCAGGTCGGGGTACTTTGCGCCGTCGGCGGGGTAGATGCCGCAGAACACCATCGGTTTGACCTGACGATAGCCGGGCAGAGCCTCGGGAGTCGGGTTGTTCGCAAGGGTGACGGTGTCGCCGACACGGGTATCCTGCACCGTTTTGATGCTGGCGGTCAGATAGCCGACCTCGCCCGCGGAGAGCTGAGCGCAGGGAGACAGGCTGGTCGCACCCATATGACCGACCTCGACCAGCGTGAACTGTGCGCCGGTCGCCATCAGACGAATGGTATCGCCGGGCTTGACCGTGCCCTCAAAGACACGGATGTAGACGATGACGCCCTTGTAGCTGTCATAGATGCTGTCGAAGATCAGAGCCTTGAGCGGAGCGTCCGGATCGCCTGTGGGGGCAGGAATGTCGGTGACGACCCGTTCCAGCACCTGATCGACGTTCAGACCGGTCTTTGCCGAGACTCTCGGTGCGTCGAGGCAGGGCAGACCGATGACATCCTCTACCTCCTGAGCGACCTCGTCCGGATGCGCACTGGGCAGGTCGATCTTGTTCAGGATGGGCACAAGCTCCAGGTTGTGCTCAAGAGCCATATAAGTGTTGGCGAGGGTCTGCGCCTCGACGCCCTGTGTAGCGTCCACGACCAGGATTGCGCCCTCACAAGCCGCCAGACTGCGGGAGACCTCGTATGCGAAGTCAACATGACCCGGGGTATCGATCAGGTTGAACTCATAGGTCTTTCCATCCTTGGCGGTGTAGTTCATGGTGACGGCGCGGGCTTTGATCGTGATGCCGCGTTCCCGCTCGATGTCCATGTTGTCGAGGATCTGATCCTCCATCGTGCGTTCATCGACGCTTTTTGTCAGCTCCAGAATGCGGTCTGACAGGGTGGACTTGCCGTGGTCGATGTGGGCGATGATGCAAAAATTGCGGATGTTGTCTCTTGCCATCTGTTCCTCCGATAAGAGAGTTGTATTTAGAAGATCTTAATCATTCAGAATCCAGTTTTCGATCGCGACGATCTCGCCGTGTTCCAGATAAACGCGTGGCACCCGGCGGGACACGCCGCACAGGACCTCATACGAGATGGTGTTGGTCTTGTGCGCAATGTCCTCGGCACTGTCGCTGACGGTGCCACCCCACAGGATCGCTTCGTCGCCCTCCCGCACCTGCGGAACATCGGTCACATCGACCATCAGCTGATCCATGCAGACCCGTCCCAGAACCGGACAGGGCTTGCCGTGGATCTCCACGATGCCCTTGCCGCAGCTTAGCAGACGGGGGTAGCCATCCGCATATCCGGTGCAAAGGGTCGCAACTTTGGTCGGCTTTTCAGCGGTGAAGCAGCGTCCATAGCTGGTGGATTGCCCCGTCTGCATTTCCTTTACCATGCTGATGACGGTCTTGAGCTTCATGACCGGATGGAACAGCCCGAAACGGACTTCGTCGCTGGGGTCAAAGCCATACAGGATGATGCCCGGGCGCGCCATGCAGCGGGTGGAAGAAAGCTCTTTCGGCCAATCCGGATGGAGCATGACGCCCGCCGAGTTGTCGCAGTGGAGCAGCGGCGGCTCAAAGCCGGCATCCTTCAGGGCGTTGTATGCTCGAATGAAATAATCGTACTGCTCGGCAGTGTAGGCGACATTCTCTTCGCTGGTATCATCGGCAACGGCGAAATGCTGGAACATGCCGGTCATCTCAAGACCGGACAGCTTGCAGACGGCGACCATCTCTTCGATGGCTTTGTCAAAATCGGTGCGGAGCGCAAAGCCGATGCGTCCCATTCCAGTATCGACCGCGAGATGAACCTTGACCTTGCTGCCCGCAAGCTCGGCAGCCTTGCTCATCTCGACTGCCTGCTCAGTCGAATAGCAGGCGGCAGTCAGGTCGTTGTCGATGAGATCCTTTGTATAGGTGGACTGGACATGACCGAGGATAAGGATGGGCTGCCGGATGCCGGAACAGCGGAGCTGTTTGGCTTCTGCCAGACAACTGACGGCGAACCACGATGCGCCCTCTTCGGACAGGACACGGGCGCACTGAACAGCGCCGTGACCATAGCTGTCGGCTTTGACGACGGCGCAGAGCGGCAAATCCCCGGCACGCTGACGGACAGCGCGGAAATTGGAACGCAGGGCGTCTAAATCAATCTCCGCCCAGACGTGTTTTTCAAATGTATCATTCTTCTGCATGGAAAAATCCTTCTATCCCTTTTGAACTGGGGAGGGCGGTCAGGACAGGCTGACGCTCTCGACAAGGTTCACGATATCGTTGATGGATGCAAGCTTTGTCAGGGCGGAAACGTAGATCACATCACCGCTCTCGTATTCGATGGTGGCAAGGACGGCATAATATGCCTGAATGTCACAGCGGACCGCCGTGATCGTTGCTCCGTCGATGCTGATGTTGACCTTGCGTGGGCTGATAACACCATAGGCGTTTTTCAGGTCGGACTCCGACTGAGCGATGAAGTCCTCATAGGTCGAGGTATCTCCGCGCTGGAACAGCACGACCTGATAGTTGGAGTCGTCGCTGCTTTGGGCAGAAGCGAGCTGAAGCGCGTGACCGAGGGTCGCGTCCTCTGTCATCTCGCAGACCGGCCAGACCGAGCCTTCGTAATAGACCGAGATGCCGTTTTCGGCGGTGTAGTGGGTGTCGGGGTTCGAGGGGGTGTGACGGTTGACGACCAGCGTTAAAATGAAATAAGCCAGAATGCCAAGCGCGACGACGATGCCCATCGCCATCAGAAGCCTGGAGCTGCGCTGCTGGGCGGATCCCTGCTGGTTGATATCCTTCGACATAGAGGATCTCCTTTTTGACAGTTTGAAATGCTGGCTGTCCGTCCTTTGGAAGCCGATGAATGGGAAAACAGCCATATCCTATATAGTATAGCACAACAGCCGAAAAAATTGTAGCGGTACAGGGCAGAAAATCTTTGTCTGGGGGCAAAAGAAAGTTCCAAAATGCGTTGCTTGAAATCATGAGTATTCAATAGAAAACAAGAGAAAACGAGAGAATTAAAAGTTTGAGATGAAAAAATCAAAAAAATGTGTTGACAGGCGGCTTTTTGTGTTGTATACTGACATTCGCGCCCCAAAAGGACGCCTGAAACACAAAAACACTTATCAGGAGGAAATAGATATGAGCACTACTCTCGTGAAGCCCGCTGAAGTCGAGCGTAAGTGGTATCTGCTCGACGCCGCCGGCAAGAGCCTGGGTCACGTCGCTGCTGAGGCTGCTGTTCTGCTGCGCGGCAAGCAGAAGGTCGATTACACCCCCAATGTTGACTGCGGCGATTACGTTGTCGTCATCAACTGCGACAAGGCAGTTCTGACCGGCAAGAAGGCTGAGCAGAAGTTCCACATCACCCACAGCAAGTACATCGGCGGTCTGAAGAAGGTTCAGTACAGCAAGCTGATGGCTGAGAACAGTGATTTGGCTATGACCTATGCTGTCAAGGGCATGATTCCTTCCAACACCATCGGTGCTAAGGCCCTGACCCGCCTGCACTGCTACAAGGGTGCTGAGCACGCTCAGGCAGCTCAGAAGCCCGAGAAGATCGAGTTCTAAGAAGGAGGCAATTGAATATGTACGAAACCAAACCTTATTTCTACGGCACTGGTCGTCGTAAGAATTCCGTTGCCCGCGTTCGCGTTTACACTGGCACCGGTAAGATCACTGTCAACGATCGTGATATCGACAATTACTTTGGTCTGGAGACCCTGAAGCTCATCGTCCGCTCTCCGCTGGTTCTGCTGGGTCTCGAGGGCAAGTTCGATGTCGTCGTCCGCGTCAATGGCGGCGGTGTTGCTGGTCAGGCTGGCGCGATCCGCCACGGTCTGAGCCGCGCTCTCCTGCAGCAGAGTGATGAGAACCGCGCTGTCCTGAAGAAGGCTGGCTTCCTGACCCGCGATCCTCGTATGAAGGAACGTAAGAAATACGGCCTCAAAGCCGCTCGTCGCGCTCCGCAGTTCAGCAAGCGATAATCTACAGCTTAAAAATGCTAAAAAAGCCCGGAAATACGCCATTTTCCGGGCTTTTTCTATGCCTAA
>CAVEGP010000125.1:0-5305 GCA_963615155.1 Bacteroides uniformis | reverse complement strand
CATCATCAGGTCTTTGACAGAGATCTTCGGCATCTGTGATCCAATGATCATAATTCCAATTCCTCTTTCCTCAGGGGCAGATTCTCCCCCTTTTTGTTAGTCTCCGCTGACCAGTATACTTCAAATCTTTGTACAGGTCAACAGTTTTCTCGTGAAAATTTTGTAGCTATGCTTAAATCAGAGATAAAAATCAAATGTTTCCCTCAGCCATTCCACTGCCAGCTCCACCCAATGGTGACGATGTCCGCTGGCAGCATTGACCTCCGGCGTGCTGATGCTCGTACCATGCTCTCCCTTCTCGAACAAATGCGCCTCGCACCGAACACCTGCCCTGTGGAGAGCACTCACCAGCATGAGGGTATTTTCGACTGGGACCGTCTTGTCCTCCATCGTGTGCCAGACAAACACGGGCGGCGTCCGCGAGTTGATCTTATCTTCCAGCGTAAACAACCGTTGCGCATCCAGATCTCTGCTTCCCGACAGCATCTCGAAGCTGCCGCGATGCGCAAATCCTCCCGACGAGATCACTGGATAACCCAGGATCACAGCGTCGGGTCGCTGCTGGTTTTCGCAGTCAGGAACATTCAGCACCGCCGATGACAGCGCAAGGTGTCCGCCTGCTGAGAATCCGCAGACTGCGATCTTGTCAGACAGAATATTCCATTCTTCCGCATATTCCCGCAAAAGCTCCAGTGCCTCGTTCAACTGGCGCATCGGCTGAAAATCCCGTGCGCCCTCGCCCACACTGTAAGACAGAACCGCTGTATGACAGCCCGCCGCCGCGAATTGCAATGCGACCGGATCACTCTCCCGCGGGCTGACATGGTTGTATCCGCCACCGGGCACGACTACCACCATCGGTCGCTGTATGGCGTCCGGCATAGCTTCTGCCGTCTCCCGCAGGTAAACATTCAGCCATCCCCCTCCGGAAAGCTCCCGTGTTTCAAATCGCATCGTTTCTCTCTCCTCGGTCAAATTTACAACGGTATAATTTACAATGGTATCATTATAGCACGTTGCAAATAGAATGGGAAGGATCTGCGTGCTATTTGCAGAGTAATTCTAAACTTTTTATGAAACCCCTTGATTTTTCATGCGAGTCGGTGTATATTAGCACTCGCAAGATATGAGTGCTAAGCCAACTGCGCATTCTGGTCTTTTCCGGACGCTCTGCGGTGAGGCGCATTATAAAGATAAAGAGGTTTTGCATTATGGCGAAAAAAGAATTTCAGGCTGAAAGCAAAAAGCTGATGGACATGATGATCAACTCCATCTATACCAACAAAGAGATCTTTCTCCGTGAGCTGATCTCCAATGCTTCAGATGCCATCGACAAGCTTTACTATAAAAGCCTGACCGATACTTCCGTCGGCATGAACAAAGGCGATTTCCGCATTTTGCTGACACTGGACAAGGAAAATCGCACCCTGACCATCTCTGATAACGGCATCGGCATGACAAAGGACGAGTTAGAAGAGAATCTGGGCACGATCGCACACTCCGGCTCTCTTGACTTCAAGAAGGACAACAAGGATGAGAGCATCGACATCATCGGTCAATTTGGTGTTGGCTTCTACTCCGCCTTCATGGTCGCCGATAAGGTCAGCGTCATTTCCCGCGCTTATGGCTCGGATGAAGCCTGGCAGTGGGAATCCAGCGGTGCTGACGGCTACGAGCTGAATCCCGCCGAGAAGGAAACCGTTGGCACGGATATCATCCTCCACATCAAGCCCGACACCGAGACTGACAACTACGATAACTTTGTCAACGAGTACGGTATTGTTGCCATCGTCAAGAAATACAGTGATTATGTCCGCTATCCCATCCAGATGGAGCGAGAGAAGAACCGTCAGAAGCCCGAACCCGACCCCAAGCCCGAGAACTATAAGCCCGAGTGGGAGACTTACACCGAGCTTGAGACCTTGAACAGCATGATTCCCATCTGGAAAAAGCAGAAGAGCGAAGTCACCAACGAGGAGTATAACAGCTTCTACAAGGACAAATTCAATGATTACACCGATTCGGCTCGTGTTATTGTCAGCCGTGCCGAGGGTACCGCCAACTACAACGCGCTTCTTTTCGTCCCGAGTCATCGTCCGTATGACTTTTACACCAAGGATTACGAAAAAGGTCTGGCTCTGTACGCATCCGGCGTTCTTATCATGGAAAAGTGTGCCGACCTTCTGCCCGACTATTTCAGCTTCATCAAGGGCATCGTCGACAGTCAGGATCTCAGCCTGAATATCAGCCGTGAGATGCTTCAACAGAATCACCAGTTGAAGCTGATCCACAACGCCCTCGAAAAGAAGATCAAGAATGAGCTGCACGCAATGCTCCAGAATGACCGTGAGAAGTATGAGGAGTTCTGGAAAGAGTTCGGTCGTCAGATCAAGTTTGGTGCTTATTCCGACTACGGGATGCATGCCGAGCTGCTTCGCGACCTTCTGCTCTTCTATTCCGCAAAGGAGCAGAAGCTGATAACTCTGCGGGAGTATGTCGAAAAGATGCCCGCCGAGCAGAAGTTCATTTATTTTGCTGCCGGCGATTCCACGGATCGTCTGGCAAAGCTGCCTGCTTCCGAGCTGGTTCTGGACAAGGGTTATGATGTCCTGCTCCTGACCGAGGATGTGGATGAGTTCTGCCTGCAGATCATGCGCACTTATCCCCGTACGGACGCCGAGGGCAAGGACGGCACAGTCGAATTCAAGAACGTCAATAGCGGCGATCTTGGTCTTGAGACCGATGAGGAAAAGAAAGCCGCTGAGGACGCAACCGCCGAGAACAAAGCATTGTTCGACGCAATGAAAGACGCTCTGGATGGCAAGGTCAAGGAAGTCAAGGTCTCGACCCGTCTGAAAGATCATCCGGTCTGCCTGTCCGCCGACGGTCCGCTGTCCATCGAGATGGAAAAAGTTCTCTCCAAGCAGCCCGGCAGTGAAAACGTCAAGAGCGACAAGATTCTGGAGCTGAATGTCAATCACCCTGTCTTTGCCGTGCTGAAAGCCGCACAGGAGGCTGGTGACACCGAAAAGCTCAAGAAATACAGCGCCCTGCTCTACGCGCAGGCACAGCTCATCGAGGGTCTGCCCGTCGATGACCCTGCCGCATACGCCGAAGCTGTTTGCAGCCTCATGAACTGATAAAATAAACTCCCTCTTCTTGAAAGAGCTGTGTTCTGGTATTATTGAACTAGAACATGGCTTTTTTTATGTGCAAGTTGATGGAACAGGAAAATTTCCCGCTGCCTTTTCCATTCAGACGCAACAATAATACATGGTTTTTTCTTGTCAGATTCTATATTATAGAACTAATGAAGTACGGCTCTGAGCGGAGTCGCAATGGATCCATCATACACCTGATACAAGGAGGACCACGCAATGATGAAACCTATTTCTATCTGGAAGCAGGAGCTTTCGGACGGTACATACGCCAATCGTCTGGCATCTCTGTACTGTTGCACACCGGAGCAGACTCCTGCGCAGGCTGCCCGCTATGCCGCAGTGTTGGACAGTCTGGAAAAGGTCTTCGGCTCCCACGCCGATGCCGGGCTGTACAGCGCACCGGGTCGGACTGAGATTGGCGGCAACCACACCGACCATCAGCACGGTCGGGTGCTGGCGGGCAGTGTCAATTTTGACATGATCGCCGCTGTCGGCTCAAACAGCCTGAACCAACTGCGTGTCCAAAGCGAGGGCTACGACCTCTGCGTCATTGATCTCAATGATCTGACCGCCCGCAAGGAAGAGGAAAACACCAGCATTTCCATCCTGCGCGGCGAGTGCGCTGCCTTTGCCCAGCGCGGGGCGGTCTTGTCCGGTCTGGATGTTTATATTTCGTCCAACGTCCCCAAGGGAAGCGGCGTTTCCTCCTCGGCAGCGTTCGAGGTTCTGATCGGCGTCATCCTGAACGATCAGTTCATGACCGAGAAGCTCTCCCCCATCGTCATTGCGCAGATCGGTCAGTGGGCAGAGAATGTTTACTTCGGCAAGCCGTCTGGTCTGCTTGATCAGATGGCATGCAGCGTCGGCAACATCATCACCATTGATTTCGCCGATCCTTCCCACCCCGATGTCGAGCCGGTAGTCGTCGATTTCTCCAAGGCTGGTCTTGCTCTCTGCATTCTGGATTCCGGTGCGGATCATGCCGATCTGACCGATGAATATGCTGCCATCCCCGCCGACTGCCGTGCGGTCGCTGCTGTCTGCGGCGGCGAAGTCCTGCGCGACGTTCCCTTTGAAACTTTTCTCGCAAAGATCCCCGAGTGCCGCAAGGTCTGCGGCGACCGTGCCGTTCTGCGTGCGTTCCACATCTACGCCGACAACGACCGTGTTACCAAGCAGGTCGCTGCTCTCCGCAGCGGCGATTTTGACACCTTCCTCGCCATCCTCAGCGAATCCGGCAACAGCAGCTGGGAATATCTGCAAAACGTCATCCCCGCCGGCTACAAGGAGCATCAGGAGGTGGGCGTGACCATCGCCGCCGCAAAGCATCTGCTGAATGGTCGGGGCGGTGTCCGTGTCCACGGCGGCGGCTTCGCAGGCACGGTACAGGCTTTTGTCCCACTGGACATGCTGGATGAGTTCAAAGCTGGCATCGAAGACATCCTCGGCAAGGGGTCTTGCCACGTCCTCTCGATCCGTCCGGAAGGAGGCGCAGTCCTGTGATCTCTACTGCAATTCAGAAGCTCGTCAATTATGGTCTCGATACCGGTCTGATCCTGCCCGACGATGAGATCTACATCCGCAACCAACTGCTCATGACGATGCGGTTGGACAGCTTCATCGAACCCGAGAGTGACGTCTGCTACACCGATCTTGAAAGCATCCTGAAAACACTGATCGACGATGCCGTTGCACGTGGCGTCTGTGAGGATAACTCCACCGCCCGTGACCTTTTTGATACCAAGCTGATGGGTGTGCTGACCCCACGTCCCAGCATCGTCCGTGCAAACTTTGAGGAGCGGTACGAGAACGATGGTCCGCAGGCGGCGACCGACTGGTTCTATGAATTCAGCCAGGATACCGATTATATCCGCCGTTACCGCATCAAGCGTGACTTGAAATGGATCACTAAGACTGTCTACGGAGATCTGGATATCACCATCAATTTGTCCAAGCCCGAAAAAGATCCGAAAGCCATCGCCGCCGCAAAGCTTGCGCCCCAAAGCTCCTATCCGAAATGTCAGCTCTGTGTCGAAAACGAGGGTTATGCCGGTCGAATGAACCATCCTGCCCGCGAAAACCATCGCATCATTCCGCTTACCATCAACAACAGTGCGTGGAATTTGCAGTACAGCCCCTATGTT
>CAVEGP010000124.1:0-5380 GCA_963615155.1 Bacteroides uniformis | reverse complement strand
ATTATGGAAAGCGGTCTGCCGAACCTCATCAAGCTGGACGATTATCTCATTGAAAAGTACCCGAATGACCCCAACCGTCGTGTCAAGTCTGCGCGTATTGATTCCGGTGACCTTGCTCGTGGTTCAAAGCGTCTGCGGAAGGCTCTGGACGCCGCAGGCAAACCCTATATCAAGCTGGTAGCATCCAACAGCCTGGATGAAAAGAAAATCGCCAATATGGAGCTTTACGAGCACGCGCATTTCGATGCTTACGGTGTCGGAGAAAACCTCATTACTTCGGCTTCGGATCCTGTTTTCGGCGGTGTTTACAAGCTGGTTGCGGTCAAGCTTCCGAACGGCAGCTATCAGCCCAAGATGAAATGCTCGGATTCCGCAAGCAAGGCGATCATCCCGGGCAAAAAGATCCCTTGGCGTCTCTACGACGAGAACGGTCAGGCACAATGCGACCTCATCGCAATGGATGGCGAGGTCATCGAAGCAGGCAAGCCTGTCACGATGGTGAATCTGGATTCTGATGCCATCGAGCGTACCGTGACCATCACGCCGACCAAGGTCAAGCAACTGCTTGTTCCGCATATCCTGCATGGGGAGCTTGCCATCGAGCTGCCTTCCGTCGCTGAGAAGAAGGCCTATATTGCAAAGCAGCTCACAGACGAAACATGGGAGAGTGAGCTGCGTCTGGAGTGTCCGCACAAGCACTATGTCAACATGACACCTGCCGTCGCCGAGTGCCGTGCAAAGATGTACGCCGAACTTCATGGCGGAAAGGTTTAAGGCGTTCTTGACAAACCAGGGATTCTAGTGTATCATAATACTGCTGTGCGATTCTCAGCGCAGCAGTTCATAGGCCACTGTGGTGAAATTGGCAGACACGAGGGACTTAAAATCCCTTTCTGGCGACAGAGTGCGGGTTCAAGCCCCGCCGGTGGCATGAAAAAGCTCATGATTGTACGTTGGTTCGTATCATCACGAGCTTTTTGTTTTGCGGCAATCAAAACCACCCTGACAATAAAGCCCTACCGCTCAAAATCGAGTAGTAGGGCATCATTTTATTATATCACGTCTATATCACGTCATTCGGTCATTTCAATCCGTTCCACTGGATCACATAAGTTTGGAGATGAACCATTGTCTCCTCATAAATACAGGGGGAGGAAAAGTTTTTTCGTGCTGTGCGTTACTTCTCCATCTCGTGGAATCGTTCCAGAAAGCTATGCTCGACACCCTCGGATTTATAGCCCGGCATAGTATCCAGTGCGACGGCATGGATGCTGCGGAAAATGCTGTTTTCGATATTGGGGTTATCACGCTTGAGGCGTCGGAGCAGTGTTTTGACCTCCTGCCGCTTTGAGCCACCGCCGCCGTTATCGCACATGGTGCAGTTCTCGGTAAAGCGGCAGGCACACTGGATAAATTCGAGGTCGTTATACCGCTTCCATGCAAGGATATCCTCCTCGTGGATGCAGTACATCGGGCGGATGAGTGTCATGCCGGGGAAACTGGTGCTGTGCAGCATCGGCGGCATGGCTTGCAGCTGAGAACCATAGAACATGCTCATGATGGTCGTCTCGATGACGTCATTGAAATGATGTCCCAATGCGATTTTGTTGCAGCCAAGCTCCTGAGCTTTGCTGTACAGATGACCGCGGCGCATTCGGGCGCAAAGGTAGCAGGGATTCTTATCGGTGTTGTTTGCCACCGAGAAGATGTTGCTCTCGAAGATCGTCACCGGGATATGGAGCAGTTCGGCGTTGGACTCGATCTTCTGGCGATTGACCTCGTTGTAGCCGGGGTCCATCACAAGAAAAACCAAGTCAAACGGTACATCACTGTGCTTCTGAAGCTCCTGCATCAGCTTTGCCATCAGCATGGAGTCCTTGCCGCCTGAAATGCAGACGGCGATCTTGTCTCCGCTCTGAATCAATTCGTAACGCTTTACGGCAACGATGAAGGGCGTCCAAAGCTCTTTGCGATATTTCTTGATGATGCTTCGCTCGATCATCTGGTAGGGTTCTAATTCACGTTTCATTTCAAATCCTCTCTTTTGGGTGAATCGCTCAATTGGCAGTCAGTTCATGATAACAGACGTCGAATACGTTCAAAAATTCCTGAATCTCTTTGTCGGTCGTCAGGTGGCTCAGACTGATCCGCCATGAGGACAAGGCGTTCCGGCGGTCGTGGCTGACGGCAAATACCGCACGGGACGGCAGACCGTCCGACGAGCAGGCGGACTTGACGGAAACACAAATGCCATGTTCGTTCAGCGTCCGCTGAGTGACCGTTCCCTTGACGTTCTGAATGCTCAGGTTCAGGATGTGAGGAATTGCGTTTTCTGGGCTGTTGATACGAACTTTCGGATAAGCAGACAATGCCGTGCGAAGCTCTGCGTTGAGCTTTTTTACCCGCTCCGAACGTTGAGGAAGCTCATGGATGGCGGATTCCAGGGCACAGTCCAGTGAGGATGCCAGCGAAACGGTCGGTGTACCGCTGCGATAAATGGTGGTGCTTTCGCCGCCGTGGATCAGCGGCTCGAGCGCAAGCCCCCGCCGCTTGAGCAGCAGACCAATGCCATTCAAGCCATAGAACTTGTGGGCGGTCAGACTCATGGTATCGATGCCATCAAAGCTGACCGGAAACTTTCCAACCGCCTGCGTTGCGTCCACGTGAAAGTGACAATTCGGATAGACTTTCAAAATCTCGGCGATTTCCGCAATGGGCTGAACAACACCTAACTCACTGTCCACCATCGTCACGGCGACAGCAATGGTATCCGGACGGAGAAGTTCTTGCAGATGCTCGAGATCAACCGTACCATCCCGCCGGACGTCAATAAGATCGATCTCATAGCCCTGTTCCTGCAGGGCGGTCAAGGTGCCGCTGACCGAGGAGTGCTCGAGCGGTGTTGAAATGATGTGTTTCCCTACATGGCGTGAGAGCCGTGCCAGCCCCTTGAGGGCGAAATTGTTCGATTCGCTGGCACCGGAGGTATAAATAATTTCGGCGGGCTGGACGTGGAGCAGGGAAGCAATGCTCTGCGTTGCGCGGTCGATCTCAGACTTTGCGATTTCGCCTGCCATATGATGGGAATTCGCATTGCCGATACAGGCTCGCTCAACGGCACAAAACCGTTCCAGGACCCGTTCGTCTGCCGGAGTGTTTGCAGAATAATCCAGATAAATCATGTTTTGCCTCAAACTCGCAATAATACTATAATAATAGGTAATATTATAGTGTAGAAGCCATCGGATTTCAAGCTGCTTGCCCGGAAAAAGAGAAAAAAGGTTGCATGGTCTGTCGGATTCTGGTATACTGAGCGAAGTAAAGAAGGAAAGGGGAGAGCGGAATGGGGCGTTTGCAAGCAAAAACTCCCTCTTTTTCTTTGAAAAGATTTTGGTTCTTCGATTTCTGAGGCATTGCCGCTTATCTGCGGGAGTGCCTCTTTTTTTGAAGTGCCACGGTTTGTAGGAGGTCTTATGAATCCATCCATCGATTATTCCAAGGGTATTTACGATGCCCGTCAGCTTGGCACAGGTCGGATGCTGATCCTCGGTGTGCAGCATATGTTTGCCATGTTCGGCGCAACGGTTCTTGTTCCGCTGCTGACAGGACTGAGTGTCTCGACCACCTTGCTCTGTGCGGGTCTGGGTACGTTGCTGTTCCACTTCATTACCAAAAAGAAGGTTCCGGCATTCCTCGGCTCGTCCTTTGCTTATCTGGGCGGCTTTTCCATTGTCGCCCCCATGCTGGCGGATACTGACGGCAACCTGACTGTCGCCAATACCGAGATGCTGCCGTATGCCTGTGCGGGTGTGGCGTTCTCGGGTCTGGTCTATCTGTTGGTAAGTCTGCTCATCTCGACCTTTGGCATTCGGCGCATTATGCGCTTTTTCCCGCCGGTCGTTACCGGTCCGATCATTATTTCCATCGGTCTGATCCTCGCACCGTCGGCGATCACCAACTGTCAGGCAAACTGGCTGCTGGCATTTGTGGCATTGGGTACGGTTATTGTCTGCAACATCTGGGGCAAGGGCATGGTGAAGATCCTGCCCATCCTCATTGGCGTTCTGGTATCCTATGTGGTCGCTCTGGTGACAGGCGCAGTTGACTTCCAGAGCATTGCCGAAGCTAATTGGTTCGGCATTCCGCTCCATAAGGAAGCGATGGGTCTGTTCGCTATCGACGGCAGTCCGGAATTCATCAGCGCACTGTTCACCATCATCCCCATCGCGCTGGCGACTATGATGGAGCACGTCGGCGATATCGCCGCAATCAGCGCGACCACCGGACACAATTATATCAACGACCCTGGTCTGAACCGGACTCTGATGGGCGACGGTCTGGCTACCGCGATGGCTGGTCTGTTGGGCGGTCCGGCGAATACGACCTATGGCGAAAACACTGGCGTTCTCGCACTGAGCAAGATCTACGATCCGCTGGTCATCCGGATCGCGGCGGTGCTGGCGATCATCCTCAGCTTTAGTCCCAAGTTTGAGGCGGTCATCAACACCATTCCGACAGGGATCATTGGTGGCATCAGCTTCGTGCTGTATGGTATGATCTCGGCGATCGGCGTCCGCAACATTGTGGAAAATCAGGTCGATTTCACCAACAGCCGCAACCTTATCATCGCAGCGATCATTCTGGTGTCGGCTCTGGGCTTCAACTCAGTGGGCGGTCTGACTTTTGTTGTCAGCGGCATTTCCATTAACCTGTCCGGTCTGGCGATCGCTGCCATCGGCGGCATCCTTCTGAACGCGATCCTGCCCGGAAACGACTATGAATTTGATGCGGCAGATGGCTCGGATGCTCCCGCCAGTGGCAATCTTCAGGTCTGAGAACAATAAGTTTGAATAGACTGTTAAATAAGAATAATTCCCACTTGTTCTGCTTGACTAACTAGGAATCATTCGCTATAATAAACTCAGAAACCAAGGCAGTTCCGTACCAAGGACAGCCTGAAAATAAGAGGATTTTATGGAGGATACCGCTATGAAAAAGTATGTCTGCACCGTTTGTGGTTACATTGCTGAGGATACCATCCCGGAGTTCTGCCCAGTCTGCAAGGCTCCTGCTTCTGCTTTCATCGAGAAAATGGGCAACACCTATGTGACCGAGCATGTTGTCGGCATCGGCAAGGCTGAGGGTGTTCCTCAGGATATCGTTGACGGTCTGCGCGCAAACTTTGAGGGCGAGTGCAGCGAGGTCGGCATGTATCTGGCAATGTCCCGTGTTGCTGAGCGTGAGGGTTATCCTGAGATCGCGGACGCTTACAAGCGTTACGCGTTTGAGGAGGCAGAGCATGCCGCAAAGTTTGCGGAGCTGCTGGGCGAGGTCGTCACCGACAGCACCAAGAAGAACCTGATGATGCGCGCTGAGGCTG
>CAVEGP010000123.1:0-5484 GCA_963615155.1 Bacteroides uniformis | reverse complement strand
TTGACGCCGCGCAGGAAGCCGGCAAAACCGAGCTGCAAAAGGCTAACGAGAGGGCAGCCAGTCTGCAAGCGCAGGTGGACAGTCTGACCAAGGCTAACACTCTGCGAGAGCTGCGCGTCAAAATCTCTGCGGAGACTGGCGTGCCGTCCGATCTGCTGACTGGCGACACCGAGGAAGCCTGCAAGGCGCAGGCGACCGCAATTTTGAAGTTCGCCAAACCCAGCGGTTATCCGGTCGTCAGAGACGGCGGAGAACCCGCTAAGAAGCCGTCCAGCTCCACCCGTGATCAGTTCGCCGAGTGGTTCAACCAGACGGTAAAGTGATTTGTAAAGGAGATTTCTTATGGCTGTTGATATCAACCGCACCACTTCCATTTCTCTGCCCGGCGATGTGTCCAGTGAGATTCTGAAAAAGACGCAGGAAGGCTCTGCTGTCATGACGCTGGCACACCAGATCAAGCTGCCCGGTCTCGGCACGACCATTCCGGTCATCACCGGAGACCCCGAGGCGGCGTGGGTAAACGAGACCGAGCAGAAGCCGGTCAAGCGTCACACCCTTTCCACCAAGCCTATGAGCCCGTATACGCTGGCGGTCATCGTGCCCTTCTCCAATCAGTTCCGCCGCGACATTCCCACCCTGTATGATGAGCTCGTGAAGCGTCTGCCGCTGGCACTGGCTAAAAAGTTCGACGCCACTGTTTTCGGTGCTGCGGACGCTCCCGGCTCCAACTTCGACACCCTCAAGAGCTGCGCCGCTCAGGAAATCGGCACCAATGCCTACAAGGGTCTTGTGGATGCTGATTCCGACATCGCTACTCACGACGGCATCCTGAACGGATGGGTCATTGCGCCGCAGGGCAAGGCTGTCCTGCTGAACGCCGTGGACGCCAACAAGCGTCCCCTGTTCCTGAACAACGTCGCCGAGGGTGCTGTCCCCATGATTCTCGGCGCGCGCACCTTCCAGAGCAAAGCGGCTTACATTGCGGATACCACCACTGCCAAGAAGCACGTTGTCGGTTTTGCCGGAGACTGGACGCAGGCTATGTATGGCACGGTTGAAGGCGTCAAGATCGCCATCTCTGACCAGGCTACTCTGACCGACGGCAGCAACACCATCAACCTGTTCCAGCAGAATATGTTTGCCGTCCGCGCTGAGATCGAGGTCGGCTTCCGCTGCGACACCACTGTGTTCAACAAGCTGACCAAAACCGAGGCTTAATCCATGCGGTACGCTGAGATCGAGGATGTAGCCGCCGGCTTCCGCACCCTGTCCGGTGACGAACCGGGCAAATGCGCCGCCCTTCTGGAAGAAGCCGCCCTTATCATCGATGCCTACAGTCCCGCCGCCTCCGCAGAGGTCAAAAAGCTGGTCTCCTGCCGGATGGTACGCCGACAGCTGGGCGATGACGGCGAGGGGGCTGTTACCTTTCCCATGGGATCCACGCAGGGCACAGCGTCCGCGCTGGGCTACTCACAAAGCTGGACCATGAGTGGCGGCTCTGCTGGCGAGCTGTATCTCTCCAAGCTGGAAAAGAAGCTGTTGGGGGTCGGCAACCGGATCGGCTCCCACAGCCCTTTGGAGGATTTATGCTGAAAGGAATCGACATTACCCTCTATACCCGGATCAAGACCGGCGAGAACGCGTTGCGTGAGCCGATCTATGAAGAGACAGAGGAAGTCGTGCGGAATGTCCTGATCGGCGAGCCCTCCACCGAAGAGGTTGTCACCGAACTGCAACTCAACGGTCGTCATCTGGCGTACACGCTGGCGATTCCAAAGGGCGATTCTCACGACTGGAACGACGTCCGCATCCGGTTCTTTGGACAGGATTTCCGTGCTTACGGAGCTGTTACGCAGGGCATCGAGCACCTGATCCCCTTGCGCTGGAACAAGAAGGTGAAGGTGGAACGGTATGAGTAAAGTCATCGTTAAGCTGAACCGTGCTGGCGTCCGAAATCTGCTGAAAAGCAGTGAGATGCAGGACGGTCTGAGCCAGATCGCGTTTTCCACCAAGGAAAGGCTGGGCGAAGGCTATGAAGCAGGCTGCTTTACTGGCAAAAACCGTGCCGTTGCGCAGGTCAGTGCCGTCTCCATCGATGCCATCAAGGAAAACGCCGCAACCAACTCCCTATTGAAGGCACTGAAATGATTGAAAAAATCTTGCTGGACTACCTGTCCGACTCCCTGTCCGTCCCCTGTTATGTTTTCGTGCCGGAGAATTTCTCCGGCTCTTTTTGTGTTCTGGAAAAGACCGGGTCCGGCTCGGGCGATGGTCTGCGTCATGCCACCATTGCGGTGCAGTCCTACGGCACCAGCGTGCTGGAAGCGGCCAGCCTGAATCTACAGGTCGTTGCCGCCATGGAAAACGCAGTCACTCTCCCTGAGATTTCCTGCTGTGACCTGAACACCGACTATAATTTCCCGGACACCACCAGACAACTGCCCCGCTATCAAGCGGTGTTCGATCTGGTCTATTACACTTGAAAGGATTGATTTTATGGCAAACGCACAGAATGTTTCCGCAGCAAAGCCCAAAATCGGCGGTGCCGTCTCTCGTGCCCCTCTCGGTTCTACGCTGCCGACTGACGCAAAGACCGCGCTGGATGCAGCGTTCAAGTCTCTTGGCTATATCTCCAAGGACGGTCTCGTGAACTCCAACAGCCCCACCAACGAGGATACCGTCGCATGGGGCGGCGATTCGGTGCTGTCTACCCAGACCGAAAAGACCGACACCTTCCAGTTCACCCTGATTGAGGGTCTGAACGTGGAAGTGCTCAAGGCTGTCTATGGCGACGACAATGTGACCGGCGAGCTGTCCACCGGAATCACCGTCAAAGCCAATGCTGACGAGCAGGATCTTTGCTGCTGGGCGGTAGACATGATCATGAAGAGCGGCGTCAAGAAGCGGATCGTGATCCCCTGCGGCAAAGTCACCGCGGTGGGCGATGTTACCTACGCCGACGGCTCCGCGGTGGGTTATCAGACCACTGTCACTGCCATGCCGGACGCAAGCGGTCAGACTCATTACGAATACCTGCTCGGTTCGGCTGAGTGAAAGGAGTGACGCCAATGGCAAAGATCAAAACCTCCTCCGGCTTTGAGATCGAGCTGGACGACAACACCCTCAATAACATGGAGTTTCTGGACGCGGTAACAGGGCTGAACGATGGGGACTATTCCCAGTTCAGCCGGATCGTGCCGATGGTTCTCGGCAAAGAAGGCCGGAAGAAGCTCTATGACCATCTCCGCCTGTCGGACGGTCGTGTGCCTGCCGACGCGGTAGATCGTGAGCTGAACGAGATCATCACCGCATTCCAGTCCGGAAAAAACTCCTCATCCTCTCCGGTATGATTGCGTCGGACGAGGATGCGTTAATCTGTGATTTTGCGCAGTGTTACCATGTCCTGAATTGGCGTGCCCTGCCGGTGAAGCTTGCCGCCACCCTTGCCGCAGGGCTTCCGCCGGACAGCAGAAGCATGATGCTTCTCCACGGGACTACAATCACGCTGGAAAATCAACTCCGAGCTATCATTGCCGACGCGCTGAATCAACTGAACTGGCGAATCGCCGGCGGCGGACGGTCCACATTCCCTCCCTCCATCTTGACCAGACTGCTGGGAGAGGACAAAGAAGACGGTTCTGGCGGCGTCCGGACCTTTGACAGCTCGGAGGAATTTGAAGCAGCCATGCGAGCCATTGAAGGAGGTGAGCCCCGTGGCAATTGAACTCGCTAAAGCATACGTCCAGATCGTACCCTCTGCGGAGGGCATTCAGGGCAGCATTACCACGCTTATGGGCGGCGAAGCCAGCCGTGCCGGAGACCATGCCGGAACCGTGCTCGGTTCCCGGCTGGTCACAGCCGTCACAGGCATTCTGAGCACAGCCGCCATTGGCAAAACGCTGGCTTCGTCGATCACATCCGGAGCGGCACTGGAGCAGAGCATCGGCGGCATCGAGACCATCTTCAAGGACAGTGCCGACGCCGTGAAAGCAGCAGCCGCAGACGCTTATAAAACAGCCGGACTAAGCGCAAACGACTACATGGAGCAGACCACAAGCTTCGCCGCAAGCCTGCTTCAGAGTCTCGGCAATGACACCCGTGCCGCCGCGGACGTGGCGCAAATGGCAATGACGGACATGTCCGACAATGCCAATAAGATGGGCACTGACATGGTCTCCATCCAGAACGCCTATCAAGGGTTTGCGAAGCAAAACTATACGATGCTCGACAACCTCAAGATTGGTTATGGCGGCACGAAAACCGAGATGGAGCGTCTATTGGCGGACGCTGAGAAAATTTCTGGCGTTCAGTATGATCTGAGCAGTCTGGCTGACGTGTACAACGCAATCCATGTCATTCAGACTGAGCTGGACATCACCGGCACCACTGCGAAGGAAGCGGAGACCACCCTTTCCGGCTCTTTTAGCGCAATGAAAGCCGCAGCCTCCAACGTGCTGGGGAATCTGGCTCTTGGAGAAGATCTGACCTCATCGCTGGAAGCTCTATCAGAAACGGCACAGACCTTTCTGGTTAGCAACCTGCTGCCGGCGATCGGCAATGTGCTCAGCGGAATCCCGCAGATCGCCTTCTCACTCGTGCCGCAGCTTCTGCAAAGCGGCACGGAACTGATCCAGTCGCTCTCAGATGGATTTATAGAGGGGATTCCCGCATTTTTGGCAAGTGCCCTCCCGCAGTTGTTGCAATTTACCGAACAACTGCGCGCGAACTTTGGCGATTTCGTCACTGCCGGAGTGGATCTGATCCTGAATCTGGCAAACGGCATCGTCGAAGGGCTGCCTCAGCTCTTTGCGTACATTCCTGATATCGTCATCAACATTGCGGGGCTTATCAACGACAACGCGCCAAAAATCCTTGCGGGCGGCGTTGCGCTGGTGGTCGCTCTGGGCAGAGGCATCCTGAACAGCATCCCTTTGATCGTCCAGAATTTCAGCAAGATCACGGAAGCGATTCTTGCTGTGATTTCCGCTGTCAACTGGCTCAACCTCGGTGCGAACATCCTGACCAGCATTGGCAACGGCGTTAAGAGCATGGCGTCCGGTTTGCTGAACGCCTTCAAGGGCGGCTTTTCCAGCGCGCTGTCGTGGATCAAGTCTCTGCCCTCCCAAGCGGTACAGTGGGGCAAGAACCTGATTCAGAGCTTTATCAACGGGCTGACTGGAAAGGGCGGTGCCGCTACCATTGCCACGGTCGGCATTCAGGTCGCAAAAACCGCTTCGCAGTCGGATGACGGAGAGTGGTCTCTCAGCGACGATATAGCGGATAAAGCTGAAGTCAACGCGATCAAGATGCAGAATCTCGCCAAATCCACCGAGAGCGTCCTGACCACTGCTGCGTCTAAAACAGCCTCCGCCGCAACTAGCTCCGCAAGCAAGGCGGCGCAGACAGCCAAAACAGTCACCCAACAGGCGGCGAAAACGATCACTGAGTCCGTCATCTCCTCCCAGACGGACGCAGCCACCTCCT
>CAVEGP010000122.1:0-5710 GCA_963615155.1 Bacteroides uniformis | reverse complement strand
TCTAAATAATATGGATTTATTGGTTGCACAACCACCTGTCAATCATTCTCTAACCCAAAAACCACTGGATTACAAGAATAATGGTTCTTATGCAACCGTTATCAAATTGTTATCAAAAGACATCTTGAAGTGCCGCAAACCCGCATAAACACTGGCTTTTTAAAGCATTTCAAATTATTCAAACTCGGTAAGCTCAGATTCTTACTAAACAAATTTGCTTAGTAAGTCTATTCTTGGATGTTCACTTTTCCATGAGATGGCTGTGGTAGATGTGGCTTGCTGATTTTTTAGTATCAGAATAGTATCACACAACCAGCGGAACCTCTGTGAGTATTATAACGGAAAGCCTTCCAAAATGCAACCGAGCAATGCAATTTATTGCACCATCATCTTATGAGAAACGCGAATATAAAGGATTGCTGCTAAACCAATCGAGAGAAGGTCTGCCACAGGCTGCGCCCAAATCAGGCCATTGATGCCAACCATAACCTGCAAGATGAACAATGCCGGGATGAAAATGATTCCCTGACGGCTCAGGTTGATGATAAGCGCGGGGGTTGCCGCGCCCATTGCCTGCAATGTGTTGATGAGGACATAGAATACACCGAACAGGAAGCTCGTTGTCAGCAGGATACGAGAGAACTCTACTGCATAGGAGTAGGCAGCAGGGTCAGAGAGGAAAGCACTGACGATCTGATTGGTAAACAGATAGCAGATTACAGTCAGCACCGCACCCAGCGACAATGCAAACAGCATCGAAAAACGGAATGCCTGTTTGAACCGCTCCCACAGCTTTGCGCCAACACAGTAGCCCAAGAGTGGCTGTACCCCTTGTCCCAATCCCATACAGACCATGCCGGTAATGGTAACGACTTTCATGGCCACGCCCATGCCAGCCACAGCCATATCACCGTACTTTGCGAGCTGGCTGTTGATAATGATTTGAGCGACACTCATTAAAACCGACCCCAGTGCGGCAGGAATGCCAATGGCGCAAACCGGGCCGCAGACTTTTTCAGGCTGAGAAAGCTCTTTGACATTAACACTCAGTGAAGACTTTCCACGGACGAAATACAGGATATAATAGCCCGCTCCTACAATATTTCCAATCAAGGTTGCAATCGCAGCACCCGTGATATTCCAGTCCAAAAGCAGAATCATGATCGGGTCAAGAATCACATTCAGCAAATTACCCAGAAGCTGTCCCATCATGGCTTCTGCTGATTTGCCCTCTGCGCGAACAATGTTTGAGAATGCGTTGGAGATCAGAACGAACGGACCGCCAAAGCTCACGATTGTCAGATAGGACTTAGCGTATGCCCAAGTTCCTTCACTTGCACCTACCATCGTCAGAATCGGCTTCATAAAAATCAGGAACAGTGCAGCCATAACAACGCCTACGACCACACATCCCCACATACAGAACGAGCAGACCTTTTTAGCGTAATCCGTTCGTCCCTGCCCCAGCGCACGAGAGATCACAGAAGTGCCACCCATGCCAAACACCGTACCGACCGCCATAAACATCAGGAACACAGGCATTGCCAGCGAAACAGCCGCCACCTGGTAAGCATCATGTGTCTGCCCTACAAAAAACGTGTCAGCCAGATTGTAGATCAGCACCATGAGCATTGCAGCCATTGCGGGCAATGCGCTTTTCAGCACCGCCTGTGAAACAGGAGCTTTTTCAAAGAGTTCCGTTGCGTTTGAATCTTGCATATTATGCCCTCCGAATCATTTGCTTACTTTTAATAGCAAGCTGTTATTTGATTTAAAATAGATGCCTGCTTCTCAGCAGGCCGTCTATTTTACTTCATGCCATTGCATACTTTTTCCAATAAATCCAGAAACACGGTTTTCTCTTCCTGGGTCAAAGAATGCAGCAGTTTTTGTTCTGCCTGCTCCATTCCTCTGTCCGAATCCAAGCAGCACTCCTCGCCCTTTCTGGTAATGCGCACCATCTTGATTCGGCGGTCATCGGGACTGCCAAAGCTCTCTAAAAATCCCTTTTGCTCCAACCGGACAACGATCCCCGCCGCTGTGGACTGTGCAACGTGCAGGCGGCGTTCCAGCTCTTTCAACGGCATCTGCTTTTCTTCTGCGCTGCGAAGTTCGATCAGTGCCCCAACCTGCGCCATCGTCAGGTCTTGCGCCCGAAGAGTATTATTCGTATCTTTTTCAAGACAGTCATGAATCTGTTTTATCATCATACCACAAGCTCGCTTCATCTTTTCACCTTCTCTCATGCAGAATGATAGCACACTTTCAATTTTAAGTCAATAGCTTGCTTTCGATTCTGTCATGCTGCAACTGTTAAGTTTTTCTTAATAGTTGCCCTACGAAAATCGAACTATCCGAAAATCCCGGATAGTTGCTACGCTGTCTGAGTTATTAAGCGATGCTTAACAACTGCCCTGAACTCTTCGGATTTTCCGAAGAGTTGCCCCTATATGTACAGACCCCCGCCAACATCCGCTGGCGGGGGTCTGCTATGCTTACAGCTCTACGCTGTTCTGTCTGCTCTTCTCCTGGCTCCTATCTGCGGTCTGCTCCTGCTCCTTCATAAACCCAATGACCTGCTGCATCTTTTCGGCACCGAAATAGTTCCACACTCGTCCAAAATCACGTTTCATCGCATAGAGCTGCGAGTTTTCGGCTTCTGCCTGTTCCAGCTGCCGACTCAGATGGCGGGTAGCCTTCTTTTCGTCCTGATAGAAATTCTGGTACCTATCTCGCTCGTCCTTGACCTCCCAATACTTCCGGTGGAGGGCAAAGAGCACTTTCACCAGCTTCTTGATCAGCGGCATGGCCTTTTTCTCCCGGTAGCTCTTGGCGGTTTCAAATGTGGCCGCTTCCGGCACCCACTCCTCTGGTCGCTGGGAGTATTGCGCCGATAGGCTTTCCAGCCCCTCCATGATAGGAGCCAGTTTATTTAGCTTCTGGCTCTGCTTCTGGTAGGTCAGCTCTGCTTTCTGCACTCGCTGTTCGGCGACTTCTACGGCTGTCTGAGCAGTTTCCAACTGCTCCTGCATCTCGGTCAGGTCGGTCTGGCACTCCTGCTTGGCAGCTTCCAGTGCAGCCACCTCTTTGCCGCGCTCCTGCTTCTTAAAGTCCAGAACAGACAGGTGCTCTTCGTGAGTACCTTTCTGTTCCCACTCGATGCCGTGCCGCTCCATCACGGCGGCAAGCTGCTCTTTTTCGGCGTTTATCCATTGGTTCAGCTCAGATTCCCGTTTGGAGCCGCCCGCGAAACCCAAGGCTTTCAACGCCTGCTTCAAGGACACTTTGGTGTCCAGCCCTTTGCCTTTCCAGCCAGACACATACGGCACAAAGTCGATGTGCAGATGGGGCGTGGCCTCGTCCATGTGGAGGAACGCCCCGAACACCCGCAGTGTTGGGTTGCGTTCTTGGAACCCCTGCATATATTCGTCCAGCAGTTCCTTTGCCAGTGCGCCGTACTCGGTCTGGACACCCATATCATCCTTGTTGCCAATCTGGACGATCAGCTCATGGAAGAGCTTTTCCTGCTTGCCTGTCCGCAGGTGCTCATAGTAGTCGGTGATACAGCGGTCTTTCCGCTTCTGCTTGGCGTTGTAGCGGTTCACCGCTTCGTCAAACAGTTCGTGGTACACCTTCTGAATCGGCTCATCCCAGTACACAACATTCAGGCTGCTGCGCTCCGGGTCTACGTTTTCAGCGATGAAACTTCTCCGGTTATGGTTGAGGGAGCCGGGACCTCGCATTGCTGAAATGGTTCTTTTCAATCGCACGTCCTTTCTCTGTGGAAGTAACTGGTGCCGGACACAGCACAGGCTTTGTTACTTTCGCCGAAAGTAACGCAAAAGCACTTTTGACAGACGTTCCGTCCATCAAAAGATGCCTTTGCGCCCTGCCGGGGGCTTCCGTCTGCGGACGGGGTTTCGCTGCACCTCGCCGCTGCCCTGTCCAACACCACATTCCTGCCTAATTGCTTCTCACAGGAGCGTGACACGCTCCTGTCCTCTGCCAATAGAGGGAATCACCAGCGGAAACTCTCTGGCACACCTCGTCTGTCCAGATACTCCTGCCGAGCCTGTTCCCGCTGTTCCTCGGTGGGTGCTGTCTTGTACTGGGCGTACAGCTCATGCCGCAGCATCGCATCCAATTTTTGCTCCAAACCCTGCTCAATGACCTCTTCGTACTCATTTTCGCCGCTCAAATGATAATGCAGCAAGGCGACGAAAAGTTCCTGTGAAATTTGCACGTTTTTCATCATTATCACCACTCCGTGTCGGTTGTGTCGATTGTGACGGTATTTTACATAGTAGCAAAAATACCGTCACAACCGTCACGAATCGTCACGCGCCAGAATTTTCCAGCGTCAATTTGACCATTCTGCCCTCATGGGTACGCCTACTTTCGTACCGAATCCCATAGTCGTTGTAGAGCCTGTCGGCACTCACATTCAGCTTCCGGGTCAGGATGTTCGCCTGTATGCTCACACCCGACAGACGTTCCAGCAGCTCCGTGGGCGTACCGCTCCACTCCGGCTGTTCCGGGGTGAGCACCTTTGCCACTGCTTCCAGAAGTGGGTCGGGCGGCAGTTTCCAGAGTTCCGTTTCGGCTCCTTGGAACTCCCACACGCAGCGTTCCCGGTTGAACTCCAACGTCAGCTCTTGGTCTGGCTGGTCACGTCCTACAATGTCCAGCAGAGCGGTGTTGTCCGTGCGCCGCTTTTTCTGCATGATGAACGCTCCATCCGCTGCACCCAACAGGCCGTTGGTGCCGGAGATCATGTCAAAGCTGTCCTCGGCTTCCATCTTCCGGGTGTGGTGAACCACCAGCAGGCAGATGCCGTACCTGTCGCTGAAGCCTTTCAGCTTGGTCACGATCTCATAGTCGCTGGCGTAGCTGTATCGCTCACCGCCAATCTCTCGCACCTTCTGCAAGGTGTCAATGATGATGAGCCGCACATCCGGGTGTTCCCGGATGAAGCCCTCCAACTGCTGGTCAAGCCCTTCGCTCACGGATTTAGCCTGTGTTGCAAAGTAGAGGTTGCTGGTTTCCTCTACCCCGAACATCCGGGAGAGCCGCCGCTGCAATCGGGCGTAATCATCTTCCAGTGCCAGATAGAGGACGGTTCCCTGATGCACCTCGTACTCCCACAGCGGAAGCCCCATCGCCACATGGTAGGCAAGCTGCCCCATGAAGAAGGACTTGCCTACCTTGGGCGCACCTACGAAGAGGTAGGTGCCGCTGTACAACAGGTCGTTCACGATGGGTTTCCGGGGCGGATAAACTGTGTCGTACAGTTCGGTCATTGATACCGTGTTCAGCCCGAAATTGTTTGACTTTTTCGCGGCTTGCAGATTGATTTGCTTGTCCGAATTTGTTATAATATTGGTGTTAGTTTTGTTAGACGACTGTACCGCATCTGCGCCAACAGATGCACCCGGTATTGCCATCGGGTTTGAGGAGAAGAGCGCAGACATCCGTATCGCACAATACGAAAGCAACACCCGCACTCCCAAAGAAGAGCTGCTCCGCAAGATTGCGGAGGTACTGGATGTGAACTACCGTTCCCTCTATGAGCCGACCTTGTACGCCGCAGAGGATGTGATGTACACCTTGTTCGAGCTGGACGAGCACTACCCCGGCACCCGGCTCTATGAGGTCACTGTACCGCATCTGCGCCAACAGATGCACCCGGTATTGCCATCGGGTTTGAGGA
>CAVEGP010000121.1:0-5761 GCA_963615155.1 Bacteroides uniformis | reverse complement strand
CTGGCTTTCTTGCGCCATTTTTTCATTTGTGGTTATCTCTGAATGTTTCAAACTTCCCGCCTCCGAACGCTTCCCAAATGCTCATTCGTCCTGCTCCTTGTTGATTTCGTTTTGCATATAGCAAAAGTATAGCCCCAAAACAGCAGAAAAAATCAGAAGTTTGTGTCGCAGCCCTCCCAGACAAAGACATTTGTCTTTGTCAGCTCCCCCAAAGAGAGCGAGTCGGTCCGGTTTGAGCAGAACGAAAAAATACTGTGTCTCAGGTCATAAATTGACCTTTTCCGCAGGGTGTAGTATAATAAGCAGGCAGAAAGACCAAGGTCAGGTCAATGAAAAAAAGAGAGGAAGTATACTACTATGAGCAAAACATTCAGTTACCCCAATAAAGGCACCTGCTCCAAGGAGACCCATATCGTTCTGAACGATGACCACACCATCGAGTCTGTCGAGGTCGTAGGCGGCTGTAACGGCAATCTGAAGGGCATCAGCCGTCTGCTGAAGGGCATGAAGGCTGAGGACGCCATCGCTCGAATGGAGGGCACGACCTGCGGTCCTCGTCCCACCAGTTGTCCGGATCAGATCGCGCAGAATCTGAAAAAGGCACTGGCGGAGCTGTAATAGCTGTATGTAGCGATGCGTCTGTTGCGCAGCAGCCACAGTTTATCTCAGCCAGAGAAATTCTATAAAAGATCGTCTTTTCCGTAATGAATCGCCCCCCAAGCACTAAAACCAATGCTTGGGAAGCATCAGCCGAACACCCCAGAGCTGGCGCATACGATGAACTTCAAGGTGACTCCGCACATGTTACGGCACACCCACATCACTAACCTGATCCACAAAAATGCAGACCCCAAAACAATGTAATATATGAGATAAAGGAGAATAGACGTATGTGGAGTAGAAAAGAACTCAAATCGAATGCGAAGCGATTACTTAAAATCAACTACTGGAAGGCTGTTCTTGTAGGTATGATACTTACATTTTTGTATGGTTCAGTTGCAGTTTCATTTGGTAATTCTGCCAAGGACAGTGACTTATCGGCTCAGATTTCAGCCCTGGATCATAAGTCTTTTATAGCAGTGGTCATTGTAATATTTGCCGTTGTTGCTGTTGCTTTCATCGCCGACCTGCTTTTAACAACCTTCGTCTGGAATCCTATCGAAGTTGGATGTGAGAAGTTCTACATCAATTGTAAGAATGGCAATGCGAAGTTAAATGACATTTTCTTTGCTTTTAAGAATGGTTATGGGCATGTAGGTACTGTAATGCTTTGCCGTACAATTTTTACTGCATTGTGGTCTATGCTTTTAATCGTGCCCGGTATTATTAAACTATATGAGTATATGATGGTGCCCTACATTCTTGCAGAGGATCCCGCAACAAGCAGAAAAGATGCATTTGCTAAGAGCAAATCAATGATGAGCGGAAACAAGTGGAATGCTTTTGTATTGGATTTATCATTCTTGGGATGGATTATTCTTGGGAGTATTACATTTGGAATGGTTAATCTTTTCTTTGTACATCCTTACATGTATCTAACTCATGCAGAACTGTATCATTCATTAAAGAATAACGAAAGATTACCGGAATAAGTAAAAAGCCTTCAGACGAGTGGGTCGGTCCACAAAAAGCAGACAATAGGCAGTGCAGACACCATCGTTTTTCAGGAGGGGATCATAAAGCACCTTTTCCTGTTACGTTCACTTAAAAAAACAATGTTCTGCGCAATTTTTTGTTATCGAACTTCTTTTTGTGAAGTTTGTTCATCTTTTGCGTTGTTTTTTGAAACATTTTTCCCGAAAAATATCGGACGCTTCTCTTGTAAAATCCGGCACAAACCTTTATACTAGTAAAGTGATCCGGAAAAGCTCCGGATGCGCATCGAATCAGAAGTCCGGTATCTTACTGTCAGTTCGTCATCCCGTTTGTGCGGCGGGATCTGAAAGCGGGCGGATGGAGACAGCGGAGTTCCAAAACAGAAAAATGGGAAAAGGAGCATTCTATTATGTTGACGAATGAATACCTGAAGCGTGTGTACGATGGTCTGGCTGAGCGCAATGCCAATGAGCCTGAGTTCCTGCAGGCTGTCCGCGAGGTTCTGGAGAGCATCCAGCCCGTCGTGGAGAAGCACCCCGAATATGAGAAGGCGGGTCTGATCGAGCGTCTGGTCGAGCCGGAGCGCATCATCTCCTTCCGCGTTCCCTGGGTCGATGACAACGGCAAGGTTCAGGTCAACCGTGGCTATCGTGTCCAGTTTAACAGTGCGATTGGTCCCTACAAAGGTGGTCTGCGTTTCCATCCCTCTGTCAATCAGGGCATTCTGAAGTTCCTCGGCTTTGAGCAAATCTTCAAAAACAGCCTGACCACCCTGCCTATGGGCGGTGGCAAAGGCGGCTCTGACTTCAATCCCAAGGGCAAGAGCGACATGGAGGTCATGCGCTTCTGCCAGAGCTTCATGACGGAGCTGTACCGTCACATCGGTCAGTTCGTTGACTGCCCTGCCGGTGATATCGGCGTCGGCGGTCGTGAGGTCGGCTACATGTTCGGTCAGTACAAGCGTCTGACCAACAGCTTCCAGGGCGGCATGATCACGGGCAAGGGGCTGACCTTTGGTGGTTCTCTGGCTCGTACCGAGGCGACTGGTTACGGTCTGTGCTATTTCACCGCTGAGGCTCTGAAATGTATGCGCAACGACAGCTTTTCCGGCAAGACCGTCGTTATCTCCGGTTCGGGCAATGTCGCGATCTATGCCTGCGAGAAGGCTACCCAACTGGGCGGCAAGGTCGTCACGATGTCGGATTCCAACGGCTATGTTTACGACCCCAATGGCATTGATCTAGCTTATGTCAAGGAGCTGAAGGAAGTCCGCCGCGGTCGTATCAAGGAGTACGCTGAAACCCACGAGGGTGCAACCTATGTTCCCGATTGCACCAAGATCTGGGAAACTCCCTGTGACATCGCTCTGCCCTGCGCAACCCAGAATGAGATCAACAAGGCTTCCGCTGAGATTCTGGTAAAGAACGGTTGCACCGTCGTCTGTGAAGGCGCGAATATGCCCAGCACTCCGGAGGCAATCGAGGTCTATCTCTCCAACGACGTTCTGTACGGACCTGCCAAGGCCGCAAACGCCGGCGGCGTTGCGACCTCCGGTCTTGAGATGAGCCAGAACTCCGAGCGTCTGAGCTGGACCCTTGAGGAGGTCGATGCCAAGCTGAAGGGCATCATGGAAGGCATCTTCCATGCAAGCTATGACGCTTCCGTCGCTGCCGGCTCTGAGGGCAATCTGATGGTCGGCGCAAACTGCGCTGGCTTCCTGAAGGTCGCTACCGCAATGATGGCTCAGGGGATCACCTACTGATCTTCTTCCCTCATCCCTGATATTTTTCTTGAAGAAAAGACTTTGGGCAGGCACAGGAATGCGCCTGCCTTTTTCATGCGCTCTGCATCTTTTGTCCATTCTGAATCATGAAGTCAAAAGTCACCCTCTTTCCGATCGGTCGTGTTCGTTTTTCACAAGAAGAAGTTTTTCATGGTACAAAGGTTTGGTGCAACTGTCACTTGAAGATTTTTCAGCAATCTGTATAATAGTTTTATTGGAACAAAGATGTTTCAGAATGGGGTTTGTCACCCCTTTTTGAGGCGTCTTTTTTTATTCCATGTGAGGCGGAGTGTGCCGCCTCGAACCGTACAGAGGATTTCGGAAATAAGGATGGGAAAAGTCAATGGATAACTTTACCGAGCAAAAATCGGCCATCGGTCTGTATGACCCACACTTTGAGCACGATGCCTGCGGTATCGGCGCAGTGGTGGACATCAAGGGCCGCAAGAGCCATCAGACCGTCAGCGACGCGCTGTCTATCGTCGAGCGGCTGGAGCACCGTGCCGGCAAGGACGCTGAAGGCAAGACCGGCGATGGCGTTGGCATCATGCTGCAGATCAGCCACAAGTTCTTCTCGAAGATCGCCGACGAGATGAACATCCGCATCGGCAACGAGCGTGAGTACGGCGTTGGTATGTTCTTCTTCCCGCAAAGCGAGCACCTGCGTGCACAGGCGATGAAGCTGTTCGAGCTTGTCACACGGAAGGAAGGACTGGAATTTCTGGCATGGCGTGAAGTGCCTGTCGATCCCGATGCCGTCGGTCAGAAGGCACGCGACTGTATGCCCGCTATCTGGCAGTGCTTTATCAAAAAGCCTGCTAAGATCAGCAAGGGCATCGACTTCGACCGCAAGCTGTATGTCGTCCGTCGGGTGTTCGAGCAGGCCAGCAACGGAACGTATGTTCCCAGCTTGTCCAGCCGCACCATCGTTTACAAAGGCATGTTCCTCGTGAACGATCTGCGCCTGTTCTACGCCGACCTGCAGGATCCCGACTATGAATCGGCGATCGGCATGGTGCACAGCCGTTTCTCTACCAACACCAACCCCAGTTGGATGCGCGCGCACCCCAATCGCTTCATTTTGCACAACGGCGAGATCAACACCATCAAGGGCAACACTGACGCAATGCTGGCACGTGAGGAGACCATCTCCAGCAGCATCATGCGGGACGACATGAACAAGATCCTCCCTATCATCAATACCTCCGGCTCGGACTCCGCTATGCTGGACAATGCGCTGGAATTCATGGTGATGAACGGCATGGATCTGCCGCTTGCGGTCATGATCACCATTCCCGAGCCGTGGGAAAACAATAAGAATATCAGCCAGAAGAAGCGCGATTTTTACCAGTATTACGCCACCATGCTTGAGCCGTGGGATGGTCCGGCGGCTATCCTCTTCTCGGATGGCGATGTTGTCGGCGCAGTTCTGGATCGCAATGGTCTGCGTCCCAGCCGCTATTACATCACCAAGGATGGTCGGATGATCCTGTCCTCTGAGGTCGGCGTTCTCCCCTGTGAGCCGGAAAATGTCCTCGTGAAGGATCGTCTCCGTCCGGGTAAAATGCTGCTGGTCGATACCGTGAAGGGCGAGGTCGTGGACGACGAGAAGCTGAAAGAGTATTACGCCAGCCGTGAGCCCTACGGCGAGTGGATCGACCGTAACCTTGTCGAGCTGAAAAAGCTGAAGATTCCCAACATCAAAGTCCCCTCTTACACCAACGATGAGCTGACCCGCCTGCAGAAGGTGTTCGGCTATAAGTACGAGGAAGTCAACAGCATCATGCTGCCGATGGCACGTCTGGGCGCAGAGCCTTCGGGCGCAATGGGCACGGATACCCCGCTGGCTGTCCTCAGCGATAAGCATCCCCCGCTGTTCAACTATTTCAAGCAGCGGTTTGCGCAGGTCACTAATCCGCCCATTGACGCAATCCGTGAGAAGGTCGTCACCTCGACCAGTGTTTACGTTGGTGCGCACGGCAATTTGCTGGAGGACAGACCCGAAAACTGCAAGGTGCTGAAGGTCCACAACCCGATCCTCACCTCCACCGACCTGCTGAAGATCAAGTATATGAACGTACCCGGCTTCAAGGTCGCAACCGTTTCCATCAACTATTACAAGAACACCAGCCTTGAAAAAGCCATCGACCGTGTTTTCCTCGAGGTTGATCGTGCTTATAAGGACGGTGCCAACATCATTATCCTGTCGGATCGCGATGTCGATGAATACCATGTCACCATCCCCAGCCTGCTGGCGGTTTCGGCTGTATCGCAGTATCTCATCCGCACCAAGAAGAGTACCGCTCTGGCGCTCATCCTCGAGAGCGCAGAGCCGCACGAGGTACACCATTTTGCGACCCTGCTGGGCTACGGCGCATGTGC
>CAVEGP010000120.1:0-5762 GCA_963615155.1 Bacteroides uniformis | reverse complement strand
GTATAGGTCTTGGAGACATGCCGCTTCGGGGCAAGGATGTCGTGAGCAAAGCCGCCGTCATCGGTCAGCAGGACAAAGCCCGTACTGGTCTTGTCCAGCCGTCCCGCCGGAAACAGCTCCCGTCTGGGATATGCATCCCCCACCAAGTCGACCACCGTCGTATCCCGCTTGTCGGTGCTGGCACTCACCACGCCCTCGGGCTTGTTGAGCATGATGTAGACGAACTTCTGATAGCTCAGCGGCTTGCCGTCCACGGTCACGGCGTCCGTTTCCTTTAGCTGGGTGTCGCCCTTTTTGCAGACTGCCCCGTTGACCGTCACTCTTCCCTTTGACAGCATCGCCTTCGCTTCGCTTCGGGTGCATTGCGCCGTTTCGGCTAAATATTTGTCCAAACGCATGGGGTCTCCTTCTTATAGCAAAGCTGCGCCCTGCCCTTTCCGGACACAGCGCAGCTTATAAAATTTAATGATGTTTTATCTCTTTTGCCAAAGGCTCCCCTAACAGGTGACTGAGAGGTTTTACAGATGCATCTATCCAACCTCTCCGTCATCCCTTCGGGATGACACCTCTCCTTGTAGGAGAGGCTTTGGCTTTTCTCAAACGCTCAAGCTTGCATGCTGCTCCACAGCATCCGGGTTTGCGTCGAAGATGGGCTTGAGGACATTTGCCACAAACTCGTCCACCTGCTGGGGGGCGCGTCCCACAAAGTTCTCCGGCACAAGCCCTGCCACGATCTCTTCCTTCGTCAGACCAAAGGCGGGATCTGCGGCAATGCGGTCCACCATATCATTGGGCAGCCCCTCTTCCTTGACCTGCTTGCCGGCAGCGATGGCGTGCTGGCGGAGACGCTCGTGCAGCTCCTGACGGTTGCCACCCTTCTCGACGGCCTGCATCATGATGTTCTCGCTTGCCATGAAGGGCAGTTCTGCCATCAGACGGCTGCGGATGACCTTCGGGTAGACCACGATGCCGTCGGTGACGTTCAGCATGATGTTCAGGATGGCGTCAGCAGCGAGGAAGCCTTCCGCCATTGCGACACGCTTGTTCGCACTGTCGTCCAGCGTGCGCTCAAACCACTGCGTACCTGTGGTGAAGCTGGGGTTCAGCACATCGACCATCAGGTAACGGGACAGGGCGCAGATGCGCTCGCAGCGCATCGGGTTGCGCTTGTAGGGCATTGCGGACGAACCGATCTGATTCTTCTCGAACGGCTCCTCCATCTCCTTGAAGTTTGCCAGCAGGCGCAGGTCGGTTGCGAACTTCATGCAGCTCTGCGCGATACCTGCCAGAGCGTTGAGGATGAATGCATCCACCTTACGGCTGTAGGTCTGACCAGAGACAGGGATGACCGCATCGGGCGCAAAGCCCATTTCCTCAGCGATGGAAGCGTCCACGGCACGGATCTTATCGGCATCACCCTTGAACAGCTCCATAAAGGATGCCTGTGTGCCCGTAGTTCCCTTGACGCCCCGCAGCTGCAAGGTTTCCAGACGATGGTCGATCTCGGCAAGATCCATCACCAGCTCGTTCGCCCACAGGGTCGCGCGCTTGCCGACCGTCGTCGGCTGCGCGGGCTGGCAGTGGGTGTAAGCCATGCAGGGCATCTCCTTGTACTCTTCCGCAAAGCGGCCCAGCTTTGCCAGAACGCCAATGAGCTTCTTGCGGATCAGCTCCAGACCCTGACGCATCACGATGATGTCGGTGTTGTCGCCGACGTAGCAGCTCGTCGCGCCCAGATGGATAATGCCTGCCGCCTTCTGGCACTGCTGACCGTAGGCGTAGACATGGCTCATAACGTCGTGACGGACAAGCTTCTCCCGTGCGATGGCGACCTCGTAGTTGATGTCATCCACGTGGGATTCCAGCTCCTCCACCATCTCGGGTGTGATATTAGTAAGCCCCTGCTTCATCTCTGCCCGTGCCAGTGCCACCCACAGGCGACGCCAGGTACGGAACTTGTTGTCATCCGAGAAGATGTACTGCATCTCATCGGAGGAATAACGGGTCGAAAACGGGCTGATATAACGGTCATGCTGAGACATTGGTTTTCCTCCAGCGTTTTTTCTTTTATTGTACCATTAAATCTTGAAATAGTCCACGCCGCCCTCAAAAATCGGCTGGTACTTGTCGCCAGTGACGTTCTTGTACAGATACTCACCGCTGCGCTCGGAGTGGCCCATCTTGCCGAAGACACGACCATCCGGACTGGTGATGCCCTCGATGGCAAGGAGCGAGCCGTTGGGGTTATAGCTTTGATCCATCGTCGGCACACCTTCAAGGTTGACGTACTGCGTCGCGACCTGACCGTTCTTGCGCAGGGTATCCAGCACCGACTGCGGAGCTACAAAGCGTCCCTCGCCGTGGCTGATGGCAACGGTGTACTGATCGCCGACCTCGCACTTGCTCAGCCACGGGCTGCCCGTGGAGGCGATGCGGGTGCGCACCAGCATGCTCTGATGACGACCGATGGTGTTGAAGGTCAGGGTCGGGTCATTCTCGGTGATGTCACGGATATCGCCGTACTGCGCCAGACCCAGCTTGATGAGTGCCTGGAAGCCGTTGCAGATGCCCAGCATCAGACCGTCCCGCTTCTGGAGCAGGTCACGCACTGCCTCGGTGACAGCCGGAGAACGGAAGAAGGAGGCAATGAACTTTGCGCTGCCGTCCGGCTCGTCACCGCCGGAGAAACCGCCGGGCAGCATGACGATCTGGCTTTCGCCGATCGCCTTCACCAGAGCGGCGCAGCTCTCAGTGACGTCGTTCGGGGTCAGGTTGCGGATAACCAAAATCTGCGGGTCTGCACCTGCACGGGCGAATGCCTTTGCGGTGTCGTATTCGCAGTTCGTGCCGGGGAAGACCGGAATGACGACCTTCGGCTTTGCCACGCCGATCTTCGGTGCGGCGGGCGCGGTCAGGCTGCCGTTGATCTTCTCAACTGCCACGCCTGCCTTGCGGTAAGGATAGACCGGCTCCAGCTTGGACTCCCAGATCTCCTGCAGCTCTGCCATCTCCAGTGTATCGCCGCACGCCTCAAACCGATATTCACCGGTCGTCACGCCCAGCAGCTCGCCTGCCGGAGCGTCGGACACCATTTCAAGGATCATTGCGCCGTACATGGGCGCGAACATCTGGCTCGTGGTGATATCCGCCTGCATCTTGAAGCCGATGTGATTGCCCAGACCCATCTTGAACAGAGCCTCGGCAATGCCGCCGTAGCCAACGGAGGAGGCAGCAACCACGATGCCCTGCTCCATCATCTGCTCCACGATCTTATAGTTCGCGCGCAGAGAAGAGAAATCGGGGCAGCCGGTCTTTTCGTCGATCAGCGGGCGGAGCAGGACAACGGTGCTCTCCGGCTTCTTGAACTCGGTCGAAACGACCTTGTTCGCCTTGCCGATCGCCGTTGCGAAAGACACCAGCGTGGGGGGGACATCGAGATCCTCGAACGAGCCGGACATACTATCCTTGCCTCCAATGGAAGCAACGCCCAGACCCATCTGCGCATCCAGCGCGCCCAGCAGAGCGGCAAGCGGCTTACCCCAGCGTTCGGGCTTATTGCCCAGACGCTCGAAATATTCCTGGAACGTCAGATATGCGTCCTCATAGCGGAAGCCGGAAGCCACCAGCTTGGTAACACTCTCGATGACAGCCAGCCGTGCGCCACGGTACTGATCCGCGCTCATGAGATAGGGATTGTAGCCCCATGCCATACCGGAGCAGGTGTTGGTCTCGCCATCGACCGGAAGCTTTGCGACCATCGCATTCTGCGGGGTCAGCTGATACGCACCGCCGAAGGGCATCAGAACGGTCGCTGCGCCGATGGTGGAGTCAAAACGCTCGGACAGACCCTTCTTGCTGCATATATTCAGGTCGCCGACCATGTCTTTCATCTTCTGGGAGAAGGTCACGCCCTTCCACTGGGGCTGCCAGACGCTCATTTTCTCAACATGGACATCCTGATGCTTTTCGGCACCGTTGGAGTTCAGGAACTCACGGCTGATGTTGACGATGGAAACGCCGTTCCAGACCATGTTCAGACGCTTTTCCTCGGTGACTTTCGCTACCGGAGTCGCCTCAAGGTTTTCTTCCGTTGCCAGCGCGATGAACTTGTCCACATCCTCAGGCGCGAGGGCGACGGCCATGCGCTCCTGACTCTCGCTGATCGCCAGCTCGGTGCCGTCCAGACCCTCGTACTTCTTGGTGACTTTGTTCAGGTCGATGTACAGGCCGTCGGCCAGTTCGCCGATAGCGACCGAAACGCCGCCTGCGCCGAAGTCGTTGCAGCGTTTGATCATCTTGCAGGCGTCCTCACGGCGGAACAGACGCTGCAGCTTGCGCTCAATGGGGGCATTGCCCTTCTGGACTTCTGCACCGCAGGATTCCAGACTCTCGTGATTGTGTGCCTTGGAGGAACCTGTTGCGCCGCCGATGCCGTCACGACCGGTACGACCACCCAGCAGAACGATGATGTCACCGGGTGCAGGGCACTCACGGCGGACATGGGAAGCAGGCGTCGCTCCGACGACCGCGCCGATCTCCATCCGCTTCGCCACATAGCCGGGGTGATAGATCTCATCGACCTGACCCGTCGCCAGACCGATCTGGTTGCCGTAAGAAGAATAGCCTGCGGCGGCAGTCGTTACCAGCTTGCGCTGGGGCAGCTTGCCGGGGATGGTCTCACTGACCGGAACCAGCGGGTCACCTGCGCCCGTCACACGCATTGCCTGATAGACATAGCTGCGACCGGACAAGGGGTCACGGATCGCGCCGCCGATGCAGGTCGCCGCGCCGCCGAACGGCTCGATCTCGGTCGGGTGGTTGTGGGTCTCGTTCTTGAACAGGAAGAGCCAATCCTCGTCCTTGCCGTTGACATCGCACTTGATTTTCACGGTGCAGGCGTTGATTTCCTCAGACTCATCGAGGTTTTTCAGGACACCCTGCTTTTTCAGCTCCTTTGCGCCGATGGTGGCAAGATCCATCATGCAGCGGGGCTTGTTGGTACGTCCCAGATCCTCACGCATTGCCATATAGCGATCAAATGCGGCCTGAACCACCTCGTCGTCGATCTGGACGTTGTTCAAAATCGTGCCGAAGGTGGTATGACGGCAGTGATCCGACCAATAGGTGTCGATCATCTTGATCTCAGTGATGGTCGGGTCACGCTTTTCGGAGCGGAAATATTCCTGACAGAACTTGATATCGCCCAGATCCATTGCCAGACCCTTGTCGGCGATGAACTTGCTCAGACCCTCCTCGTCCAGCTCGTTGAAGCCGTCCAGCACAGCCACAGCGGTGGGGACGGCATATTCCATTTTCAGGGTCGTCTTGGTATCCAGCGAAGCCTCGCGTGCCTCGACCGGGTTGATGACGTATTTCTTGATCTCTGCCACCTGCTCGTCGGTCAGCTTGCCTTCCAGCAGGTAGACACGGGCAGAACGCACCAGCGGACGCTCGCCCTGACTGATGAGCTGGATGCACTCGGCGGCAGAATCGGCACGCTGGTCAAACTGACCAGGCAGATACTCGACCGCAAAGGACACCCCGCCAGCGGCGGGTAGTTTGCTGTAGGTACAATCGACGGGAGGCTCGCTGAACACAGTGCTGACGCACTGCTTGAAGAGTGCTTCGTCGATGCCCTCGACATCGTAGCGGTTCAGCAGGCGCAGACCTGCCAGTTCCTTGATGCCCAGCAGAGAGACCAGCTCACTGCGCAGACCCTCGGCTTCGACATCAAAGCCGATCTTTTTTTCAACATAAATACG
>CAVEGP010000119.1:0-5777 GCA_963615155.1 Bacteroides uniformis | reverse complement strand
GTCGATGGTATAGAGCACATCGCCCTTCTCGATGACGTCACCGACCTCAAAATCCGCGGTCAGCACCGTGCCCTTCACAAGCGATTTAACGGTGTAAGTGTTTGCCGCCGAGATCGTTCCCGACCCGCTGAACGTGTTGGTGATGTTTCTCCTTTCGGGTGTAACTTCAAGGTATTCCGCGTTTGCCTGCGTTGATTTTGCGTTGCCCTTCGGGAAGAAAATCACCCCAGCGACCGCCGCCACACAGACGACTGCCACGACCCTCTTCCAGTTCTTTTTCAAAAATGGTTTCCAGCCTTTTTCATTCCGCCGGATGGATGCTTCCCCTGCCTCGACCAGAGACGTCTGGTCGCCCGCATCCTCGGGTTTCTTTCTCCGTAACATCGTGTTGCCCCTCCTATTTGGTATATGTTTTGGGAGTACAGCAACAATTATAGCTGGAAAATCTTAGGATTTCAATCAGAAATTTCTTAAGACACTTTAAGACCGTTTAACGATTCAAAATCAAATAAAAATAACCGCCCAGCATCTCACTGAGCGGCCAGAGAAAAATCATTGACTCACTTCAAACAGCAGTGTCACGCAAAACTGACCTTCGTTTTGCTCGGCACAAAAAACGCCGTTCATTTTTTCCATCATCGTTTCCATGCTGGTAAGACCAACCTTGGTGCTTTCGGCAGAGGGTGGAACAGGGAGCGTTTTGTTCCGAAAGGTCAGCCCGACCCGATTTTCTTCCCGCACAAAGCGGATCGTAATTTCCTGCTGCGGGTCGGCGTATTTGATGGCATTCGACGTGATATTGTCCAGAATTCGCCGGACATACTGTCCTTTCACCGTCAGGATCGGATCATCGCTGCCCAACTCGAGGGCGCAGACAAAGCCACGCTGCTGCAAATTGTCGATCATATCGGTCAGCGGCTCTTCAAAGATCTGGGAGAAATGTGCAGGCGGATCGAGCGTCACGACCATATCCCGTGTGACGAGAGCGTACTCAAAAAGATTATCGGACAACTGCTTGACCTGTCGGGCTTTTGCGTCGATCTTTGCCAGATAGTCGTTTTTTTGTTCCTCACTATCGTACTTGTGGCTGCGCAAAATTTCCGTGTACAGCAGCAGCGTCGTCAGTGGGGTACGCAGATCGTGGGACATTTCGGTGATAAGGTTCTTCACCTTGGCAGCCGCCTCCGCTTCCTGCTGCTGCTGACTGCGCAGAGTTACCCGCATCGAGTCCAGACATCCGGCAAGGGTCGTCAGCTCGTCCTCGCCCTGCACCGTGATGGGGTGGTCAAGGTCTCCGCCCTCCATCGCCTGAATCTCTTCGCTCAATCGAACGATATATCGGATCATCCTCCTGCTTCCCAGCGCAAAGAAGATCGGAAAGGATATCAGCGACACGATCAAAAGAATGTCACATCCGATACCGTAATAGGCATTGACACCATTATAATAGACTACAACGGATGCGTCTCCGTCGGAAAACGTGACCGTGTAAAAGGATATCCATTCAAACGGCAGGAAGTATTCTCCGTCGGAAGCATCGTCCTCGCGTGCCTGATAAACACGCGGCATCGAAAAATAAGGCTCTTGACCTTCCCGATAGAATGCCAGCATCGTATATTTATGATGCCGCACCCAGTCGGAGATCTCATTTCTGTCCGTACTTGCCAGATGATTTTCGGTGATGTAACTCTGAAAATCTTCTACCTGCTGTTCCGTGATGCGCTTCTGCACATCTTCCCGGCTGAAATAATACCGCAAGAATTGATTCAGCGCGACCTGCATCACCATCAGCAAAATGGCACTGCACAGCCCGGAAATCAAGATCAGCCCGGTAAACTGCTTTACCAATCCGCTTTTCTTTTTCATTTATTCGTCCTCTCCGGCCGAGAAGCGATAACCTTTTCCCCAGATAGTACAGATGCGCCGGGGCTTCTGCGGATCCTGCTCGATCTTTGTCCGCAGATTCCGGATGTGTACCATGACCGTGCCGTTCGATACATAATAATACGGCTCGTTCCAAACGGTCTCATAGATGACCTGCACTGAGAAAATACGCTGAGGGTTCTGCATCAGCATTTTCAGGATCTTGTACTCCGTCTCAGTCAGGTCAACTTCCCGATCCTCCACCCAGACCCGATTGCAGTCCAGCGCAATGCGGATACCGCCCGAGGTCAGAGTCTTATTCTCAGCCTGCTCTTCCACCTGCTCTTTGCCCCGATAAATACAGTATCGCCGAAGCAGAGCCTTGACCCTTGCGCTCAGCTCCGCAAACGAGAACGGCTTTGCCAGATAGTCATCGCCGCCCGCTGTCAGACCCAGAAGCTTGTCCGACTCCTGTGATTTTGCCGTCAGAAATAAAATCGGCACGGTCGAGGTCTTGCGCAGCTCCTCGCAGACCCGCAGACCACTCATCCCCGGCATCATGATATCCAGGATCACAAGGTCAACATCCGGATTCATCAACTCCAGAGCACGCAGACCATTTTCCGCTTCGATGATATGGTAGCCCTCTCCGGTCAGCAGGATCCGCACGCCGTCACGGATATCCGGATCATCCTCCGCAATCAGGATCGTCTGTTCCGCCATGTTTCCGTTCCTCCATTTGATCTATTTCTTTTCAGTATACCAGCCGCATCTTTAAATTTCCATGATAAATTTCTTAGGAAATCTTAAGACGTTCCGGTATTTGAGCACATTGTCTAAAAACAGATAAAATTTTCCGTCAGAGTGCTGATGAAAAAGGGCTTGAAAAACCGTTTTTCGCGTGTTAATATGGTATCAATATGAAAACGATATCATTCAATATGTGCATCCGTGCACACAGGATAAAATGGAGGGAAGCACAAATGAATCACAAGCTGATCTTTTTGGATATTGACGGCACACTGACCGAAGCCGGCAAGAACACCCCGCCCGCTTCTGCTATCGAAGCCGTCCAGCGGGCACAGCAGGCAGGTCACAAGGTCGTGCTCTGCTCCGGTCGGAACTATGGAATGCTCAGCCCCCTGCTCGAGTATCATTTTGATGGCGTCATCGGTAGTGCAGGCGGATACATCGAATACAAAAACAATGTCATCTACGATCGTCCCATGACACCGACCCAGCAGGAGAAGGTTCTGCGCTGTTTTGCCGAAAGCGGCATCTTCCGCACGATCGAAAGCAAGATGGGCAGCTATACGGATGAGAGCTTCAAGGAATTTCTGCGCACCCGTATTTCCGATGGCGCGAACAGCGAGCTTCTCCGCTGGCGGGAACAGCTTGAATCCAGCCTGAACATCCGCCCCATGAGTGAATACAACAGCGAGCCGATCTATAAAGTTGTTTTCATGTGCCCGTCGGCGGACAACTTGAAGGCCCCTCAGGCAAAGCTGGGAGACGAGTTCAATTTCTGCATTCAGGACCCCGATTCGTTCGGTCTTATCAACGGCGAGCTGATCAACAAACAGTTCAATAAAGGGACGGCGGTTCGTCGGATGGCGGAAGCCGCCGGAGTGTCGATGGCTGATACCATTGCTTTCGGCGACAGCATGAACGACCTTGAGATGATCGAGACCGCAGCTCTCGGCATTTGTATGGAAAACGGCAGCAAAACGCTGAAGCAGCACGCAGACGAGGTCTGCCCTGCTGTGGACGATGACGGTCTGTACAAAGCGTTTGCGTGGCATCATCTGTTCTGATTTTTCAGCGGCTCGCTCTCTCAGTCTGCTTCGCAGGCAGATCTCCCAAAGGGAGATCTGTCACAAAAAGCGTGCCTGAGAGAGCGAGCCTTTCTTGTCATTTTCGTTGTATCCAACAATTGATTTTCCAAATCTTAAGAAATTACAGCAGATTGCCAAATTTTCAAGAAATTTCTTGTGTGGTTTGCCGATTTACAAATTCATCTTAAATGCTTACAATAGAGTCAGAAAGAGGAAACGATTTCATACAAAATATGAAATTGTGGAGAGCATTCAAACAAGAGATTTTAAGGAGGACAAACATTATGGCACTGGATTATGCAGCGTGCGCTCAAGAGATCTACGAGACTCTCGGCGGTCGCGAAAACCTCGTTTCCGCTGCGCACTGTGCGACCCGTCTCCGACTGGTGACGGTGGACAACAGCAAGATCGACATGAAGAAGCTGGAGAATATTGAAGGCGTCAAGGGAGTATTCAGCTCGAATGGACAGCTCCAGATGATCATCGGTACAGGTACGGTCAACAAGGTCTATGACGAGTTTCTGAAGGTCTCCGGCATGACCGCCGCCACCAAGGACGATGTAAAAGCCGCCGCCGCAAAATCCATGCCGCTCCCGCAGCGTCTGGTGAAATCTCTGGGCGACGTATTTGTCCCCATCCTGCCCGCTATCGTCGCTTCCGGTCTGATGATGGGTCTGGTCGAGGCTCTGGGCAAGGCGATCCCTGTTTTTGCTTCCACCGACTGGTACGGCTTCCTCGATATGGTATCCAACACTGCGTTCGCCTATCTGCCGGTTCTGGTCGCTGTCTCTGCCGCCCGCGTATTCGGTGGAAATATCTTTCTCGGCGGCGTTGTCGGTCTGAGCATGATCCATTCGTCTCTGCTCAACGCATGGTCGGTGGCAACTGCCGACAGCATTCCCGTCTGGCATCTGCTTTTCTTCAATGTCAAGCAGGTCGGCTATCAAGGACACGTCATTCCAGTTATTATTGCCGTCTGGCTGATGTCTCAGATCGAGAAATGGCTGCACAAGCATGTGCCCGAGGTCGTTGACTTGTTCGTGACGCCGCTCTGCACCGTTCTGATCACCACCTTCCTGACCTTTACTATCATCGGACCCATCTTCTCCACCGCCGAGACCTATATTCTCAGCTTTGCAAAATGGCTCATCACCGTTGGCTTTGGCATTGGCTCTCTTGTCATGGGCGCAATTTATCCCCTCACCGTTGTCTGCGGTCTGCACCACATGTACAACGTCATTGAAGCCGGTCTGCTCTCTGAGGGAAGCCTGAATATCTGGATGCCAATCGCTTCCGCCGCAAACTTCGCACAGTGCGGCGCATGTCTGGCTGTCGCTCTCAAATCCAAGAATCCCAAGAATAAAACCATCGCCATCCCCTCGGCTCTGTCCGCCGCCCTCGGTATCACCGAACCTGCCATCTTCGGCGTCAACCTTCGCTATGTCAAACCTCTGATCTGCGGCATGGTCGGCGGTGCAGTCGGCGCATGGTTCGGTTCGATCATGGGCATCGGTGCAACCGCTTATGGCGTCACCGGTATCCCCGGTTTCCTGATCGTCAGCGACTACATTCTTCCTTACGCGATCATGCTGCTCATTTCGGGCGGCGTTGCCTTCGCACTGACCTGGATCTTCTGGAAGGAAGAATCCGCCGACGAATCCGCAAACGTAAAAACCACTGTTTAATATATAAGTTTACGCATCATGTCGTATCCACTGGGAGGAAGTAACTGATATGACGAAGAAAGAAGAAGCGTTGTTTCAAAAGCGTCTGAACCGTCATCTGGACGAACTGCGCTGGCTTTACATGGAGCTGTACAACAACGGCTCGATGTTCGCCGAGCTTTGCGAGATGCTGCATTATTATGCCGAGGCACGGTCTGCTGCCCTGAAAAAGCGCGACCTTGCGCGGGAAGCAGACCCCAACTGGTACAAGAGCAGCGACCTTGTCGGCATGATGATGTACATCGACAACTTTGCAGGCAATTTGCAGGGTGTCCGTCAAAAGCTGTCCTACCTCGAGAAATCGGGCGTCAACTGCCTGCACCTGATGCCGTTCCTGAACACCGTTCCGGAGCGG
>CAVEGP010000118.1:0-5829 GCA_963615155.1 Bacteroides uniformis | reverse complement strand
CCGACAGCACCAAGAAGAACCTGATGATGCGCGCTGAGGCTGAGTGCGGCGCATGTGCCGGCAAGATGGATCTCGCAAAAAAAGCAAAAGCTCTGAACCTCGACGCTATCCACGATACCGTCCATGAGATGGCAAAAGATGAGGCTCGCCATGGTCGTGGCTTTGAGGGTCTGCTGAAGCGTTACTTCAACACCGAGATTTGATTTTTGACATCCAATTGAATCAGTGATATCACCCCCGTCGTGTTCGGTCAAAAGCTGAATGCGGCGGGGGTCTTACTGTACAGAATCAAAAAAATATGCTACAATAAAAAAGCTGTCTTCCCCGGTAAACGGTGCGCTGATCCTGCATCCGAGCATTCAAGGATCCGGCTCGGTGTAATTGGGGACTGAAATCGGAACGGTTTTGGTGTACACTGGGGGACAAAATTGGGTTTGGAAAGGACGCGGCATGATATTTGTTCCTTTGTTACATTATTTTAAATGTAAAAACAGCTATAGCGGTAACGAAGAGGGGATGCGCTATCTGCTGACCCCAGGAAAGCGGAAGGTGCCCGACCCGAACGGCGGTGGAGGCACGGAAAAAGAGGAGGAGATCCTGACCGTCGAGGTCTGGCCCGGGCCGTGGACGATCGACCGGACCGATCCGGAGCTTCGCCGGAAAGAAGTCTACCCGTTGAGCGATGAAGGGCGTACATTGGCGGCGAACTATCTGACCGAAACCTATGCGGCGGAAACGGAGCTTTGGAAAAACCGCCCCTCCATTCTGGACTGTGAACCGTGGTCACCGCCGGTGTCAGAACCGGAGGAAAACGCATAAGCAAAGGGGAAACGGATGATATATCGTTTGAAAGAACTTAAGGGCGATACCGTTCCGGTACCCCAGCTTGTTTTTTCCAAGCTGGGTGTCGCGGAGGAATACAATGTTCGGGTCGCTCTGTATGTGCTGGCGACCGGCATCACAGACCCTGAGAAGATCTGCGCGGACCTCAAGCTCCGAAGCCGCATTTCTGCCGAAAGCGCATTGTCGTTCTGGGCAGGCGCAGGGCTGCTGGAACGCTATGACGAGAATGCCGCTCCGGGGGAAGAACCGAGCGCGCCTGCCCCGATGACATGGGAGGAGATCGTTGCGGCATCCCGCACGGATCCGATGATATCCAGTCTTATTGGCTGCGCACAGGACAGCTTTGGGCGAGCACTGACCCGAAACGAGATGGAAAAGCTTGCGAACCTGTACATTCAGGATGGGTTTGCGCCCGAAACGGTCATGCTCTGCGTAGCCTATGTTGCCAGTCGTGGCAAGCGGACGATGGCAGCCGTGAACCATGAGCTGAAGGTCTGGCGTGCCGAGGGTGTGGAGACAGGCGAGCAGGCGGACGAACATCTCAAGCTGCTGTCTCTCCGTGCTCAGCGGGAGCAATATGTCAGCTCTCTGCTCGGTATTTCGGAAAGTGAGCTGACCCTTGGAGGACGAAAGGCGATCGCGCGCTGGTACGAAGTTTACGGCTATGATGACGCAATGGTTCAGGAGGTCGCGGTGCAGGCGGGCGCAAAGCGGGATCTGTGGTATTGGAACAGCATCCTCAAAACATGGAACGCCAAGGGACTGCGGAACATCCACGATGTACGTGGTCCGGTGGCGGGAGCGGGCGCAAGCCGGAACATTCGGGTCGATCGTGAAACGCCCAGCGGAAATGATTTCCTCAAGAATACCTCGCTGGCATCTTCGCTTAATCGTTTGAAAAAGAAATCCACGCCGTAAGGCGGATCCATGAGGTTCTGTTATGCGTACAAAAAATGAACTGTATCAGGAAGGCTTGCGCACTGTCGCCGCACGTCGGCAGATCGCCCGCGCGCAGGCTGAGGATGCCCGTGCCGTGGCGGAAGCCGCGATTCCTGCTCTGCGCCATGCCGAAGATGAGGTGAGAGTGCGAGGCATCCGCTATGCGCTGGCAGGGGCATCCGGTCGTGACCGCACCGAAGCGAAGGCTGCGCTGGATGAGGCAAAGCAAAAGCTGGCTGCCCTTCTTGCTGCCAGCGGACGACCTGCCGACGCTCTTGAGCCACACTTTACCTGTAAGCTCTGTCAGGACACGGGCGTTGTGAACGGGCGGACGTGTCAGTGTGTCCATCGGGTGATGCAGCAGCTTCGCCGGACGGAGATCGAAGGGCTGTCCAGTCTGTCGGTTTCCAGCTTTGACACGATGAAACTGGATTATTATCCCAGCGTCATTGACGCCAGCACAGGGATGAATGTCCGTACTTATATGAGCCAGCTGTTGGCGGGTCTGCGGGATTACGCAGAGGACTTCTCGCCCGCTGAAAACGAGAGCCTGATGCTCATCGGCAATGCGGGACTCGGCAAGACCCACGCAGCCCTCGCGATCGCGGGGCTCGTCCTGAAGAAAGGCTTCGATGTCATCTATGTGTCCAGTCCAGACTTTTTCAATAAAATCGAGGCAGCTCGTTACGACACCGGCTCGGAGGCAGAGACTTTGCTTCGGACGGCGACGGACGCCGACCTGCTCATCATCGACGATCTGGGTACGGAATTCGTTACGCCGTATTTCATCACGACCTTTTACAGCCTGCTGAATAAACGCTTGGGCGCACACCTGCCTACCATCATCACGACCAACATCACGGACGGCTCGATGCTGGAAAAACGTTATACGGAAAAAATATCCAGCCGTCTGTCGTCTTTTATCCCGTTCAACTTTGTCGGTCACGATATCCGCGCTCTGAAAGCGGAGGAGTGACCTTTGCCCCAAAGGAGGCTTTTTCATGTCCGGCGATTTACACAATCACTCCACCTGTTCCGACGGCTCTGTGCCCATCCACCGTCTGCCTTTGATGGCGGCACGCGTGGGTCTGGACACGATGGCGATCTCCGACCACGATACCATTCTGAGCGTTCAGTACTGCTATGACCACCCGACGCAGGACGGTGTACGGCTTATACCCGCCACGGAATTGACGGGATACGATTATGAGCGGCAGCACAGAGTACATCTGTTGGCGTTCTGGTCGGATCCGGAAAGTCGGGAGCTGAAGGAGCACTGCGATATTATGCGCCAGCGTCGGAACGAATGCTGTCTGCAAAGTGCGCGGGAGCTGGAATCTATTTATCCGCAGTTCCGTACCGAACAGGCGTTGGAGTATGCGAAGGACAGCGGTGTGCTGTTCAAGAGCGGCATCATGCAGGCGTTGCAGCAGCTTGGTCTCTGCGACGGCATCTATACCGAGCTGTACCACAAGCTGTTCGGCTGGAATCCGCGGGGCATCGTTCTGCATTCACCGGAGTACATCCCCGTGCGGGAGGTTCTGGTGACGGCAAAGGCTTCGGGCGCAGTCGTGGTGTTCGCTCACCCGACCGTTTACAAAAGTATGCCGTTGGTGCGTGAGTTGGTGAAAGAGGGGATGATCGACGGTATCGAGATCGACCATCCCCGCAACAGTCCGGAGGATAGAGCGGAATGCAAGACCCTCTGTGAGCAGTATGGTCTGATCTGCACCGGCGGCACGGATTTCCACGGCGCGAACCACGCCCACCCGCATCCGGTCGGCACCTGCACGACCTCCAATGAGCAGATTGCCCGCATCGAGGAGCTGGCGTATAAGCGGAAGCGGAGCGAACGATAAAATCGAGCTATTGCTTTCTGTCGAAAAAGTTATATAATAGTATCGTTAACGCATACAAGTAAGGAGGATTTCCATGGATCGCACCTATATCAATGAGGTACAAAAGGAAATTGGAAACACGATCAAGGTTCAGGGCTTTATCGAGAACCTGCGCAACAGCAAGGCGATGGCCTTCATCGTGCTGAAAGATATTACCGGAAAACTTCAGATCACCGTCGAAAAGGCGGATCATCCGGAGCTGGTGGACACGATCGACCAGCTGACTCCAGATTCTGTCATCACCGTCGTCGGCAAGGTCGTTGAGAACGACTATGTCAAGATGGGTGGCATCGAGATGATCCCGTCTGAAATTGAGATCGAGAGCATTTCGGACGCTCTGCCCATCGTCCGCAAGGAGATCGCAGCAACCAAAAAGAAAAAGGCAGTCGAGCGTTCCAGCATCGATCAGCGCATTGATTACCGCTGGGTCGATCTGCGCACCGACGAGAATCAGCTCATGTTCAAGGCACAGAGCTGCTTTGTCAACGCAATGCGCAAGTTCTTGCTTGACCGGAACTTTATCGAGATCCATACACCGAAGCTGATCGCTGCTGCCAGCGAGAGCGGCTCTGAGGTCTTTAAGGTCGATTACTTCGACCGCAACGCATATCTTGCGCAGAGCCCGCAGTTCTATAAGCAGATGGCAATGGCTGCTGGTTTTGAGCGCATTTTCGAGACTGGTCCGGTCTTCCGCGCGGAGAAGAGCTATACCAACAAGCACGCCACCGAGTTCTCCGGCTTTGACCTCGAGTTCAGCTACATCACTTCCTTCAAGGACGTCATGAAGATGGAAGAGGAGCTGCTGAAGGCTGGTTTGATCGCCGTGAAGGAAGCGTATGGCGACCAGATCAAGGAGCTGTTCGGTCAGGAAGTCGTCGTTCCCGAAACGCCGTTCCCGGTCGTCAAGCTGGCTGACCTGTACAAGGCTCTGGAAGAGGAGTTCGGTTACACCGTTGACGATTCCGAAAAGGGCGATCTGACCACGGAGGCGGAACGTCTGAGCTATGATTGGGTGAAGAAGCACTACGGTCACGAGTTCCTGTTCATTACCGATTATTCCGCTGAGAAGCGTGCGTTCTACCACATGCGTGACGAGAACGGCGTGCCGCAGGGCTATGACCTGATCTGGCGCGGCGTCGAGATCACGACCGGCGCACAGCGTGAGCACCGTTATGAAGTGCTGAAGAAGCAGGCAGAGGAGAAGGGGCTGGCGGAAGACGTCAAGTTCTATCTGGAGTTCTTCCAGTATGGCTGCCCCCCGCACGGCGGCTTCGGTCTGGGCATCGACCGTCTCACCATGCTGCTCTGCGGTCTGCCCATCAAGGAAGCGGAATTCCTGTTCCGTGGTCCGAACCGTCTGACTCCGTAATTTTTTATGAAGCAAACAAGAAGCGCAGCACTTTTCCGTCAGGAATTGTGCTGCGCTTTTTGCTGAAGTTTTTTGTAGCTTTGCGGATCAGCAAAGCACCGCATACGCAGTCGGAAACGGTCGTTCAGCTCTTCTCGGAATCGGGTTTGTCGAACTCCAATGATTCACGAACCAAATATGCCTGTATCTGGTTTTCGGCAACCAGAACAGACTCTTGATGAAAGAATACACACAGATCCTTGGCGATATCACTCACAACAGCTTGGTCAACGTTAATAAGGGTAAGAACCAGACTCGTTTCCAGGGCGTATTCTCCGTTTTCATAAATGTATCCGCCTTCCTGCACATTGAAGGAAAAAGGTACTTTGTATGAATAGCATACATTCCGCAGGATCCGGATGTATTTTTCGTTTTCAAAAAGCTGCGTGTTTGTTGTCATATCGTTCAGTCCGATGTAGATTTTTGTTTCGGTCATGCTTGACGCTCCTTCCGTGCGTGTTTGACAATGCGCCCATCTCAATATGTATAGGATAAGTATAGCACGGTAGGGGAATAGCATCAAGCAGTTGCTTATGATAGAAGATCAATGTTTTTCTTATTTCAACACAGTGCCATCTGCCAGCGTGATGGTGTGACCGTTAAAATTGATCGTGCCGTTATTGGTCAGGCTGGTGAGGGTGCAGTCACCCGTCAGAGTCCATGTGCAGCCGGACTCGATGGTAACGACAGCGTTGTTGTCAACTGCCGTACCGCCCTCGGCATTGTCTACGATGTTGATTG
>CAVEGP010000117.1:0-5855 GCA_963615155.1 Bacteroides uniformis | reverse complement strand
GTGCCGCTCTTTGCGATCGAGCCCATGGCTTTTTCCACGATGTTGGCAAGACCGCCTTTTTTATTGCCCGGCGTGGGATTTGCGTCACGATCGACACCGCCCGCCGCCAGATAATCATCGTACCACTTCATCTCTGCCGCCAGTTTGTCCCGAACCTCGGCACTGACACAGCGGGCAGCCAGCATGGGCACACCATCACGGACTTCGGTCACTTCGCTGAACAGAACAGTCGCGCCGCCCTTTACCAGCATATCAGCCGCATAGCCTGCGCTGGGGTTGGCAGTGATGCCCGAGAAGGCGTCGCTGCCGCCGCACTGCATCCCGATAAGCAGCTCACTCAACGGCAATTCCTCGCGGTGACGAAGGTTCAGCTTTTGCAGCTTCTTCTCCGCCATATCGAGGATGGCCTGCATCATGGCATCGTGCCCCTTGCAGTCCTGTAAGGTCAGACAGTTCTCCGGAGTGATGTCCTCTGGGGGCAGCACACGGTCATAGGTCAGCTTCTCACAGCCCAGACCAACTACCATGATCTCGCCGCCGAAGTTCGGGTGACGGATGACATTGGTGATGGCACGGATTGGGATATACGCCAGCGGTGCGTTGATGGCAACGCCGCATCCATATGGGTGGGTGATGGCGACCACGCCATCCACATTCGGATACTTGGGAAGCAGCTCTTTTTTGATCCGCTCCACAGCGACTCTGACAACACCCGCCGCGCACTGAACGGTCGTCACAATGCCCAGCAGATTCCGTGTACCTGCCGGACCGACCTTATTGCGGTATCCCATCCATGTGGTGCGGGGAGGAGTGGGAAGCTCCTCCGTTGTCTTGATGTTCGTGCCCCAAGGCATATCAGTCAGAGCAGGACTTTCGGGCAGGTCGAGCATATGCTCGTTGATCCAGCTGCCTGCCGGAATGTCGCTTTTCGCATAGCCCAACACCACGCCGTAGCGAATGATCTCACCGCCCATCGGGATATCACAGAGGGCGATCTTGTGTGCCTGCGGGATCTTTTCGCGGGTCACGACACCACTTTCCAGTTTTGTGCCTGCGGGCATGTCATGGACAGCCACGACCACATTATCTTCGTCTTTGATTTGGATGCTCAAACGTTCTGACATATCGTTTTTCCCTCTCTTCTTACGATCTACAATCCAGCAAAATCCGCCACTCGGTCAAGTGTTTCGATGGCTTCCTGTTTTGTGACAAGGCGGTTTGGTTCAAACTTTTGCTCGCTGTTCAGCGTCAGGAAACCGAAATACAGTGCACGGGCGACATTGGTTCCGTAATTGTTTGCCACCTCATCCGCATCCGAACAGGTTGGCATCGTACTGGATGCGTTTCGGTAATCCACTCCGCAGGCTTGCATGGCAACCGTCGCCATTTCCTGTCGAGTGATGGTTTTGTTTTCATCGAAGGTTTCATGTTCCAGCGGGAAGAATCCATTTGCGATGACCTGACACACCGCTTGCGTACAGCCCAAATTGTTTTTGACCGGAATCGTCACATCACACAGTGGTATCAGCAATTCAGCCAGCTCCCGATACGAAATGGGCTGTTCCGGAGCTTCCACTGTGGATGTTTGCAGCATCCTGCGGCAATACAGCCGCGCCGCCGCTCTCAAAGTCACCGAATCGCTCAGTACCCGATAGGGGATGCTCTGTTCCTGATTACCATTCGCATCATCTGCACTCAAGCGGAGAAAATGAGCTGTTTTCGGAACACGCATCTGCACGCCCATCCCGACTGTTTGCCACACAATGCCATCGGCAGAGGCTTTCCATGTATAGGTCAATGGGTGGTCGATCCCGCAACACTCCGCATATGCGGTCACAGTCTGCTCTGGTTTTGGTATCCCCAGAATGCGGACATGTCCCGGGCGAGGGAATCGTTTTCCGTTGAGGATCACATTTTCCACCACAGCATCCTTCCAGTTCATACTCCGCATCGGCTGACGCACACCGTCGATGCGGATATTCCGCAGTACAAGACCCGTGATCGGCACTTCAGGGAACGCTTCCAGAAAAATGCCATACTCCCCACCGTGAGCCACGATATTCTCGATCCTGATGTTTCGGAATACCGGAAGCTCCGTCCCATTGCGACCATCTTCATAAAGCATCGTACCATGGATGGCAGCCCCATGCACCGATTCGATCACGCTGTCACAGAGCGTCACCTGTTCTACACTGCCACCCCTTCGGGCGTTGGTCTTGAGCCGCAGCGCATAAGTCAGGTTCGGGCTGGAAAAGCGGTTTTCCGCCGCCAGCACCCGATAGATACCGCCACTCATCTCACTGCCCAGTGCGATCCCGCCGTGACCATCCGCAAACTCGTTGTGTTCGATCAGCACATTCTTGCAAGGGATGTTTGCCTGTCGACCGTCATTGTCCCTACCAGATTTCAGGCTGATGCAGTCGTCGCCGGTATCAAAGCGGCAGTTTTTGATCCAGACGCCGGAGCAGCTTTCCGGATCGCAGCCATCGTTGTTGGAGCCGTGGCTCGAAAGGGTCAGTCCATCCACTATGACGCTCTTGCACTGCACCGGATTCAACTGCCACATAGGACTGTTGTGCAGCGTCACGCCTTGCAGCAATACTCGCTCGCAGCGCAGGAACTGCACAAAATTGGGACGAAGAAAATGCCCCTGACCGAAAACGCGCTGTTCAAGCGGCACGCCCTCTTCATTCATCCGGCGCAGAGCCTTGCGGTCAGCAAGCTGCAAATCGGGCTTGTCCTCTGACCACGAATCCTCGACCTGATGATGCCAGTTCCACCAATGATCCTTGTCCGCTCCGCCATCCAACGTACCACAGCCCGTCACAGCGATATCGTGAGCGTCGCAGGCGTAAAGCAGGGAGCTGTAATTGTAACAGGGGCTTGCCTCCCAGTGGGAGAAGACCAGCGGATAATTTTTTTCCGGATCATCCGGTGTGAACTGAACCTGTGTCTTGGGGGAGGAAAAATGAAGCTCTACGCCGCTCTTTAAGTGAAGTGCTCCTGTGCGGTAAACACCTGCCGGGAACACCAGTACGCCGCCGCCCGCAGCACTCAGCGCATCAATGGCGGATTGCAGCGACTCCGTTTGCAGATGATCTGCATCCGGTACGACTTCCAACCGATTTGGTCCAATGTGCGGCGGTTCAATTTGGGAGAGGAGCTCTTTCCGCAGATCATATTTTGATTCTGTCATGATTCCATCCATCGCTTTCCCGTTCATGTCTGTTCCCTTTGTGACCCTAGTGTACAATGATTTTGCTTCGGTTACGATATCCAAGATTTCAAAATCTTCATAACACTTTTCTCACAGTTTCTTGTCAAAACTTCCGAAACCTGCTATAGTGAAGAAAACAGACAGGAGGCGACAGGATTGAACACCAAACAGTACTATTATCTGTCCACCATTGCCGAATACGGAAACCTCTCTTATGCTGCCGATACGCTCAACCTCTCGCCCTCGGCATTGAGCAAATTTCTGAGTGAGTGTGAGCGAATTTTCGGTTCTACACTATTTTTGCGGTATGGTCGCCGTTTGTATCCTACCGCTGTGGGGCGTTATGTTGTAGAGTGCGCCCAGAAAATACTGGATGAGCAGAACCGGATGCTCCTGACCATGAAAGATGTCACTGGCAGCAACCGCAAACGCATCCGGCTAGCGACTGCTCCCAACCGCGGTGCGACCATTTATAGCAAAATTTACAATCCGTTCTCCCGTCGCTATCCGGATATTGCATTGAGCCTTGTGGAGCTTTACGCCACCGAGCAGCCCGGTGCCATTGCGCGCGGTACTGTAGATCTTGCCCTTGGCGCAGGTGCTTCCAGTCCGGAGACCACCGACATTCCCATCGCCTATGAGGAGCTTCTTGTCTCGTTGCCTGCCGCCCATCCGCTTGCCAAACAGGAACGTATCCGTTTGAGTGATCTACGGGAGACTCCTTTTGTCCTGCAAGGACCTCGCCACAGCATCCGCATCCTTGCTGACCAGTTGTTCAGGGAATCTGGTTTCCAGCCGGTCGTGGCATTTGAATCAGATGATGTTCTGCTCGTGGATTCCATGATGCACCAAGCTGTTGGCGTTGGTCTCGTCAGCAAAGCGCACGTCTTCCCCTGTGAGGAGCTGGTTTACCGCCCACTGGATCCGCCAGTGCGGCAGACACTGCACCTGCGCTATCCGCTGGGGCACATCCTGACCGAATCGGAATACTATCTGGCAGGTCTTCTGACCGAAGAACGCCTGATCGACCCGCGCTATCAGCCTGCCGATTCTCCTTTTGTAGCGCAGTTACTGGAAAATGTCCGTGCCTCTACAATGCCCGCCAAAAATAAAAGTGCCGCACATAAGGTCGTTGGTACAGCCCTGCAAACGGTACAGGAAGTCAATCTGGACACGAAGGTGTTGGAATATCTCATCGCCATTGTGGAGGAGCAGAGTCTTTCCAAAGCAGCGGAGCGGTTCTTTCTGGCGCAGCCCGCACTTTCGCGGCATCTGCGCAGTGTGGAAGCCATGGTTGGGATGCCGCTGTTCTCTCGTGAGCACAACCGCCTGCACCCCACCAGTGCCGGAACGATATTTGTCAACAATGCCCGCAACATCCTGCGCATCGAAAACGAAATGTTTGCGCACACCCAGTCCTATTATGCCGGACGTGGCGGGCACCTCTACATCAGCTGCGATCCGCTGTTTCTGGATTCTCTGCGCCAAAAAGTGGAGCCTGCATTCCACAGGCTCCACCCGGAGTTAACGCTAGTCTTCATTGCACAGAATCAGGAGCAGACACTTGAAGCACTCGGCAACTCTTCTGCTGACCTCGGTGTGTTCCTGTCCACAGATCTGACTCATCCGCTGCTCCACTGCGATGTTCTCGATCTGACAGAAATGGTCTATTGCTTCACCCCGGAGCATTGCCCCTCCAACTGGCAGCCCGGTGACCCACTCCCGCATGATTTCATGCCCCATCCACAGCTGCTTGCCAAACAAGGTTCTACCCTGCGCGGAGAGCAGGATGCACTGTTTCAAGAAGTTTTCTCAACTTCTCCCATTGCGGCGTGTGAAGCAGTTTCTTCCATTCTCTGCCAGCTTGCAAACCTCGGCATCGCAGATTCTATTCTCCCTTTGAATCTTCTGGACCGGTCTCAGCATTTCCGCTGTGCTGCCTTTGATCCACCCAAGCCGCTCTATCTGCTGCTTGGCTCTCATGTTGGTCGCACTTTGCCAACCGTAGCAAAGGAACTTGACCAGTTGATCCGCAGCGCACTGACCGATGTGCTGGAGCTTCCCAAACAAGTGGAAGTCCGGTTTAAGGATGCCTCCCCTTTTCATCGACTGCGTCACCATTGAAGATGACTACGGCAACACCCCGTCACAGCGGATAGGGTTGGCTGCGATACAACAAGCCCTTGGAGTATGTCCAGCTTGTGCTGAGTGGTGAGATGAGCATTATTCCTCACTTGGTTGCGACCATGGCAACTTGGAGAACTGACATATAAGTCATCAAAATTTCAAACGTAACAAAAAATCACCCCGAATCTGTTCTGTGAAAACGATCTGATTCGAGGTGACTTTTTATTATTGAATCTTTACAGCAGGCTCAGTGCGTCCTCATCGGCAACGAGGGTGCAGTCGGGGTGCATCTGCAAAATCGAACCCGGGCACTCGGGGGTGACGGGACCCGTCACAACGTCCTTGACTGCCTGTGCCTTGCCCAGACCATTTGCCACGACCAGAACCTTGCGTGCCTGCATAATGGTCTTAATGCCCATCGTGTAAGCCTGCTTCGGGACGAGAGCCTCATTACCATCGAAGAAACGCTTGTTCGCTTCAATGGTGGCGGGGGTCAGATCGACACAGTGGG
>CAVEGP010000116.1:0-5997 GCA_963615155.1 Bacteroides uniformis | reverse complement strand
CCTTGGAGATCGAGCAGCTTTCACAAGAAGAATGACTTGATTTTGTGAATGATGCAGAAAAAAGTGGAAGCTCTTGACAAATTGTGAAAATTATAATATTTTTGTGATAACAAAGGCAGAGATGATTCTGCTACGGGATTGCAATGGGTACAATTTGAAAGGAGCTACCAATCATGAAACATTTGAAAAAGTTCTTTGCTGTCGCACTTGTTGGTGTGATGGTACTCACTGCCCTTACCGGCTGCGGCAAGTCGGCAAAGACCTATTCCAGCGAGGTAGTATCTAAACTGGGCACAAACAGTGGCGTGACAGAGAATGAGGCGACCACCAAGAGTGCGGAAAAGCTGGTTTCCGGTGTGAAGAAGCTTGGTGTCACAGGTTTGTATGAGCTGGCTCGGAATCCGGAGAAGGCAGAAGAGACCGCAAAGAAAATTCTTGCAGATGCAGGCTTGAGTACGGAGACCAATAAGTTCAGCGTTGTAGCTTCTGGTTATGGCTATAAGGTTGCGGTCGGTATGGACGGAGCAACGAAAGAAACTGGCGATGCTTCGGGATTCTTTGCACAGCAAATCAAGGACAATAATGCAGATGAGAGCAATAAGAAGATTACCAAATACGGTATCGCTACTTACAGTACTCTCGGCGTTGATATCGTCATTATGGTTGCTGAATACTGATCCGGATTGCTAAAACAAAAGCAAAATGATAAGAATCCCCTGAAGGCACTCGCCTTCAGGGGATTCTTTGATTGATAGAAGATCAATAGTGTACCACATTTTCGGCGTTGCGGATACGGGCGAAGACGGGGGCGGCTTCGGAGCTTTGGAAATAGGCAAGGGTCGTTTTGGGAACAAGCGTTTCCAGTGTTGCCCAGTCACCGGATTGGAGACACTGGCGGACGGTGGAAGCACTGATGGCTTTGCCGTTGACCTCCTTGCGGGGGATCACGATACAGTCGATGCCCGCTTTGGGGAGCTGTTCGCGCATGATCCGGTTATACATCCCTGTTACCTGACTGGTCGGTTCTTCGCCGACGTAGCGGGCGGAAATGTTCAGTGCGGCGGCAATCTTCGCAAACACTGCGAGATCCAGCCGGGCGTGTCCGTCGATCACGGCGGCTTCGTCCTTCAAAAAGTAGCTGGGAAAGGTCGCATTCGAGATGATGTATGGACCGCTGTCGTGGAGGATGACATTCGGCAGATGGGAGACGCCCTCTGCAACCAGTTTTTTCCGGACAGAGAAGGGGACGAGACTTGCGTCCTCGCTGACAACGAAAAGATGCAGGGTATCGCAGGCGGCGGCAGCTGTCTCCACAAGATATTGATGACCGAGGGTGAAGGGGTTCGCGTTCATGACGAGCGCAGCAGATCTGCCTTCGGTTTTGGTTTTCTCAAGACAACGCAGGTAGGAGCTGAACCCGTCCCGGCGGTTCTCCATGAACACCAGTGTGTCTTCGACACGGGCAATCTCATAAAAGCCCAAATCGCCGAAAAACCGTGCGCTTTTGACCTTTGTGTAGAGGAACAGATGCATGTTTCCACGAGCGCATTGCACCTCAATAAGGTGAGTGATGATCTGGTTCAACAGACCTTCGCCCTGATGCGCACTGCTGACCGCAAAGCACCGCAGGGTGTTGCCGAAGCAGCTGCCGGTACCGATGACCTGATAATTTTCATCGAACATGGCGCAGATGTAGTCGAGATTTCCGTCACGGCGGATCCCTTCCTTTGCCAGAAGCGCATCCACCTCGGACAGCGTTCGCTTATCGGTGGGATAGACCTGTGAGATTGAATATTCAGACATCTTCTGTGACCTCCGACTTGAAGAAGTGAAGCAGATAGGTAAGTGCCAGCAGGTCGGCACTGCCGCCCGGCGAGAGATTCTCTGCGATAAAACGATCGTCCATTGCGGCGAGCACGGTCTCGTCCGGATAGGGCGTTTTGCTCAGAAGGACATTCAGTTCCTCCACCAGCGCAAGCTGACGCTGTCGGCTGGAACGGGCAATGATGTTGGTGTCGGTGCTGTGGGCAAGGATCGCCAGCAGTGCGCCGCATCCGGCACGGTTGACATCGTATCCCTGCGCAAGACCGTTTTCGAAGGCAGGCAATCCGTAGTCCAGCACTGCGGGCAGTCCGGCTTCGACCTGTCCTCGAACACCGGTAATGCCGTATTCAACATAGAGCTTCTGTCCGGCGGTGACGGCGTTTTCGGAAGTCACGCCCGCAAAGTCCTGCGCAGTCAGTCCGGCGGTCATGGCGGCGGCTTCGGACAAGACCCGTGCGGGGTCGCTCCAAAGCTCACGGCTCAGCCGCCCCAATGCGGCACAGACGATGCCGATGGAGAAAATCGCTCCTTTGTGGGTGTTTACGCCATGAGTTGCAGCCAGCATTTCGCCTTCGGCTTCACAGCCCAGCGGACGCAGTTCGCGGAAGGTCTCAGCGGCGGGGTTGTCGGACGTTTCCCGACCGACTCGGGCACAGGACGCAAAGTACGACCCCAGCGAAGCCGCGCTGCTCATAAAGGTGAAGGAATCCATATCGGTGTGGCTTCCGCTGTTCCGACGGTCAACAAGACCGGGCTTTGGTGTGGTCGTCACCTCATAAAGAAGAGCACGGACGGCTTGCTGTGCGGCGGTGTGGATATCCAGCTCGTTTAGGGTATCTGTAAGGATCGCTGTGGTTTTTTCTTGCAGCTCAGTGACGCTGTGGATGCGTCGGCTGCTGCATGCCTTGGCAGGTCCGCCGCAGATGAGACAGCGGCGACTCTCGAGATGCAGCTCCTCCCGATCGACTTTTTTTCCGTCCGGTCGCAGAACATCCATGTCGAACAGCCGTCCCAGAGGGCTGCTGTCCTCGATGAGGGTGGTGATCCGTTTGATCTCCAGCGGGTCGGAGTCCAGTGCGTAGAACGCCTCACAGCCGGTATTTTCCCGCACGATATCGACATGGAGCGGGTTGATTTTACAGCGAATGAGCTGCCGCTCCAGCAGCTCCCGTCCACGGGCAAAACCCCGACGGATGAGCGGGCTGGTCTTGACCGGTCCGGCGATGTTCATCGTAAAGCAGACAAGGGGGGTGCGATATTCGGTCAGCAATGTCTGCTGGCGGTGTACCCGACGTTCACGGGCATCCAGCATTTCCATAAGTGAAACGGTATTTCCCATCAGTGATGCTCCTTTCCTGACGTTCAGCGGTGTTTCTTCAACAGATCCATGAAGAGCTGCACCTGCGGCAGAGCGGCGGCGTCTCGCTGGCAGAAGATGGAAGTGCGTCGGGTGAACAGCTCGCCATTCTCAAAGGTGCAGGGATGGATACACCCGTTGAAATCCCCCAGAGCAATCTCCGGCAGCAGTGCCCAGCCCAGCCCCCGCTGTACCATCTCGAGACAGGCTGTGATATTGTCTACGATGAAGTTGCCCGCATCGCTGGTGATGCCGTTTTCGTACCGCCAGCGCGCCATCATCGCACCCAGCGAAACATCGGTGTGATGGTCGATGTATAGGTAATCCGACAGCGGAACACCCTCATACTGCGGCGCATGGATGAGACAGATATTTTCCTGCGAGAGCAGGAACTGGGTGCCGTCCCACGGATATTCTCCCCGAAGAACCGCAACATCGAGACTGCCGTTCAGCATTTGCTGGTAGAGCTGGCGGCTGTGTCCGGTGGCGATGTCCAGCCGGACGTGAGGATAGCTGCTGTGATATTCCGTCAGGATGTCGGGCAGACGATAGTACGAGAAATTGATGGAGATGCCTGCTTTCAATGTTCCGCACACCTCGCCCCGCATAGCGTCCAGCCCGCGGCGGAGCTTTTCCATTTCGCGCAGAGCGGCGCGGCTGTGCTCGAGAACCTTCTCACCCTCAGGGGTGAATCGGATGCCCTGACGGGAACGGAGCAGCACATCGACGCCTAATTCCTGCTCGATGGATTTGATCCGCTTGGACAGCGCGGACTGGGTCATGTATAGCTTGTCGGCTGCATGGGTGATGTTGCGGGTCTCGTCGAGGACTTCGAGCAGTTCAAAATCTTTTTCATCCATAAAAACGGTTCTCCACCTTTCAACATTTCAGCTTCCGGGAGAAGCTTTTTTGAGACAAAATCGCCGTTTGTCATTCCATATCTTCATCATACTACAAAATAACTGAAAAGAAAAGACCGGATAAATGATGAAATTTCGGGAAAGTTGATTCCGATATGGAATGAAAATTTGCAAAACAACAGGCTTTTGGAATCACACTGTGCGATTTGCGAGAAAAAAATCTAATGTATCCAAGATTTTACAGCAAAAAGATGGAAGACCCCGCCGATCCGCTGAGAAAAATTGCGGGTATTTCAGACACTTGTCTGAAATATGAAACGATCTTTGTGCAGATTCACCATAGAATTTCTCCTAAAAGTGTAAATCTTGAGAAAAAAGTCTTTAAAAGGTTTACAGAACGGTAACAAACTGATATACTTTATATCAATAAATGACGAAATAGGTTGGGAGGAATCGGAAATTGGACGCCACACAGCACTCGCTCCGCAGGAAGCTGACCGCATTTGTTTTATCGCTGGTGATGATGGCGATGTTTTTGCCGGCGGCACTGGCGGTTGATCTGAACATTGACGCAGGCTTTTACTTCAAGCAGAGTCGGGGCGGGACGTGTACCCTGACTTCGGCGGCGATGATGCTTCGGCGGCGTGCTTATCTGGACGGCATGAACGACTGGGTGGACGTGACGGAAAACAGTGTCCGTTCCACAGCGTGGTCGGGAGGTCTTTCCCACAGCTTTACATACAAATCCATGCAGGTCGGCTACAATACCCTTCCGTCAAACAAGAGCGAAAAAACAGAGGTGCTGATCCAGCTTTTGAACGAGCATCCGGAGGGCATCGTCCTTTATGACCGCAGTCAGCCCCATGCTGTCCTGCTGACCGACTACACCAACGGCGTGTTCTACTGCTCCGACCCCGCCGGTAATATCTCCGCGGGACGTGTCCCTCTCTCGAGCGCGAGCATCTCCATTGGCAGTTCCTCCTGCTACTGGTATATCGTATCCGATTCGAATGCGACGGCTGCGGATGTTGATGAAGCCTTGACCGAGGCCGTGATCGCTGCCCTCGATGAGGCGGATCAGGAGGTTGAGACTGCGGCTACCGAAGAAACGACCGACGAGACAGAGTCCGATGTATGGTCTTGGTGGACAGGGTTGTTCAGCTAAAATAAAATCCTTTAAGGCTTCCGGAAACGGGAGCCTTTTTCAGTGCCAGATTTCCGTGCCTGGGAAATAGTGCGCCAAGATATCGGCGTAAGACGCACCCTGTTCGGCGATCGCCTTCGCGCCCCACTGGCTCAGCCCGACGCCGTGCCCATAGCCACGGGTCGTGATGAAAAAACGATTGTCCTGATACCGGATGGTAAAACAGGCACTCCGCAGACCAAGCACACGACGAAGAGCTGTTCCGGTGAGGGTCTGTCCGCAGACAGGAAGAGAAGAGACATATCCTGAGGGCGTTAGCTCCGGCGTGCCGAACCAGCTTTCGGGAGAAAGATCGGTGGTGAAAATGCCTGTTCCGGAAGCAAGCTGGCTGCTGACCTGTTCAGTGGAGAGCTGGAGGGTGAATTCGTAGTCGTCGGCGTTGCGGTCGGTGCCGCTATCGACCGCAATGAGATAGGGCAGGGGAGCCCCCCAGACATTCTCGCTGGTCTCGGTCGTGCCGTTCGAGATGGCAAAATAGCTCGTTCCGGCGGGAGCGTTATCGTAGCAGACAACTTCGTTCAGGACGGAGTCCACAAGAGCAGAGAGCTGAGCGTAGTTGGTCTCGTAAGCAGTCCCCCAATAACTGTGGAGGACGGCATCGGTCAGATAGCCCTGCCGTCGGGTCGGGTCAGCAGAAAACCAGCCCTCATCCGGCGAGGTCGTGTGGTCTCGGCAATAAAGCGCATAGCTGTGCGCGGAAAATGCCTGTTCCGGAAGCAAGCTGGCTGCTGACCTGTTCAGTGGAGAGCTGG
>CAVEGP010000115.1:0-6009 GCA_963615155.1 Bacteroides uniformis | reverse complement strand
TGAGCTCCGAATAATCCAGTTCGCCATTGTGTTCCGGTGCAGGTCAACGCCTTGGCCTTTCCAGTATTCCTCCTCGGTAAAGGGGCACGCCCTTCTGGCAGAATCCGGACCGCTTTCCGGTTAAGAAAATTTTATTTGCACCGACCCTTAAATCTGTTGCTTTTTATCTGCACGAAGAGTATAATTTTTAGGCATCTTGTTCCTGAAAAAAGTGCGGAGAATTGGCACTCTGCGCTGATTCGTGAAAAACTGGTAAGGAGGGTCGGGAGTCTTTTGGTATTAGAAGACTCCAAAAAACATGGAACAACTTTTGATTTGTTTGTCGGTCGCGCTGATCGCCGGACTGCTGATGTCGCGTCTGGCGAAGGTCATCAATCTTCCGGCGGTCACATCCTATCTGGTGGCGGGGTTGCTGCTGGGACCATTTGTTTTGGGTCGGCTGGGGTTGAGCGGATTCGGCATCGGCTTTGGAAGTCTTGAGCAGGTGGACAACTATTCCATTATCACGCAGGTCGCGCTGGGCTTTATTGCGTTCGTGATCGGCAACGAGTTCCGTCTCAGCTCACTGGAAAGCATGGGCAAGCAGGCGATCACGGTTGGTATTTTGCAGGCAGTCGTGACCACGCTGGTGGTCGATGCTGCGCTGGTGGTGCTTCATTTGCTTCGTCCGGACGTCATTTCGATGGCGTCGGCGATCACGCTGGGCGCAATTGCGGCGGCAACGGCTCCGGCAGCGACGCTGATGGTCGTCAAGCAGTATAAGGCGGACGGTCCGCTGACGCATCTGCTGCTGATGGTTGTTGCAATTGATGACGCGGTGGGTCTGGTGCTCTTCTCGGCGTCGTTCGGGATCGCGAACGCACTGGAACAGGGGCGCGCGGATATCATTAGTGTCATTGTCGAGCCGATCGTTGAGATCGTGTTCTCGCTGGGTCTGGGCGCAATTGCAGGCTTCTGCCTGAATCAGTTGGAGATCTATTTCCATTCCCGCTCGAAACGTATGAGCCTTTCGGTCGCATTCGTTTTGCTGACAGTTGGTCTGTCGATGGTGACGTTTGAGATCGGTTCTGTCCACTGCGGTTTCTCGCTGCTGCTGGTCTGTATGATGACAGGTACGGTATTCTGCAATATCTGTCCGACCTCGGATGAGCTGATGGATCGCCTTGACCGCTGGGTCTCGCCCATCAATATCCTGTTTTTTGTCCTGTCTGGCGCAGAGCTTGACCTGCAGATCCTTTCAAATCCGATGGTTTTGCTCATCGGTGTGGTGTATATCGCAGCGCGGTCGCTGGGTAAGATCACTGGTTCTTATACGAGCTGCCGACTGACGAAGTGCAGCCAGAACATTCAGAAGTATCTGGGTATCACTCTGCTGCCGCAGGCAGGCGTTGCGCTGGGAATGGCAGCCGAGGCGGCGGAGCTGTCGGACGGTCACATGGTGCGGAATGTTGTTCTCTTCTCGGTGTTGGTGTATGAGTTGGTCGGTCCGACCCTTACCAAGCTGGCATTGACTGCCGCCGGAGAGATCCGACCGGAGGGAAAAACCAATGCCCGTACTGCAAACAAGTCAGAGAAGCCTGTTTCTCTGAAATAAAGAATTTTTCCCAAGCACACCTGCGCTGTGAAATGCGTGGGTGTTCTTTTTGCACAAAAAGGGAGGTTGCTTTTTGGTACATTCGTTCTTGCGAATCGAGAAACAAGAACGATATAATAAAACTAAAAACATCTCGGAGGACACAGGAATGAAACAATATCTGGTGCTAGATTTTGGAGGAACATACACGAAATATGCCCTGATGGATGAGAGCGGTGCATTTTTGGAGAGGGGAAAGGTCGCCTCTCAGTGTGAGGATCTGGAACATATGCTGACAAGTGTTGCGCCGCTGAAAGAGAAATTCGCAGGTCGGTTCGAGGGTGTGGCAGTGTCTATGCCGGGACGTATCGACATGGAAAAAGGAATTGCACACACGGGCGGAATGTTTTTCTTCATCAAAGATACCCCCATTGGGGAGAAGCTGGAAGCCCTGTTCGGCGTTCCGGTAACGGTTGCCAACGACGGCAAATGTGCGGCGAGTGCGGAAGCGTGGAATGGTGCGCTGGCTGACGTGAAGGATGGGGTCGTGATCGTGTTGGGCACAGGCACAGGCGGCGGTATCGTGCTGAACCATGAGGTCCGGATGGGACATACCTTTGGCGCGGGGGAATTCTCCCTGTTCGGGACGAGCATAAAGAAGGTTTCCGGTGGGGTGAGCGAAGGTGATGAGATCTTTCTGGCAAATTATCTCTCGGCAACAGGATTGCTCCGGCTGTATGGTCTCGAAAAGGGGGCAGAGGGTGCGCTCCCAGGGGTGGATGGGATCGTGTTCTTTGAAGCCTATGACCGAGGCGAGCCGGAGGCGGTGAACGCGCTCAAGGCGTTCGGACGGTATGGCGCGGCGGCGATCTATTCGATCCAGTCGGTGCTGGATGTTCAGCGGTTTGCCATCGGCGGCGGGATCAGTGCCCGGTCAGAGGTCACCGAAACGCTCCGTCAGTCCGTGGAGGAACAGTTTGCGATGTTTCCTTTCGTGTCCTTTGGAAAACCGGAGGTCGTCCCGTGCCGATATGGCAATGACGCAAACCTTATCGGTGCGTTGTCGTTCCATCTGAAAAAATAAACAGAGAGGGCGGTTTCCGACACTGGAAACCGCCCTCTCTCTATGAGAAAACAAAAAAGCATCTTGAAAACTCAAGATGCTTAGTGGTTGCGGGGGCCGGATTTGAACCAACGACCTTCGGGTTATGAGCCCGACGAGCTACCAGACTGCTCCACCCCGCGATATTTACTTGTTTGCGTCAGCTGCTCGCTGACTGCTCAAGTATAATACCACAACTCAGGGTGGATGTCAAGGATTTTCTGAAAATTATTTGCGGTTTGCTTTGCGGCGACGCCAGAGCAGGATGTCGACAGCCAGAATCACCAGCAGAACCAACAGCGGCCATGCCAGGATCAGCCAGACCGCAAGCTGCTGGATGCCGGCGATAAAGTTTAGCCAGCCGCTCCGGAACGAGGAAACAATGCGCTCTCCAAAGCCCTCTTCAACAGGGGTGTATTCCCTGACCTCGCTCAGGGAGATGTAGACGGTGCAGCATGCAACCTGCTGTGCGTACCAGTTCAGTTGGCTTTGATAGCTTTCCAACTGATACTGCACATCGCTCAGAGAGGACTCGATGTCCAGCAGGTCGCTCAGAGTCTCGGCACTTGCCTGCAATTCCTGCAGGCGGGTGCGTTGGGCGGTTAGATTGGAGATGCGGGCTTCGAGGTCGATATACTGGCTGGTGACATCCTCAGCCTGTTCGCTTTTGCTGACAAGGTTGCCCGCCTCGGCTGCGGCGGTAAGAAAGCTCTGATAATTATTCTGCGGGACGCGCAGAGTCAGCGAAAGCGTGCGACTCGAACCACTGTAAGTGGATTCATCGCTGGACTCCAGATAGCCATCTGCATCCGACAGTGCGGCGCTCAGGGTGGCAACAGCGGTGTCGTAGTCCTTGCTTTCCAGTGAAAGGTTTGCGGTATAGACGATTTTCGCCTCGGTATTGTCTACCTCGCTGCTTGTCAGGAGAGCGGAATTGGTGGAGTTGTCTGCGCTGTAGGATGCGACCTCAGGGTTGCTTGCCATTGCGTACATGGCGGTATCGGCCGAACCATTGGCAGCAGAGGAAAGAGAGCTTCTGGAAATCAGAGATGAGGCGGAGCCAGAACCAAGATACAGAACACTGAATGCGCTGCTGCCCGCCACGACACAGAGAACAAGGCAGGCTGCCAGCCCGAAGAGCCGTTTCGCAGGGAAACGGATGGGCTTTTTGCGGGCAGAGCGTGATGCGGGCGGAGCTTTGAACTCCATTGCGGTCTGCTGTGCGGTCTGCTGGTTCTGCATGGCAAGGAGCTTCGCTTTCAGGTCGTCCGAAGCGTGAAAATCGTCTACTTCCATTTTATATTCATACCATCTCATCTTCGATCTCCTCCTTCAGCATCGTATGTAATTGTGTCCGTGCGCGGCGCAGCCAACTCAACACGGTATTGGTGGGTGCGCCCAGCATTCGTCCGATCTCCGCAGCGGTATAGCCCTCATAATAATGGAGATAGACCGCATTGCGATAGTTTTCGGGCAGGGTGCGCACCGCATCCAGCACGCTGCCATCGGTAAAGTTGTCGGGCGCGGGCAGGTTTTCGTCCAGTTCCGTGTCTTTTTGGCGGGCGGAGCGGGTCAGATCCCGACAGCGGTTGATCGCGACCCGAAGAAGCCATGCTTTGAGGTGCTCCTCACTTTCAAAGCGGCCATCATAAGACAAGAGCTTTTCAAATACATCCTGCACCACATCCTCTGCGTCAGCGGTGCGGAGGCAGTTGTGGACGGCGGTACGGTAGACCGCATCGCTGTACTTCTTCACCGCCAGCGCGAAAACAGTTTCTTTTGGTAGCTGTCCCATAAGTTTTATGCTCCTTTGGTCTTCCGAGAAGCGGAGTCTCGGTACAGGCGGAACGCTCACCCTATATACGGGTCAGTTGTCCGCATTATTGCGTCACGGAAGAACAATTGATGATTTTTCCCAAATCGGATGGGAAACAGTTATTTTCGGTAGATGCGCTGGAACAGGGCGACCTGTCGGGCAAGATAAGCCTCGGCTCTCGGGTGGCGAATCCAGTGCTTTCCGGCAGGATTCTCGGTGAGACGGCGTCCCAGTGCGGTCGGGTCGGCGTCGATGGCTTCAAGATCCTGCATCGTCAGGGTCAGAGTCAGGGTCATCGGGCTGTCCGGAATAGGAGAAAGCGGCTCGTCCCACAAAAACGGTGGGAGAAGCTGGACAGCGCAGACGGTGCGGCTGCATTCCTCGGTCAGCAGCAGAGCCGCAGGTGTGCCGTCCGGCGCAACATGCAGGGAGCTGTACAGGATCTGAAACCGTCCGGCAGAAAGCAGACGGGTCAAGCCGGTCTGCTCCTTCTCGGACAAGATGAGATAGTCGGCTGCTTCATCCGGATAGATGCGTCGTGCCGGAGCTTGAAAGCCCGCATAAAGGGCGGGCAGGGTAAACACACCGGAACGGTCGAGCGTGCGCTGCAATAAGAGATAGAATTCGGTCAGCGGATAAGATGGATCCGGCTGCGGCATTCCGAAGTCTGGTCGGGAAAGATGTCCTCCACCCATATACAGTTCTCCTTTCGGCATTGTTCTCCTATTATAAAAGTTCTTGCGATGATTTGCAAGGTTTTTACGATTGTAAACCATCTGGAAGATTTTGTGTTGACCTTATGCGAGGTCACAGAGTATACTGTCACCAGTGAAAACCAAATCTGAACTTGATGTGTGAGAGGTGCTTTATGCAAGACAAAAAAATTACGACCTACCAGATGGCGGTCACTGCGTTGATGGCTGCAGTTATGTGTGTTCTTGGTCCGCTGTCCGTTCCCATCGGCGCAGTTCCCATCTCGCTGACGAACCTTGTCATCTGCCTGACGGTCTGGCTGCTTGGTCCGAAGTTCGGTACGCTGAGTGTTGCCATCTATCTGGCACTGGGCGCAGTCGGCATCCCTGTTTTTTCCGGATACGGCGCAGGTCTGGCAAAGCTGGCAGGTCCGACGGGTGGCTATCTGATCGGCTTCCTGCCGATGGCACTCATTGGCGGTCTTTTCGTTGAGAAGAGCAAGGGCAACCCCATTGTCTCCGGCATTGGTCTTGTGCTGGGCATTGCTGTCAGCTATGCGTTCGGTACGGCGTGGTTCGTCATTCAGATGCAGTGTGAGCTGAGCTACGCAATGGCAGTCTGTGTTTACCCGTTCATCGCTTTCGACCTTGCGAAGGTCGTCATTTCCTGCGTTGTCGGCGCACTGCTCCGCAAGCGTCTGACGCAGGCAGGCGTTCTGAAATTAGCTTGATTTTCTTCTTTTGTTACATACCAAACGCCCCCGATTCACAAAAGGATCGGGGGCGTTTGGTATCTTTGGTGGAAAATTGGCGGCGAGTATGATAT
>CAVEGP010000114.1:0-6359 GCA_963615155.1 Bacteroides uniformis | reverse complement strand
GAACGCACCTGCTTCCAACGCCTTGACCGCCTGCTCCGGATAGTGAATGTGCCCCTCCGCAATGATCTTCGCCGGACACTCGGTGGCAAGCTTATGAACAAACTCAAAGTCAATGTCATCGATTCCCTTCGTTTCTGGCGTATAACCGCGCATGGTCGTACCGACAAAATCCGCACCAGCCTCTGCGCAGATCATTGCGTTCTCAAAATTGTCACAGTCCGCCATAAGAAGCTGATCCGGATACTTTGCTTTGATTGCACGAATAAATTCCGCCGAAGTCGATCCATCCGGACGGATCGCAGCCGTGCCCTGCACTGCAAGGATATCCACGCCGCATGCCACCAGCTCATCGACCTCTTTCATGGTAACGGTAATGTGCATGGTACAGGGAGGATACTCCTTCTTGATAATGCCAATGACGGGCAGCTCGACCACTTCTTTGATTTGGGTGATGTCGCGTACCGTATTTGCGCGGATGCCGACTGCACCGCTCATCGCCGCAGCCTTTGCCATCAGAGGCATCACCCCGCCCTCTTTCGTGTACAGCGGCTCGGTTTCCAGTGCCTGACAACTTACGATCAGTCCACCCTTGATCTGAGCAAATAGTTTTTCCTTGTCCATCCTTTAACCCTCCATCTTGATTTTGATGACTGCCTTGCGGACATGGGTACACTCCGGACGAGCCACGCCGGGACGATGCAGCTCGCCTGGGAAGAACAGAACGAATCGTCCTCCTCCCAGCGAACCGCTGACAACATCCGCACTGTCGCGGAATCCGACATCCCCGCTGAACTTACCGACCTCAACACCGGAATCGGTCGTAAAGCCCCATCCCTCGCCTCCGTTCAGATCAATTTGCAAATCGGCGTATTTATGATGATATTCCAGATGAGAATCTTCATCCGGATGTAGTTCCGCTTCCATCACATTGATTAAAACATTCTCGCCGTCCACTTCGGTACATCCCAGCGGCAGCTCCGTCAGGTCATGCGTCAAAAGGTAAGCAAAGAGATAGTCGATGGCTGTGTCAAAGTTTTTGTGGATGCCTCGGTATCGGTTCAGATTCTCCAGAGTATCGCAGATCATAGTATGATTTTCTCCTGTTTGTTATATAATATGGAAACCACAAAAAGCACCCGCCTCTCCCCTCTGTGAAAAAGAGATGGAGAGGGGTGCTTTTTCAGTTTTAGAGTTTTGCGATGGCAGCTTCGATCATTGCCTGTGCTTCGGCAACGATGGGTTCATCCTCCGGGATGAGGTCGGGCATCGGTGCGCGGACGCCGCCCAGCTCAAGACCATACATCCGACGAAGAATCTCCTTCTGCACTGCGTACAGGTTGCCGTGCGCCTCGCACATCTTATAGATGATACGGTCAGCGTCGTACTGAATGGCTCTCGCCTGTTCGATTTTGCCCTCATCGATAAGCTTATGCATTGCGAGATACAGCTCAGGCATGACGGCGTAAGTGCCGCCGATTCCTCCATCCGCACCGATGACACGACCAGAAACAAACTGTTCATCCGGACCGTTAAAAACCACGAAGTTGCCCTCGCCGCGGGCGGCAATTCCGGCATCCTTAAACATCTGAATATCCTGTGTCGGCATCGAACTGTTCTTGACTGCCACAACGTTGGGGTTTTTCAGCATCTCGCGCAGCAGACTCATCGTCAGACCTGTACCTGCCAGCTGCGGGATATTATAGATGACGAACTCAGTATTGGGGGCAGCTGCGGACATGTCGTTCCAGTATTTTGCGATCGCGTATTCCGGCAGATGGAAGTAGATGGGTGGAATGGATGCAATGGCGTCAACGCCAACGCTCTCGGCATGTGCGGCCAGCTCCATACTATCGGCGGTGTTGTTGCAGCCAACATGCGCAATGACTGTGATTTTGCCCTTGGCCTCGCTCATAACCGCTTCCAGCAGTTTTTTTCGTTCATCCGGATGCTGATAGATGCACTCACCGGAAGACCCACCAACATACACACCTTTGACTCCCTTTGCAATGAGGTGACGGGTCAAAGCCTTGACGCCCTCAACCGAAATGTTCCCCTCTTTGTCATAGCAGGCATAGAAAGCCGGAATAACGCCCTGATATTTTTTGATATCTTTCATGATTCGTTGTCTCCTATTTTTATCCCTTAACAGCACCCATTGCGATGCCCTTGGTGAAATACTTCTGGAAAATGAGGAAGATGATGATGATCGGAACCGCCGCCAGAGCCGCGCCTGCCATGATCAGACCAAAGTCGGTGCTGTTCTCCGCCTGCAGTTTTGCAATGCCCAGCGAGATGGTAAGATTGCTGGTGCTGGACAGCATGATCAACTGCATGAAGTAATCGTTCCAGCTATTGATGAAGGTGAAGATCGCTAATGCACCGATGCCTGGTTTCACCATCGGGAGCACAACACTGATAAAGGTGCGTGCCTCACTTGCGCCGTCAATACGGGCAGCTTCAAGCATTTCGGTGGGGATGCCTTCGCTGAACTGCTTCATCAGGAATACTCCGAACGGCCAGCCGACGATGGGGAAAATGACCGCCCAGATGGTGTTGTAAAGATTCAGGGCAGACATTTCACGCAACAAAGGGATCAAAATGACCTGCTTGGGCAATGCCATTGCGCAGACGATAAGTGTAAAAAGTAATTTGCGACCAACAAAACGTTTCTTTGCCAGTGCGTAGCCAGCCATTGCAGCGGTGATACAGGTCAGGATCATGGACATAACTGCCATGAACACGGTGTTCACCATCCAGCGGATTGCTGCCGGAACCGTCGGACCGACAGAGAAATAAACAGGATCTCCTGTGGAGCTGAACGAGGAACTAAACGGGATCGCCAACTGCCACAGCGGAGCGCTCTTGCCCGCAAACAGCTTCTGATAGTTCGTCAGCACCCACTGACTCGGCCACCATTCCGGTGTGGTCGAGTTGATCGCCGCGCCCGTTTTGAACGAGCCGGTAATGATCCAATAAAGTGGAAATGCGAACAGCACTGCCACGATGCTGATGAGGATGAGGGTCAAAATCATGTACGCGCTCATTTTCTTGAGTTTACTGGGATGCCGCTTCAACGGCTTCTGTTTTTTTGCTGCTGTCATAATTCTACACCTCCCTCAGTTTTCCTGATTGCCAAGCTTGAACTGGACAGCGGACAGGATGGCAATGATGACTGCCAGCACAACACCCATTGCGTTGCCGTAACCATAGCGGTAGAGCTTGAACGCGGTATAGTAGATGTAGTACATGATGGTATCGGTGCTGTGGTTTGGACCACCGCTCGTCAACAGCTGAATCAGCGCAAAGCACTGGAAAGAGTTGATGGTAGTGATGACGAGGATGTACAGCGTCGTCGGCATGATGGCTGGCCACTTGATGCGCCAGAAGCACTGGAAATCAGTTGCGCCATCGACCTCTGCCGCCTCAACAATGGACTGATCAACATTTCCGAGAGCAGAAACATACAACACGATGGGCTGACCAACTGAGGTCGTCAATAAGATCAGGATAATGCAGCCCAGCGCGAACCGCTCATCACCCAGCCAGTTGATGTTTTTATCAATCAGACCAAGCGTCTTTCCGAGGTAATTGAAGATACCATAGTAATTATTGTACATCCACTTCCACACGACTGTGACAGCAACTGAGCCGGTAACGACCGGAAGATAGAACACACAGCGGAAGAGACTGGTCGCCCATTCGGGCAGATCGACGATTGCCGAGCTGACCCACAGCGAAAACGCACAGGTGACCGGAACAGAAACAATAACGATGATGAAGGTGTTCTTCAACGCACCGAGGAAGATAGGGTCGGCAAACAGCTCCTTGTAGTTTGCCAGCCCTACAAAGACATCGGCGCGGTTCATTGTGGAATCAAAAAAGCTTGTCACCACGCACAAAACCATCGGATAGATCACGAATCCAAGGAAGAAGATGAGACTTGGCAGCAGAAACAGATAGGAAGCGATGGTTTCCTGCCGCACCAATGCGCTGCTGCGTTTCGGTTCCTTGATTTTTGCAGTCTTTGCAGCCAAAAAAATCACCAGACCTTTCTTTTACATAAAATGCCCCTCCCTCGCCGGGATGTTCGAGGGAGGGGCATACTCAGCTCTTCGCTGTCAGAGCAAACTCAGATCATGCCTCAGCAGCTGCGGCTGCATTTGCGTTTGCTACGAAGGTATTGACCGAGGTTGTAACGTCCTCGCCCGTGCCAACACGCTGAAGCATGTTCCACCATTCGGTACGAGCTGTTGCCCAGCCCGGCGTGATCTGGTAGTAGTCGCCCAAATAATTCATGAACTTGCTGTACTCACTCATGATATCGTTGCCCGCGTAGATATCGCCCACGCTTGCACGAACCGGGAAGTAAGTAGAAGCCAGAACGCTGTCACCTACCTGATCGGGATCCGCCGCAATAAAGTCGATGAAGGTTTTCGCAGCTTCGATTTTAGCTTCATCGCCGTTATCAAAGATACCAAAGCCCCAGATACCGCCGCACAGCTTCGGGTCACCACTGTCCGTCGGGAATGCCATCGGCATGATCTCGTCGCCATCATTGGTAAGACCCGCATCGTTGTTATCGGAGTTCAATTGCTGAGCGATGTTCCAGCAGAATGCCATCTGCAGCGTACCATTGCGGAACAGAGTGATCTCGTCGCCACCCACAATGGAAGCATCAAAATTGATACCATCCGCATCATACAATGCCTGGATCGCCTTGATGTTCTCAGGTGAATCCGCCGTATACTTGGTGTGAGCGTCGTCGGTAAAGGTACCGCCGTACATGTTGTTGATGATTGCGCGGGTGCCCTGATCGCCGCCCTGACCACCGCAGTAAACAGCAGCAACATTCTCGTAGCCAGCCTTGTACAGTGCATCGACTGTAGACAGGAAATTGTCCGTGCTCCAGGTATGTTTATCGGTGTCGAGATACTTATCTGCGCCAACTTCCTTGACCTTCGTCATGTTGACTGCCATACAGTGAGCCGTCATGCAGAGCGGATATTCGTAGTAGTCTCCCTTATCGTTCTTGCAGGCAGACTCGACAGACTCGTAAATATCCTTCTTTGCGTCAGCAGTCCATAAATCGTTCAGTGAAGCCATGACGCCCTTCGCGCCCCAGTTGGCGACCAGACGCTCCGGTCCCTCCATGATCAAATCGGGGGCGCTGCCACCCTCGATGGCGGTATTGACCTGATCGTCACCGTTGGTGTAATCGAGATACTCGACCGTCACCTTGATGTCGGGATATTTATTGTTGAAGCTTGCGATGATATTCTGGACAGTCTCATCCTTGCCCCAGCCACCGATGGGATATGTCCACAGCTTGATGTTTGCGCCTGCCGCTGCTGAGGAAGAACCCGCAACTGCGGAAGAAGCAGTAGAAGAAGCTGCGGTGCCGGAAGAAGAACTGCCGCCGCAGGCTGCCAGTGCGCCTGCCGCACCCATCATGCCAACAGCCTTCAGGAAGGAGCGACGAGAGATATTCTTTTTCATAACATATTCTCCTTATTCTTGATCCCGTTCGATTCATCATTCTGTGAATCGCTTGTGTTGACCTTATTATAGAAAATATTTTTCATTTTGTCCATCGGTCGCTTACACAATTTTTAATTTTTTTCTTGTGCATTCCGTACAAAAATCTTGGATACTTGCAATCTGCAGACATTTTCGACAGTTTTTTCTCAATATGTTTCTATTTTGTGACAATTAGTACTCGTTCCCTCCCTTAGTTTTTGAAAAACGTCTTCTTGCTCTTTTTCTTCACTTGAAAGTTTTTTTCAGAAAATAAGTATGACTTCTTGCATCGTTTTTTGGATGCTCTGCACAGAAAGCGCAATTGATTTGTGTTCAATGCACCACTTGCCAAGTGTCAGAATTTCTTTTATACTTTTCATAGTAGAAGGTGTAAGAACATTGGCTCTATCCGTATCACAGCTCGAGAGCCACAGCAAAGGAGCTAAAAAATCATGTCTACAAATTTTTGGGAGCTTCTGCAGAACCGGCAGGACTCTCTGACAAAATCTGGTCGTACTGTCGCCGAATATCTGATCCAGCACGCCGATGAAGCTCAGTATCTCTCGATTTCTTCCCTTGCCAAACAGTGCAAGGTCGCTGAGGCGACTGTGTTCCGGTTCTGTCGGGCATTGGGCTTTGATGGCTACCACGAAATGCGCATCGCACTTGCACAAGCAAATGCGACCAGCTCGCCTCTCAACCCCCGCGAACCCGAACCGGGCGCAACGACCATAACGCTTTGTGAGCACGCAGCGGCACTTTTCATGAACGCCATCAATGGCACTCAGAACGCCCTCTGCACGGAAGCCGTTGACAAAGCTGTTGAGATGATGCAGAACGCG
>CAVEGP010000113.1:0-6404 GCA_963615155.1 Bacteroides uniformis | reverse complement strand
ATGGGTCGGCGCAATGATACAGCCTTTTGTTCTGATCTTTTTCAGATTCTCACGTCCAACGCACCGCACCCGAAAGCCGATATGAAAAACCAGCCACGCCAACGGAAGCAAACTATAATATAGTATCATCTGCGCTTCCTCAGTTCACTTTTTCGGCAATGATCGCCTTCATTGCGGCAAGACTCTCTTCAAAGTTCATCTCCGAGGTATCCAGCAGCACCGCGTCCTCTGCCTGCTTGAGGGGAGCGGCTTCGCGATGGGTGTCCTGATAATCCCGCTGCTTTACGTCTGCAAGAACCTCCTCATACGGAGTATTGTCGCCCTTTGCGACATTCTCCTTCCAGCGACGGGTCGCTCGGGCTTCCGGCGTTGCGGTCAGGAAAATTTTGACCGTCGCATCCGGAAGGACGACCGTGCCGATGTCACGACCATCCATGAGGATGTTCTGAGATTTTGCCATATCCCGCTGCATCCCCAGCAGGAAGGAACGCACTGCAGGGTTCTTGCCAACTGCCGAAGCCGCCATGCTTGCCTCGTTGGTGCGGATGGCATCGCTGACATCCTCTTCCTTTAAATAAATGTGCTGTGCGCCGTCGATGGTCGCCAGACGCAATTCGATCTCGGGCAGAAGGGCGTTTACCGCCGCAGTGTCATCGGGGTCTTTTCCTGCGCGAAGCGCGTACAGACCGATGGCGCGGAACATTGCTCCCGTATCCACATAGATATAGCCCATCTCCGAAGCCAGACGACGTGCCAGCGTTGATTTTCCCGCACCAGCAGGTCCATCAATTGCAACAGAAATCATGTTGATTCTCCTTTTTTAACAGCCTCTCCGTCATCGCTACGCAATGCCACCTCCCCTATTGAGGGGAGGCTTTCGCAGCTTTTCTTTTTTGCCAAAGGCTCTCCTACCAGGAGAGCTGGACGCGAAGCGACCTGAGAGGTTCAATCCAGATTATTAGCAAACGCCTGTGCCGTACAGAACGCGATCTGCAAATTGTAGCCGCCGGTATAAGCGTCCACATCCAGCACCTCGCCTGCAAAATACAATCCCTCGGCTTTTTTGCTCTGCATGGTCTTGGGGTCGATTTCCTTCACAGAGACGCCGCCCGCCGTAATGACCGCATGGGCAAGATCTCCACGCGCGTCGATGGGGACGGTCCAGTGCTTGCAGAGACACACCAGCTCCCGCTTCTGCTCTCGGGTGATCTGGTTCGCCTTGGTCGCCGGATCGATGCCCCAGCGCGCCACCATGACCGGCTGCATACTGGAGGGCAGCAGCTTCACCAGCGCGCCCTGTGCGGCATGATTTGCCAACAGACCAAAATCCCGTGTGATACGGTCGTAGAGCTGTTCTTCGCTCAGAGCAGGCTTCAGGTCGATCTCCGCATAGTACCGGTGCTTTTTCATATCTCCCAGATGGCTCGACGCACTGAGAGTCAGCGGACCGCTGATGCCGAAATGGGTAAACAGCATCTCACCCTGTTCATCAAAGATCGCCTTGTCATCCTCAAAGAGGGTCAGCGTAACGTTTTTCAGGGCAAGACCCATCATCTTTTTGCAGTCCGGATCATGACTGACAAGGCTGACAAGACTCGGCACAGGCTCAACGATGCTGTGCCCGACCTGTTTTGCCAGCTGATAGCCATCGCCCGTTGAGCCAGTGGTCGGGTAACTCAGACCGCCCGTTGCCACCAATACCGCATCCGCGCGGTGTTCCCGACCGGATGTTCCCCGCGCGCCCACACAGCGATAAGCCGGACCTTCCTTCTTTTTCTTCGGGTGGCGCGGGTTTTCCGGCTTTGCCGGTTCTTCCGGTCCTGTCTGCGTCAGCGGCTCAAGCAGGAGCTTTTTTGCACCGTCCTGCACAATATCGGCATCCTGCGCATATCGCAGAAGCGCCTGCCGGATCTCCTCGGCTTTGTCCGACACCGGAAACACCCGCCGTCCCCGCTCGACCTTCAGCTCCACGCCCAGTGACTCGAACAACTCCATCGTCTTAGCGGGAGGAAACGCCCCCAGTGACGAATACAAAAAGCGCGGATTCGTCCGGACATGATGCAGAAATTCCTCGGCACTGCAATCGTTCGTTACGTTGCAGCGACCCTTTCCGGTCACCAGAATTTTCTGTGCCGGCTTTTCGGTATGCTCCAGCACCGTCACCTGATGTCCCATCCGCGCCGCTGCGCCCGCCGCCATCAGACCAGCCGCACCTGCACCTATAATCAGAACTTTCGCCATCCACGTTCCCCCATGAATCCTAAAATCGTTTACAATTTCCTGTTCGTATCATACCAGAATCGGCTTTCAATTTCAATCCGGCTTGCTCGTTTTTTGTTTTTTCCGCGCAAAAACCGACGGCAAAGCCTGAAAATAGCTCTGCCGTCGGTTTCCGCTTCTTCGTTTCAGTTCATCAGCTTTGCCGGATCAAAATAGTTTCCGTCCTGTTTGACCTCAAGATGGATATGACTTTCCTCAGCACACTCGCAGCTAACGCTGTCGGCTTTTCCGAGCGGTTTCCCCACATCCACCGTATCGCCCTTCGTCACATTTGCGGCTGAGACACCGCAGAGCCGCCAGATCCGGTCTGCGCTGTCCTTGATCTCAATCACCTGACCCCAGTTGCCGTCACTGCCCACCGTCACGATCTCTCCCGCCGCAGGCGCAAAGACGGTGCTGCCCTTTTCGCAGGCGTAGTCGATGCCGTTGTGTGTCCGCCAATCGCCCAGCGTCTTGTTATAGACCAGCTCGTCGCCGCTGTAGCCGTTTAAGATACGACCCGAGACAGGCTGCGTGGACACAGGCGCAGCCGAGCTGCTGGCAGGTGCGGAGTCGGTGCGCAGTGCGGAGGGTTCGCGCACCGAACCAGAGCCAGACGACACACCAGAAGAGGATGACGATGCGGCGTGCGGTGCGCTCGACGCACCAGACACTGACTTGGGGACATTGCTGACGCTGTTTGCAGCCTCGGTGGTCTCCTGCTGCCATTCATATTCCTCCTCCGGGATGATCTGAATTCCTTCGTCGATGCCTTGCGCAGCACTGGCGGGATCCTCGCTTTTCTCAATGCTCCGCTTCAGCTCGTCACGGACGGTGCGGACAGCCCAGACTCCAGCTGCTGCCGCCGCCAAAAGACAGGCAAGCAGAGCCAGCGCAAAGCCCTTCTCCCGCAGAAACCTTTTGATCTGTTCCATGGTTCGTTTACTCCAATCCATCGTTTGTGTATGTTCTGCTCTGATTGTAGTGTGCGATTTTAACGGGAAATTTATTCAGCTCTGCACACAAAAAAGGAGCCTTCCGTTTCCGGAAAGCTCCTGAGATACTGTGGAAGATCAGTTGCGGCGGCTGTTGTTACCCAGCAGACGGACGACATACAGGAAAATGTTGATGAAGTCCAGATAGAGGGTCAGTGCGCCATAGATGGATGCCTTTTCTGCCAGCTCTGCATCGCCTGCATAGTAGGCGTACATCTGCTGGAGCTTCTGGGTATCATAGGCGGTCAGCAGCATAAAAACAATGAGACCGATGCCGCAGTAGAGCACCGTGCTGCCAAAGCCCAGACCAAACAGGCTTCCGATCAGACCAGTCACGATGAGGGCAACGAGAGCCATCATCAGACGAGGACCCCAGCCCGTCAAGTCTTTATGAGTGGTCGAACCGTAAAACGCCATCAGTCCGAAATACACTGCCGTGCCAAGGAAGGCCATCACCAGCGTACCGACCGAGAATGCGATAAAATAGTAACTCAGCACCATGCCGTTGATCAAAGCGTATCCGAAGAAAACCGCCCGTGCCGCCGGAAGCGACATATTCTGTACACGGGAGCTGAGGACGAACACCAGTGCCAGCTCTGCGATCGTGAGAACCAGATACAGCGAATCCACCAGATAGATCAGCGGAGTCGTTGCGGTCAGATACGCCATTGCGAAGGTGATGAGCAGCCCGCAGGTCATCCAGCGGTAGGTGCGGGTCATATAGTCCGCCGCATTCATCGACGGTTCCGCATAGCCGCGGTCATAATTTCTGTAATCCATTGTGGAATTCCTCCAGTCGTTTTTCCATCGGAGTCTGCGCGAATCTTTCTTTCGCCTTGCTCCGGTCTGTGAAATATAGTATACTGCATAGAAATGAACGTTTCATGAAAAAGGCTGTGATTTTCTATGTCTCTTGGGCTTTATCTGCATATTCCCTATTGTTTTTCCAAATGCCGCTACTGCGATTTCTATTCCGCGCCCGGAAAACGGGGCGTTCCAACGGAGTACACGGATGCACTGTTGCGGGAGCTGAACCGCTTTTCGCCGGACACGCCGCTCCGTCCGGACACGATCTACTTCGGCGGCGGGACTCCCAGCCTGCTCGCCCCTGCGGATGTTTCACGGCTCATTTCAGCCGCACAGCCTGCGCCGGACGCTGAGATCACGCTCGAAGCCAATCCCGAGACCGTTGATGAAGCAAAGCTTCTGGCATTTCGGAAAGCAGGCGTCAACCGCATCTCCTTCGGCATCCAGTCCGCTCGGGATCCTCAGCTGAAAGCATTAGGGCGTCCGCACACCGCAAAGCAGGCACGCGCCGCGTTTCGAGCCGCACAAAACGCAGGCTTCCGCAACATCAGCGGCGACATCATGCTGGCTCTGCCCCATTATACGCAAACCGAGTTCGACGAGACACTGGAGCTGATCGAAGAGGGCGGCGCGACTCACATTTCAGCCTATCTGCTCAAGATCGAACCGGATTCCGCCTTCGGCAAGAACCCACCCGAGGGTCTGCCTTCACCGGATGATGCCGCCGACTTTTATCTTTACGCCGTCGAGCAGTTGGAGCATCATGGCTACCAGCAATACGAAATTTCCAACTTCGCCAAACCCGGCTATGAGGGTAAGCACAATCTCATTTACTGGAACTGCGGTGATTATCTTGGTCTTGGTCCAGCGGCGCATTCCTGCATGGGGGACAGGCGGTTCTATTATCTCTCTGATACTGACGCATTCTTAAACGACAACGCTGCCCCCGTTCTGGATGGCGGATGCGGCGCAGAGGACTATCTGATCTTGCAGCTTCGTCTCCGGAAGGGTCTGAACCTTGCGGAGTACAAAGCCAAGTTCGGCATCGAGTTTTCCACCCGGCAACTGGCTTTTGTGCAAAACTGTGTGAAGAACGGCTACGCCCGCTTCGACGGCAAAACCCTCTCACTGACTCCCGCCGGGCTGATCGTCCAGAACAGCATCTTAGCCGAGCTGCTCTAGCTCCATCACCGTCCAGCCGAGCTCTTCGATGGCTTCCCGATCATGGGTCGCCAGCAAAACCGGCTTTTCTCCGCAGCGTGCCTTTAGCAGGGACGCTGCTTTTTTCATGGTTTCGGGGTCCATTCCTGTGAACGGCTCATCCAGAAGAAGGATATTGCTTTCCGCCCAGACCGCACGCAGAAGAGCCGTCCGGCGTTTCTGCCCGCCCGAAAGCTTCCGTGCGGGCAGTTCCAAGGCCGCCTTGTCGAATCCAAGCTGTTGAAAATCCGCTTCAATTTGCTCTTTGTAGTCCATTTTTGTATTTTCCAGCACCAATTCAACATTCTGTACTGCATTCAACTGAGGGCAAAGGCGATCCTCCTGAAAAACTGCGCCTACTTTCCCCATTCCCGACACGGTGCCGCTGGTGGGAGCTTCCAATCCCATCAGGATGCGGAGCAGGGTCGTCTTGCCCCATCCGCTGGACGCCCATAAAATCATCGGACGGTCAACGGTGAGATTCAAATTTTCAAAAAGCGTTTTCTTTCCAAATCGTTTAGAAAGGTCTTTTATCTCCATTTTGTTCATTTTGCGGACACCTCCTCGCCCAGAGCTTTCGCCACCGCACGGTCAAGCAGAGCCATGAACAGCTTCTCGAAAACACCGCTCAGCACGATGATGACGAATGTCCATGCAAACAGCTCTCCGGTGGAAAGGGTGATTTTTGCCCGATAAAGCGCATCTCCGATGCTTCCGTCCGGAAGCCCGATGACCTCTGCCGCCACACCGCTTTTCCAGCAGATGCCCAGCGCAACGCTGCACCCCTGCCGGAATGCGGGCAGGACAGCCGGAAGCCAGATGGCACGAAGCCGTTTCCCCAGCGGGAGACGGAACACCTTCGCCATCTCCAATAGCTGCACATCCACGCCCTCAATGCCCGTCCGGACTGCGCCGTACAGGACGGGAAGCACCATCAGAAAGCTGATCAGAACAGACAGCGACGAGCCGCTGACCCAGACCAATGCCAGAATGATAAAGCTTGCGACGGGCGTTGCCTTGACAAGCTGCATCACAGGCGAAAGCAACGCCTCCACCCAATCCGAACCTTCAGCCGCCACTGCCAGCAGAACGCTGGACACTGCCCCCAGCAGGAATCCCAGCAGGATGCGTCCGGTACTGAAC
>CAVEGP010000112.1:0-6649 GCA_963615155.1 Bacteroides uniformis | reverse complement strand
ACGCCAATCGCGATCGAACAGAACCCGAACAGGGTCGGCAGGTTGTCTTTTAATCCCTGCGGCAAAACCTTTCCCAGACCTGTTCCCAGCAGACCGCCGAGCAGCACAGCGGCACAATTCGTCAAAACTCCAATTGGCATTTTTTACCCTCACATTTCTTTCAGTTTTTTACCAGTCCTTCACCGAGCCGTCAAAGGCACGGCGTGCGGCATTGCTGCCGCGCTCATTTGCAGGATAAAGCTCTTCTGCGTCGTCCGCCAGCTCGACACCGATACCGGGAGCCTCGGGGATGAGCATACAGCCATTCTCGAAGCGGAGCGGATCTTTCACCATCTTGTCCTCCGCACCATTCAGACAGAAGCCGGGCAACTCCTGAATCCCAAGGTTTGGGATTGATGCGCAAATCTGCAAACATGCCGCCGTAGATACCGGTCCAAGCGGGTTATGCGGGATAACCAGCACATCGTGAGCTTCAGCCAGCGCGCAGATCTTCTTGCTAGTGGTGATGCCGCCGACCGCGCAGACATCCGGACGAACATATTGGCAGGCATGGCGTGCCATCAGAACCTCAAATTCCCGCAGATCGATGGCTCGCTCACCGGTTGCGATGGGCACGCCCACCTTGCTTGCGACTTCCGCCATCGTATCCACATTATCAGGCGGCACAGGGTCTTCCAGGATCATCGGACGGTACGGTTCGACGGCACGGCCAAAGGCGACTGCCTCCGGCAGGGTCATGCCGCGGTGGACTTCCAGCACGAAGTCGAAATCCGGACCAACTGCCTCACGGCAAACGCGAATCTTCTCCACTTCCCGTTCGATACGACTGGAGTAGAACTCGCCCTTGCCGTCCGGGGAACTGGTGGGACCGTTGCAGAAGATCTTTGCGGCCGTAAAACCCATCTGCTGCAACTGCTGATACTGTTCCGCCAGCTTCTGACGGTCTTCAGTGATGTGCATGACCGACGCATAGACACGCACCTTATCACGGGTCTTACCGCCCAGCAGCTCATACACCGGAACACCCAGAGCCTTGCCCTTGATATCCCAGAGGGCGATATCGATGGCCGAGATCGCGCTCATGATGACCGAGCCGCGGAAGTAGACCGACCGCAGGAAATTCTGGTTGAAGTCCTCGATCCGGAAAGGGTCTTTGCCGATGAGGTAATCCGCGAACTTCTCGATTGCCGCAGCCGTTGCCTGCAGATAGCCCCAGTTGCCAGCCTCGCCCAGACCTACGATACCGGCATCGGTATAGACCTGCACGAACAGATAGTGCTTCGCAAACCGCAGCTTTACGTCCGTAATTTTCATAATGCTTTTCTCCTGTTACGTTATTCTATTATAAATGTTGTTGGAAGAATTTGCAATGGATTTCTAACGCACGCTCCCAGCCGGGTGTCCGGTTGGTGGTAAAACCGTGCATCGCCTCAGGGATGCGCTGAGCCGTCACACAGACGCCAGCCTTTATCAGGCGGAGCGCGAAAGCCTCGGTGTCGTCGCGCAGGCTATCCTCTCCTGCCGACAAAATCAGGCAGTCCGGGAAAGTTTTCAGCACGTCTTCACTCGCCTTGATGGGCGAACAGAGCGGCTGTGCCGGGTCTGCATCGCCGACATAGAAATCGGTGTACAGCTTTTCAGTGGTCGAACGCTTGACCCAGAAGGGGTCCTGTTTCAGCTCCGACGACAGGCGGTCGATGGGGTCAACGGTATTATCCACCGGGAAATACTCCATCAGCACACAGCAGGGATGCAGCTTGTTCGTCGCTGCATTTTTGATGCAGGCCGCCGCCACGAGGTTTCCGCCTGCGCTGTGTCCTGCCAAAATGATTTTCTTCGGGTCGATGCCCAGCTCCTCGGCATGGTCGAAGGCATACTCCGCAATGCCGTAACTTTCTTCGGCTGCCGCCGGGAAGGGTTCTTCCGGAGCGAGGCAGTAATCCACATCCCAGACGAGGCAGTTCAGCCGCTCTATCAGAGTGCAGCAGTAGCGGCGGTCACGGTCGGTGCGGCCCTTGATGAAGCCGCCACCGTGGAAGTTCAGCAGCAGAGCCGCCTTTTCGGGCAGGTCGTCCGGGCGTTCCTCAAAGACATGGACGTTGCGGCCATCCGCCGTTTTGACCCAGAGTTCCTTTTCGGTGCCGGGCAGAGCGGCCAGCTCTTCGGGGCTGACCGAGCCGAACCGGTCACGGCTGCGGACTTGGTTCGCCATCGCGATTTTTTCTTCCAGCGTCATTTCAATTGCTCCCTTCTCCTGTTTAGAAAGCCGGGAAAACGGTCATAGTGTAGAAGATGTAGATGAACGGCAGGATGAGGGTGATGAGCGCACCGCTCTTGAACAGGCTCTTGAGGTCATAGCCTCCGTCGGCCATGCACATGGGAACGGCCGGGGTGGCCATCGGGGTAAGGAACGCAGTCAGAGATGCTGCGTTGACCAGCAGGACCAGACCGATGGGGTTTGCGCCCAGAGCGGAGCAGGTCAGCAGGCAGATAGGGATGAAGACAGCAGAGACGGAGCGGTTCAGCATGAACTGAGTCAGCAGGAACGGAACGATGAAGAAGAGCGCGCCGAGGACGTAGTTGTTGTGGGTGCCGCCAACAACACTTGCCAGAGCGTTGCCGATCAGGTCGCCTGCACCAGTGTTGGTCAGAGCAGTACCCAGAGCCAGAGAACCGACAAAGAGCATCAGCATATCCCAGGGGATATCACGCAGAGCAGATTTGGAATCGACCACGCCGAACAGGACCATCAGTAAACTGCCGACCAGAGCGACCGCCCAGGTTGCGAGATGGAGCTGAGAGGAGAAGATGAGGCAGAGGATGGTTGCGAAGAAGATGACAATACCGATCTTATCGACCACAGGGCTGAGCTTTGCAGCCTGTTTGCCGGACTTTTTCTCTTCCAGTGCTTCAATGGGGATGATGGGTTCTTTCGGAGTAAACTTGGGACCAAGGAACAACGCCCAGAGAGGAACAACGACAAGGACAGGCCAGACACCAATGGTGAAGTCAATGGCGCGAATGCTTAGATCCGCAAAGCCGTACGTCTCAAGGAAGCCCGTGTACTGACCCGCCATCTGGATCGCAGTTGCCAAGGGCAGGATGCCGCAGCAGGATACGCAGACAACCATGACAGGGAACATATACTGAGAACGGCTGTGTCCGGTCTTATCGCAGAGAGCAGCCAGCAGCGGGCTGACAATGGCGTAGACGACCATCGGACTGGCAATGAAGTTTGCCAGCAGGACAGCGATGAGGATGTAACCGAAGTACGCAGTTTTGAAGCTGCCACGGGTCAGTTTCATAATGCCATTGCACATACCATCGACCACAGAGGTGCGGCGGAAGCCAGCCGCAACAACGAACATGGTCGCCATCAGCAGAGTGTTCACATTGGAGAACCCAGCCAGCGCACCATTCGCGTCAATACAGCCGGTAAAGTACAGAGCAGCGAGAGAGATCATTGCGGTAAGCCACATTGGGATCTTGTTCAGCATATAGCTGACGAGGGTCGCCGCAAAGATCACCATACAGATGATCATTTGAGTATTCATAAGTGTTTTCCCTTTCCGTTATGTTATCATATTTTTCTTGATCCGAAGTTCGTTGCTGCCCGGGCAGGGGCTTGCTGTGACTCTATCTTAACAGAACATTTTTATTTTGTCGCTGCAAATATTTGCAGGTTTTTTGCCGATTTCGGTTTGAATCCTTCCGCATTTGACAGAAAAATCGCAATTATCTCAGCAAAATCGTCCAAATATTTTCCCTGTATAGTTTGTCAATTGCCAAGATCATTTCTTGTGCATTTCGCCTAACAGTCTCTCGCATTCATCCGCAAATTTGATTTGACACAACAAGTTTTTTGGATTATTCTAAAGTCAGTGAATTCCGAGTGAAAGATTTCCCGAATTTTTGCCACAGGGAAAATATTTGGATTTGGGGTGCAAAAATGGATTCCGCAAACTACGAGCTCAACCTTCCGCGCGATAACATCCACATCTCATGCTTTGCGCATGACCTTATGAATTATCGATATCATTGGCATCAGGATGAATACGAAATGAGCATCCTGCTTCACGGTGTACAAGCGTACTGCCGCGGCACAGAAAACAGACTTCTCTATGAGGATGACGTGATCCTGACTGCCCCCGGCAACGGTCACGCTTCCATGAGTCAGGAAGCCGGAAGTTGTGCCATCGTACTGCACTTTTCGTCTGCCGTATTCAAACCGCTGGTTAAAAAGGGAGTCATATATCAGTTTCCCACCTGCCGCTCCGATGCGTCCGACCGATTTGAGCCACAGTATTGCATGATCCGGTTTTATACCAGCCAATTGTTCCACATTTTGCAGCAGGGAGAGCCATACGCCCAGCTTGCGGCCAAAGCCACCCTCGAGCTTCTCGCCCTCCATATCTACACCTGTTTTGAGCCAAGACCCTTCAATGTCCTGCCGGAGGATTTCGAGCGGCGTGCCATTGCCCGACGGCTTTTGGAGTATGTCGAAAACCATTATACTGCCAAACTGACTCTTGAAGAGCTTGCTGACTATTCCCAGTACAACCGCACCTATGTCTCAACTCTGTTCAAACAGATGGTCGGCATCAACTTTCATGAGTACCTGACCCGCGTCCGCTTTCAGCACGCTCTCAATGACCTTGCCATCACCAACGACAATCTGACCGACATTGCGCTCCGAAATGGCTTTGCAGATCTGAAAACGTTCAATGCCCGCTTCCGCTCAACTCTCCAACAAACACCCGCCGAATATCGCGCTCATCTCTCTCCTGACCGTGTTGTCGATGGAATGCAGAGAAAGTTTCTCTCCCCCGAGGATGCTATCCTGCAGCAGAAGCTCACAGAGTATTCTCATGTCGGAAAATAATGCACAACACAAAAGAGACTGCCTCCAATCTCTTGAAAGGCAGTCTCTCTTTTATATGATATCATTATTTTTTCTTGGTACAGTGTTCCGCCAGCTCATCCCAGACCGGAAGTTTCAGACCGATCGTCTCAGAGGTGAACGGCGTACCGTCCTGCTTCTCAAAGTGCTTCCATGCACGCAGAACATATTTGAACCCGATGTACTGGAGCGGCAGGTTGCAATAGACCATCAGGATGTTAGCAAAGTCGCTCAGATCCCACAATGCGCCCAGATCCATGCCCGCAATGTTGGTGATGACACCGAACGAGATAACGATCAGGCAGAGCAGCCGGATCGCATTGATAAACACCGGTTTGCTGGAAATGCGGCTTGCGCACATTTCGCTGAAGGACATAAAGCCCAGCAGACAGGTGAACGCGAACAGACCGAAGCAGACGCTCACCAGAAGAGTCACCAGCGAGTACAAGATTCCTTTACTGCCTGTCAGCGCACCGCAGGAGGCAAGGAACTTGTCCAGCTTGCCAAGCTCAAACCACGCCTGTGCATCCTCGGTCAGCCAGACACGTCCCATAATAACAACAAAACCCGTCAGCGTGCAGATCACGATTGTATCAAGGAACACACCCAACGCCTGCACACAGCCCTGCTCACAGGGATGCTCGACTTCGGCGGCTGCCGCCGGCATGGTAATGGTGCCCTGACCTGCTTCGTTGGACATCAGACCACGCTTGATGCCCTGACTCAGTGCCAGACCAAACGCACCGCCGAACACCGCCGCCGGTTTAAATGCCTGACCGAACACAGCGGCAAAGAACCACGGAACACGAGCAAGGTTGCCAAGAATGAGAGCCAGAACCGTGACGATATAGATCACCGCCATGACCGGAACCACACGGTCTGTGACCTTCGTGACCTTCTTGATGCCGCCAAAGCTGACGAGTGCGGTAAAGACGATGAGAACAACGAATGAGACCCAGTACAACGCCGAGTTGGTCGGGATCGTTTTGCCCGTCAGGGTCTGCGCAATCGCGCCCACTGCCGAAATGGTGTTGAAACCCTGCGCCGGGAAGCAAAGCAGCGCGTACACGATGTACAGCAGGCTCAGCGCAACTCCGACCCACACAGCGTCGTTCAACAGCTTCCGACCGTAAAACGGCATACCGCCGACATATTCATCCTCTCGCTTTTCCTTGAAAATCTGCGACAAAGTGGATTCCGCAAACGAGGTCGCCATTCCGAAGAAAGCCGAGATCCACATCCAAAACAGTGCTCCCGGACCGCCGATGGAGATTGCCCCCGTCACGCCCAGAATATTGCCCGGACCAACACGCATTGCCGTTGACAGCAGAAATGCCGTCAGCGACGAAATGCCCGTCTCCGACGTTTTGCGGCGCATCAGAACGTTCAGACTGTATTTGAACCTCCGCACCTGAACGAAATGAAGCCGGAATGTAAAAACAACGCCCGTTCCCACTAAGAGAATAATTGCCAGACTAAAATTCCCCAGCACAGGGATCGCCGCATACCAGTCCAGATTGCAGGGAAAGTCCCAGAACCAGTTTGAGACGATCTGGATCTTGCTGCAGATCACATTGACTGCATCAAACAACGCTTGCATGATAAGCCCTCCTCTATAAAATCATGTGCTCCCTGATCCGGAAGCTCTTGTCCATTATAACGGAAGAACCGCCACTCTTCAAGCCATAATTTAACCCGAATTATTCATAATGACATTTCCTGCTTGGAACCAGCAAAAAACTCATTCAA
>CAVEGP010000111.1:0-6864 GCA_963615155.1 Bacteroides uniformis | reverse complement strand
CCGACCTCGAGGGCAGTGAGCTGTTTGAGGTATCTTTGGGAGAGTTTTCCCCCACCAAGCCCACCGACGAAGCCGCCGACGTCACCGTCGGCAGTGCCGGAACGAGCATCGCCGGAATGCTCTGTGAGGGTCGCTTTGCCCTTTATCTTGCGGGTGAACTGTATAAATCCGGTCTGAAGGCGCAGGGCTGCGGCAAGCTGAAAAAAGCGGTGTTCTCCATCGCCCTTGACTCGGATGAAGAAAACGACGATGAAGAAAACGACGAGACGGAAGAATAAAAAATCAAAAAGCAATTTTCAACTCCACGCAGCGTAGGTTGTGTGGAGTTTTTTGATATCTACCCCGTTTTCCGGACACTGGCTCAAAATTGATTTCCGTGCATGGTTGAACATCAGGGTTGTAAAAAAATGCGGTTTATGATATCCTTATCTTAACAAGTAACAGGTTGATGGCATGACACTAAAATATCAGGAAGATATTTCTCAGAGGGTGGCTGCTGGCAGCACTTGCAAAGAAGGAGAATTGATATGGCGGAACTGCGTAATGAAAAATTTGCGAAGGGCGAAGTAATCTTCCGTGAGGGAGATCAGGCTGCGATCCCCTGCATGTATGACATTCTGATTGGTGCGGTCGGCATCTACGCAAATTATGGCAAGCCGAACCAGAAAGAACTGGTCGTTCTGGATCCTAACAGAGATGTATCGTTCTTCGGCGAGATGAATCTGGTGGAAAAAGCCCCTCGCTCCGCAACAGCGGTGGCTCTGAGTGACTGCACGCTGCGGGTCATCACAGAGAAAGACCTGAACGAATACTTCAAGCTTCGCCCACTCTTTGTTCTGCAGCTGATGCAACAGATGAGCGGTCGTCTCCGTGCCCTGACGGAAGACTACATGAAAGCTTGCCGCCTCGCAGCACAGCCCTCAGAGCAGTCGGATGAAGTAAAAGCACCAGAGTCGGAAGTCGAGTGCTTTGTGGATGCTGTCCGACCGCAGTACACTGCCCGTAAAACGATACCGGAACAGAACGGGGAGGCAACGGAAACTCCGGAGCTCTATGAACTGGCCGCAGGTACGGTCGTCTTCAAGAAAGGCTCTATCGATCACTGTATGTATGAATTGCTGTCCGGTGAGGTAGGGATCTATGCAGATCATGGTCTGCCCACGGAGCGGAAGCTGACCACCCTTTATCCGGAGAAAAATCGTTTCTTTGGCGGTCTGAGCCTTATCGATTGTGAACCGCATTCCGCAACTGCTGTGACTGAGACGAAAGTAGTCATCCGTGTTATCAGAAGTGATGCCTTGCAGAGCTACTTCACTAAGGATCCTGAAATGCTGCTGGTTCTGATGCGCCAGATCAGCGACCGCACTCGGGAACTGACGAAAGACTACATGGAGGTACAAAAGGCTCTGGCAGAGAACTCAGCCTGTGAAAAGGTCGGTGCCAAGAAATCTTCCGGTTTGTTAGCAAAGCTGAACTTCTTCGCAAATATTGGGAAAAAGCAGAATTTCTAATCATATCAATAGATAAAAGGGGCTGTTGCACTCGTTTTTATCCCTGTGCAACAGCCCCTTCTTTTTATTTTACCCCAGATGCAGCACATCAATGAGAAAGACCATTGCGAGACCATAATAGGTCACAACGGCAACAAGATCATCGACGGTCGTGATGAGCGGACCGGATGCGACTGCGGGATCAATGTGGATCTTATGGAAGAACATCGGGATGACCGTACCCACCATGCTGGCGATCACCATCGACACGATCAGCGAGACGCCAACGCAACCCGAGATGAGGAATGCCTGACCCCAGAGATAGCCCTTGAACAGGTGGATATAGCCCCCCAAGATCAACAGCGACATTGCCGCCAGAATCACACCGTTGAGCAGACCAATGCGGCACTCCTTGAAGAGGAGCTTCATTTTTTTGCCGGTCGTCAGGTGCTCATCCATCAGGACACGGATGGTAACAGCCAGCGACTGCGTACCGACATTGCCTGCCATGTCCAGAACCATCGACTGGAAGCAGATAACGATGGGCAGGACAGCCACGACTGACTCGAACATACCGACCACCGAGGAGACGACCATGCCGAGGAAGAGCAAAGCGATCAGCCACGGCAGACGCTTCTTGACGCTCTCGAACACAGTTTCATTCAGGTCTTCCTCACTCGCCAAGCCGCCGAGCTTTGCGTAGTCATCGCCCATCTCGTCGTCGACGATCTCAACGACATCCGCCGAGGTGATGATACCCAGCAATTCGCCGCTCTCATTCAGAACGGGAAGAGACTTTTCGGCGTATTCGGTAATGCGGTCAAGACATTCGCTGATTTTTTCGTGGTCGGTCACATAGGGGTAGGAGCTGCTGATGATGGATTCCAGCTCATCCCCGGCACGCGCCACAATGAGGTCTTTCAGGTCGATCGCGCCGTAGTATTTCTCATGTTCATCCACGACGTACAGAGTCGAGATGTTGTCATTCTCGCCTGCCTGTTTCACCAGCTCGCTCATCGCCTGACGGATCGTCAGGTCTTTTTTGATGCAGATGTAGTTGGTCGTCATGCAGCTGCCGATCTCATCCTCATCATAGGACATCAGCAGCTTGACATCCTCTGCTGCATCCTTGTCCAGGTGCTTGACAAGCTCCTGCTTATCGTCCTCCTCGAGGTCGTCCAGCGCATCCAGCGCATCGTCCGAGTCCATGCTCGAAACGACCTTTGCGGCACGGTCGGATGACAGCTCTTTCAGATAAGGTTCAGCATCGTCCAAGTACGAGAAGATCTCAGCCACACGCTCCACACCCAGGATCGGATACAGCTTCTGCCGTTCGTCCGGTGTCAGATGTTCCAGCGCATCCGCAAGGTCGTTCTCGTGGTAGTCCGACAATCGTTCGACGATCTCCTCACTGGGCAGCCCGCTGTGAATGATGTGGAGAATTTCTTCGAGGTAATTTTTCTTCTTCATGTTCATGGTTTTCAGCCTCCTATCCGCGCATTTTCGCTCGGTTATCATACTACACCGGAAACCGATTTTCAACCCATTTTGCAAAAATTTTACTGTTTATAAAGCAAAAACAGAAACATCCTTTTTTCATAGGCATGCTTCTGCTTTTGCGTTTATTTTGACATAACCTCCAGCGCAGATACCTCCGCCTCCAGCGTCTCCGCCTGCTCCTGTGTCAGCATCTTCGCCTCGACCATCCGTTTCAGTACCACCTTTGTCCGTTTCAGGGCGAGGTCGGGATTTGCGATGGGCGAATAGAGCGAGGGTGCGTTCGGTAGTCCAGCCAGCAAGACCGACTCGGCGTCGGTCAACTCGACAGGCGTTTTCCCGAAATAGCCCTGCGCCGCCTCAGCTATTCCATAATAGTTGTTTCCGAAATAAATGGTGTTCGCATACATCTCAAAGATCTGCTGCTTGCTGTACTGCTTTTCAATGGATACCGCCGCGAACATCTCGGCAGTTTTTCGGGCAAGATGTTTTTCCTGTGTAAACAGCTCATTTTTCGCAAGCTGCTGGGTCAAGGTGCTTCCGCCCTCGGTCATGGATCGGGTCTTCAGGTCGATGAGCAAGGCTCGTCCGATGGAAATGGGGTCAATGCCATGATGAGATGCAAAACGGCGATCCTCCACACAGATCACCGCATTGATATAGGCTTGGGGCATCTCGTCGTAAGAGACGAATTTCGTCCGGCTTTGGATGGTGTCATACATCGCCGCAATGGGGTAATTTTTGACCGCCTCCTGATAGAGAGCATGCCCCTGCCATCCAAAGTAAACGCCCACTGCCAGCAGTGCCGCCAAAACGATCAGCAGCACCGTCACCAATATCTGGCGGAAAAAGCGCAGAAGTGCTCGCATCGTTTATCCGCTCCTTTCCCGCTTATCTTACCCGATTGAACGATCGGTTTCAAGCAGATTTTAAAAAATTTACAGTTATTGTTTTGTGCCCTCTGTGTCCCGAAGCACCTCCATCCTATATAGACAAAGCCTGCCGAAGAGCGCAAAGTCCGACTTATTTCTTTCCTTGCAGAAAAATTAGAATAAACCTATTGACAAATCGGGTAGGTGAGGATATAATGCAGTCATGAACCAACCCACAAGGTTGGTAGACAGGATCAGAAAGGAGGGCTTTTCTCATGTTGTTGATTTGGAACACACTGCTCCACGCGAATTTCCGTTGTGGGCGAATGTGCAGCACCCGGGCAGAACTTCTAACCGATTCCTGTGCGTTGCCCTCCGGAACACGAATGTGTCATTGAGCGCACGTCTTGTATCGAACGATGGAGTTTTATGCCCGATGCTTAAAATGTTGTGGAGCATCGGGTCTTTTTATACGAAAATATTATACCAAAAGTACAGATAGAGAGGTAAATTACAATGGCTAACTACAAATTTGAGACGCTTCAGCTTCATGTCGGTCAGGAACAGCCTGATCCCGCCACCGATTCTCGTGCGGTTCCCATTTATCAGACTACTTCCTACGTTTTCCGCAACAGTCAGCACGCCGCTGACCGCTTCGGTCTGGCTGACGCAGGCAACATCTACGGTCGTCTGACCAACTCCACCCAGGACGTTTTTGAAAAGCGCATTGCCGCTCTCGAGGGTGGCACGGCTGCTCTGGCTGTCGCTTCCGGTGCAGCTGCCATTACCTACACCATCGAGGCACTGGCTCAGGCCGGCGATCACATCGTGGCTCAGAAGACCATCTACGGCGGTAGCTACAACCTGCTGGAGCACACTCTGACCCAGTTCGGCGTCAAGACTACTTTCGTCAATGTCCATGACCTCGCTGAGGTCGAGGCTGCCATCCAGCCCAACACCAAGGCTGTCTATCTCGAGACGCTGGGCAACCCCAACAGCGACATCCCCGACATCGACGCTGTTGCCGAGATCGCTCACAAGCACGGCCTGCCCCTCGTCATTGACAACACCTTCGGTACCCCGTATCTGATCCGCCCCATTGAGCACGGCGCAGACATCGTTGTTCACTCCGCAACCAAATTCATTGGCGGTCACGGCACTTCTTTGGGCGGTGTCATCGTTGACAGCGGCAAGTTCGACTGGAAAGCCAGCGGTAAGTATGGCAACATCGCTGATCCCAACCCGAGCTACCACGGTGTTTCCTTCGCAGACGCCGCCGGTCCTGCCGCCTTCGTCACCTATGTCCGCGCTATCCTGCTCCGTGACACCGGCGCAGCGATTTCTCCCTTCAACGCCTTCCTGCTGCTGCAGGGCACCGAGACCCTGAGCCTGCGTCTTGAGCGTCATGTCGAGAATACTAAGAAGGTCGTCGAGTATCTGGCAAACCATCCGCAGGTCGAGAAGGTCAACCATCCTTCTCTGCCCGATCACCCCGACCACGCTCTGTACGAGAAGTATTTCCCGAACGGCGGCGCATCCATCTTTACCTTCCAGATCAAGGGTGGTCGTGAGGAAGCCTTCAAGTTCATCGACAACCTGAAGATCTTCTCTCTGCTGGCGAATGTTGCGGACGTGAAGAGTCTCGTCATCCATCCGGCTTCCACCACCCACAGCCAGTTGAACGATGAGGAGCTGGCTGAGCAGCAGATCTATCAGAACACCATCCGTCTGTCCATCGGCACGGAGCACATCGACGACATCATTGCGGACCTCGAGAATGGCTTTGCCGCTGTCCGTGGCTGATCTCCGGAGCTTTCATTTCGTATCTCCTATGCTTTGATTTTTATCTTCGTATTTTCTCCTCTTTTTTGCTCGTGTGTATAGAAAACCGACTCCTGACCGAGAGATCTGTCAGGGGTCGGTTTTTGTCTGTACGCCTGTTCCATTCCGTTTTTTTCTCCATTTGCAGTCCTGTTTGGACTCTCCTTCGCATGATGCACAATTCTCATAATTGCTTTCCGTCAACATGCCGAACAAACCCTGTATTTTTTGATTTCGGGGGCATTCATTCCAAAGCGGACTGGATGTCCACAATTTTTCCGCCTTTTACAAGGGTTTTATCTGCTGGTACACTCATGTCAGAGAAACGGAAACAACTTCCGGACAGAAAAAATCAGACACAGGAGGATATCTTATGAAGATTGAAAAGAGCGCGATGGCCGGCACGCTGGAATCCAGCGACGCGCAGGTCACCATCGAGCCGGGCGAAGGCATCGACCTGAGCATCCAGAGCAGCGTCCTCAATCAGTATGGCCGTCAGATCAAGACCACCGTGCTGGAAACGCTGGAGCGTCTGGACGTAAAGGACGCAAAGGTCACGATCGTTGACAAAGGTGCGCTGGAATGCACCCTGAAAGCTCGTGTCGAGTGTGCGGTGTTCCGCAGCTGCGGCGCGTCCGCATCCAACATTCCCTGGGGAGGTGCTGTAAAATGAAAAAAGAGATTCGTCGCCCGAAGCCGGACAAAAAGCGTCTGCGCCGCACCATGATGTTCATGAATGCGCAGAAACCCGGTCTAATCAAGGATGCCTACATCTACGGCACGGACAGCATCATCCTCGACCTTGAGGACGCTGTCGCGGAAAACCAGAAGGACGCCGCACGCTTCAGCCTGTATCACGCGCTGAAGAGCATCGACTACGGCGATACCGAGGTCATCGTCCGTATCAACGGTCTGGACACTCCCCACTGGCAGGAGGACATCCGTGTCTGTGTGGCAGGCGGTGCCGACGGCATCCGCATCGCAAAGTGTGAAAACGCCGAGATGGTCCACACCGTTGACGCTGCTGTGACCGCTGCCGAGAAAGAATTTGGTGTGGAAGAGGGTCGCACCCTGCTGATGGCTGCTCTGGAAAGCCCGCTGGGCATCATGAATGCCTACGAGATCGTCACCGCAAGCCCCCGCATGTTCGGCTGTGCCATCTCCGGCGGCGACTTCCGCAAAAG
>CAVEGP010000110.1:0-6946 GCA_963615155.1 Bacteroides uniformis | reverse complement strand
AGCTCACTTTCAAAACATTACTTCCAGTAAAATTCCGAATGCCTGACATGCGCAATAAATTTGTCCACACTTTCAACGTCGTTCCATCTGCGCTACAATCGGCTCACAGCCTCCGCACCACCTCACAGTTCAAACGAAAGGAATCCCCATGGAGATAAAAATCACCCCCAGAGACATCGGCGGGACAGAGTTCCTTGCCGAACCACACCGGCTTCATCTGGGCGGACAGAACGCGCAGGGCGTTGACCGTCTGTTCTTCTATCTGCCGGATCACTGGAAAAAGCTGACCGTCACCCTGCACATCCGCCACTGCGACGGCACGCTGGCAAACCCGGTCACCTTGGACACTGATCTCTCTGCCGCCGTTGACCGGAACTTCACAGGATGGGAATCCGGTCTGTGGATGCTTCGCGCCACCAACGGCACGACCTATACCGCTTACACCCGACCTGCCCCCTATGACGTTTATTCTGTTCTCCCGACCGACGGCACAGGCATTGACCTCGCCCCCTCGCTCTATGAGCAGTTCGTCGCGCAGGTGCTTGCGAGCGCGGAACAGGCTCAAAGCGCCGCATCGCAGGCTGATGTCAGCCGCACAGCGGCGGAAAACGCCGCAGACCGTGCCGAGAGTACATCCAACTCCCTGAACGCTCTCCTGAGCAACGCCGTCAAAAGTCTCATCCTGAAGCCCTCTTCGCCCCTCTGCGGCTCAGACGCTCTGACCGCCACAGGTGCAGCCCTCACTCGTTCTGGAGCGGCGGTCACAGCCTCCGGCAGTGGCAGCAGCTTCCTTGCGTGGCATATCCCGACCAGCAGCCTTTCCCGTAAGCTACTGCGGGTCACAGGCGTCTGTTCTGCCTTGACCGGCGGCATGAAGCTCGTTCTTTGCGGCACGACCAAGACTGATCCGGATGAAACGGAATATCACCCGCTTGCCGTTCTTTCAGCCGGAAACGCATTTGATCTTTCGATCGACCTCAACTGGTACTCCGCCAATACCGACCTCGATCTCACCCAGCCTCTGGAAATCCGTTTCGTATTTACCGCCTCGGATAGCTCCACAACACTGAACAACCCCGTCTTATCCGAAACAATATGCAGCTCCCATTATATCCACGAAAGCGGCTCCACGCTGGGCGAAGTGCTGGAGCGCATTGAAGCAGAAATCACAAACCATTATCCCGCAAACAGTTGACGCAGCAGCATTAAAATCTCAAGAATTCCATCCAAACAGAAGGAGAAATAAAGCATGGCTTTACGCTGTTATTCTCTTGTCGAGGAGGGCGATGTTTTTCTGAGCAAAAATTTTTGCGTTCGGGAATTCGCCTGCCGTGACCGCTCCGATCCGGTGTTCATTGATGAGGAGCTGATCGCTCTGCTTCAGAACATCCGTGACCACTTCGGTCAGCCTGTGCGCCTGTCCAGCGGATATCGCACGCCCGCCTACAATTCCACCCTGAAAAATGCCGCCCGTTACAGCCAGCACCTCTACGGAAGAGCCGCTGATATTCAGGTGGACAACACATCCATTGAGGATATCGCCGCATACGCTGAGATGTTAATACCCACACACGGCGGCATCGGACGTTATCCCGCAAATGCGCACCGCAAAGGCTGGGTACATCTTGACACCCGCCCATCCAAACACCGCTGGGTCGGCTGAACCGACCTTTTCCATCACACAGAACAGGAGGACTTTTTCATGAAAGACTGTAAGATCACGACCGCAACCATCGCCCGCACTGCGGTGCTGGCTCTGGCACTCACCAATCAGATCCTGAGCGCGACCGGACACGCTGTCCTGCCCATCGAGTCAGCACAGCTCGAGCAGCTTGTGACCGCAGGTATCACCATCGGCGCGTCTCTGGCAAGCTGGTGGAGCAACAACAGCTTCACCCGTGAAGCCATCGAAGCCGATGATTTCATGCAGCAGCTCAAGCAGAAGAAGTAAGCACAGAAAAGGCTGGGGTCGTTTTTGACCCCAGCCTTTTCCCTGTGTGCTATTTTGTTTTAGAAGAGCTTGCTCAGGATCGAGCTCTGGCGGCTCTGGTAAACACCTGCGTAGTGTACCAGTGCGCCCAGCAGAGCGTTGCACTGATCCTGATTGATATCAATGGGGTTGCCGTCGGAGTCCTTACGGCTGTCGCCCAGCGCGTCACGCTCCGGATGGAACTGCAACGCCAGCGCGAACAGGCTGTCCTGATGCTCCACAGCCTCAATGATACCGTCCGAAGAGCGGGCAACCACCGTCAGACCATCGCCCAGATTGTCAGGATCCGCAGCCTGATGATGCGCCGTCGCAACCAGCTCCAGACTGTCCGTACCGAGGATCTGGTACAGCCACTTGGACTTGGTCTTGTCGATGGCGATGCTCTCATTGTTGACGCCGCCTTCCAGCACATGATAGCCCGTGCCGCCGCTGTGAACCAGACCGTCCACGACCACACGGTAGTGCGGGGTCTCGCAGTCCTTATGATTTGCGCCCCAGCCCGTGCCGGTATCCTCAATCACGGTCGCACGGCTGGCGTCGATCTCACCGCTCAGAACCTTCTCGCCGAGATAGGTCGGGATGTCCTGGATCAGTCCGCCACCCATAGCGATGTTGAAGCCCTGCTCACCACGGCAGACCGCCAGCAGAGGAACATCCATTGCGATCGCCTGCTGCATGAGGTTCAGGTCGGAGGTGTCACGGGTATCGTTCCAGCCGGAGGAACCATGCGGGAAGGAGGTTTCATTGTAGAGGGCGGGATTCCAATCCTCGCCGCCGGTCACAAAGATGCCGTCCACGCCGGACAGAACCGTCTTTGCTGACTCCGCATCGGTGATCTGCGGCAGATAGACGGCATATGCGCCGTTTCGCTCAAAAGCTTCCGCAAAACCCTGATAATCACTACCGATGGTATCTTTCTTCCACGAGATGCCAACGATCGGACGGTCGCTGACATTCGTGACGGTCACAGACGAGACATCACCATTGCCATCGATCACAAGGTCAGCCGTGACTGCTTTGCCAAGGGTGCGCTCGCCCGTCTCCGTGCCGAACACCAGCGCTGGCTTGTCGGCTTCACCCATGACCTCCTTCAGCTTATCCACCGTGTTGATGCCGTGGAAGGTCCAGTCCTTCACGACCGTTTCATCGGTGACAGCCGCTTCATAGACGACGTTGTACTCCAGATTGCCCTCCGCATCAACGGTATACAAGATCGCCGATTCGATTTTCTTACTGGGGCTGACGCCGTTTTCGTCCTCTGCTGCAAACGCAGGAACAGCGAGTGTGAACAGCATCAGGAATGCCAGCACAAAGCTGGCAAGACGCTGATTCACTGAGTGGATCTGATTTCCTTTCATGAATAGATTACTCCCTTCGTCTTGTTTTCCGCCCCAGACACACCTTTGTCTGCGGATGCGGAGCTTTCCCACCCCGATGCTTCAGACATCGGGATATACAAAAAGCCCAAAGTGACCCCTTGTCACCTCAGGCTTCTTTGCCTTATCCAGAATCACGCTTCTTATACCCGATAGGACACCTGATAGCCCTCGGAGCAATTTTCATCGACACGATAGACCACGCTGCCGATCGTATCGTAGGAGGATATCGTCTTTTTTGCTCCCAGCATCTGGAAAATCAGTACGCCCGACAAAACCAGCATTGCCAGCGCGCAGCCCACCAGTTGAAGCAGTCCAAAATTTGCGGAATAATGATTCATGATAACTCCCCTTTTCCGGTTTCCGTCCAGCCACGCAGCTGACGACCCGTGGCAAAGAAACCCCATCTCTCTATCATATGAAAAAAGCCCAGAGCATCTCCTGCTCTGGGCTTCATTGCCTGTGTTTACATCCATTATAATGAGTGTCATGCGCAAAGTCAAGCATCTTGAGCATTTTTCAGCTCAAAGACCCATTGAACAAGTTTCCCCTCATCCTGAACACCCTTCCGCTTCATCTCATCCGCCCGTTTGACCACTATAAGGAATTACACTACTCTCAAACTGTTATGCAGACGACACCTCCATCTACGGTGTTTGACCACTATAAGGAATTACACTACTCTCAAACTATATTATATCGCAGATTGCGCACAATGTGTTTGACCACTATAAGGAATTACACTACTCTCAAACAGCGTTCATCGAACCCTCAGCAAACTCTTGGTTTGACCACTATAAGGAATTACACTACTCTCAAACGCGGTCTGAGAGCTTGCCGCTGCGCTCTGGTTTGACCACTATAAGGAATTACACTACTCTCAAACATGGGCTTGCCAAAATGCTCTCTTGTTTTTTGTTTGACCACTATAAGGAATTACACTACTCTCAAACCGGGCTCAATCTTTACCATGAATTGAAGAAGTTTGACCACTATAAGGAATTACACTACTCTCAAACCTGTTTCCCGAGGGGGCAGACCAAGGTGAAGTTTGACCACTATAAGGAATTACACTACTCTCAAACACGCTAAGACACAGGCTCTTCTGGCACTGTGTTTGACCACTATAAGGAATTACACTACTCTCAAACCGAGTTACGGCAAGCCACGCCGTCATTGCCGTTTGACCACTATAAGGAATTACACTACTCTCAAACCCGCCGGAGCTGCAAGAATCTTTTTCAAAAGTTTGACCACTATAAGGAATTACACTACTCTCAAACGTTTCTCCGCTGCTTCATCAGCTTCCACTGGTTTGACCACTATAAGGAATTACACTACTCTCAAACTGTTTCAATATCCCACGGATCATTGTTGTGTTTGACCACTATAAGGAATTACACTACTCTCAAACGGTCAGGTTGTAAATTATCCAACAGTGATCGTTTGACCACTATAAGGAATTACACTACTCTCAAACGAACTCAAACGGGTTTTGCCCTTTTCGTTCGTTTGACCACTATAAGGAATTACACTACTCTCAAACCTCAAATTTAAAATTGTGGTAGAAAGTTTTTCCGCGCACTACAAAGCGGTGTGAGCCTTACATGGTCAAACAGCTCAGATTGATTATAACACATTATCCATCGGAACGCCAACCTAAATTCAGCTGGCACAGGTCACGGTCTAAAATGACACGTACCTCCTGCGCCAGAGGTTCGGTCTCGTGGGCTTCTAAAAGGAACAATTTGCTTTTGTGGTATGCGGCTGATCTGTACAGCAGCTCCAGTTGATCAAGCGTTAAATAAGCGTGGAGATTGACGAAGAAAAATACGTCCTTCTTCAAAAATTCCCGACATGCCGAAAGATAGCTGTCCAGCCGTTCCAAAAGGCTTTCGTCCTCACTCTCCAGACGCATATCCCATGCTTTCAGCAATGCTGTGCCCGTTGCGTACTCGTCAAAGGCAAGTGGGTAATCAACTGTGTCTGCCAGAAGCGAAAGATACCCCTGCACGGTCGAAAGCACCTCGTTGGTCTGCTGCAGATGCTCGGCACTCCACATCTGCTTTTCCAACTGGGCGTAAAGAGAATTGATGATCTTCTTCTGGTTCAGATTTACGGCAAACGGGTCTGGAATCAGCTCAAGCCGTTTTTCCGTATGGATCGGCTCATTGTTTTCATAAAAGCCGCAATCGTCGGTATCTCCCAGCAAAAGCTCCTTCAATTCGGTCAGCAACTGTGTAAACGCCTGCGGGTTCTCAACTGCCAGCACCGCCGGATGATTTTCGTCAAAGATGATCGGTCCGTCCAGTACATTCCAGCAAAAGTTCATAGGATCACCAACCTTTCGTCCGTGGCGAGAGTCTCGCTCTCGGCACTTCCTACGACATATTCAATGTTGTTATACTGCTTTTCGGTCACGATCAGAAGCTGCACAATGCCCTCCGGCGGACGGTGCTGCAGGACATTCCGTCGGAGGGTCTCCGCACCGGATGGGTTCAAGGCAATTTTGCTGTATACAGACTCCTGCATCATCAAAAAGCCCGACTTTAATAAAAAGCGTCGGAAACGTGAATATTCCCTGCGCTGCGGGCGTGTTTCGACGGGCAGATCAAAAAACACCATCACTCTCATAAATCGATAGCTCATAGCTCATAAAACTGGATCTTCGCGCCTTCTTCATCGTTCATCACATCAAAAACGCTCTTGCAATAAATGCGGATCGCATTGAGCAGATACTGCCGTCTGCCGTTTATCGTAACCTCGGTATTCAGCAGATTGATCAGTCTTGTTTTTTCCTCGCTTTCCAGCTTGGTCGGTGCCATTTTTACGACCTCACGGTCAACGATCGGGCGGAACGGCTCCATCAGGTCAGAGGTCAGATTGAACGGGTTGAACATGTTATCGTGGAACATGCCAAGCTGTGTCAGATATCCTGCCAGACAGATCTCACGATTAAACGCCGAAAGAAGAATGCTGTAGCCATAGTTCAACGCTGCGTTGCAGGGCATATCACGGCTTCGGGTAAAATCCAACCCAAACAGCGCGTTGAAGTATACCTTCGCCGCAAGTCCCTCACGGTTCGTCGAATCTCCGGGGAGCAGTTGGTCGAGATATTGTCCAAGCAGCTCTGCCTGTTGATTTTCCAGCTCGGTAAGGAAAAGCATCTGGTTGCGGATCTTTTCGCGAATGATCTCGGTCCAGACCTGTTCTTTTATCAGCGGAGACCACCCGATTTGTGTGCGTATTTTCGCGCTGGAATCGTGGCTGCCGTAGTAGGGCATCAGCTCCGCCTGCGGGTTACGCTTGGCATCGCAGAATACCACCTTGACTTTTCGCTCCGTAAGCTCGCTGAGCAGGCAGGCAGTAAGCGAAACCGCAGTGCTTTCAACGAACAGCATCGCCATTTCGTTTAAGTTGATACGGGTCGTCTTCTCGCCCCGCACCACCATCTGCCCCAGCTTCAGATCCAGCTTTGCCGGCTCACGAATGATCACCACCCGCCAACTCATAAATCGTTAAGCCGGACCTCACGGGTGAAGAAACCGGTGACCGACTGGTTTACAATGGATACAGACAC
>CAVEGP010000109.1:0-7112 GCA_963615155.1 Bacteroides uniformis | reverse complement strand
GGCAGCGAATGTTTGACGGATTTTTTCATTTTGGGGCTTGACTTTTAATAGTTAGTCTCTGATTTCTTGTCTTCCGGCAGATCTGCGGCACGGGACGCAACCGTCTCTGGCTGCAATGCCGAAAGCACTACATGGTCGGAATCCATGATCAACACCGCACGGGTACTGCGACCATAGGACGCGTCAATGAGCATCCCCCGCTCCCGTGCTTCCTTCACCAGACGCTTGACCGGTGCGGAGTCCGGACTGACGACCGCTACCATGCGCCCCGCGCTGACAAGATTGCCAAAGCCGATGTTGATAAGCTTCATAGTTTCCTCCGATGATCATTCGAGATTCTGGATCTGTTCGCGGATCTTTTCGATCTCCGCCTTCATATCGACCACGATGCGGGTGATATCCAGATCCTGACATTTTGAACCGATGGTGTTCGTCTCCCGATTGAGCTCCTGCGTCAGAAAATCCAGCTTGCGTCCGACCGGCTCATCCAGCTGCAAAATCGAGCGGTACTGCGCAATATGGCTGCGCAGACGGACGGTCTCCTCATCCACGGCGGTCTTATCGCCGAAGATTGCAGCCTCGGTCAGAACGCGCGCATCGTCGATATTTCGATCCTCGAGAATGGCCTTCAGCTTCTCATAGAGACGTTTGGTGTAAGCCTCGACCCTGCCCGCGCTCAGTGTCTCGACCTTGCCGACGCATTCCTCAAGAAAGCTCAGACGGGACTCGACATCGGTCTTCATCTTTGCGCCCTCGGTGGCACGCATTTCAACAAAGCGGTCGAGTGCCTGCGCCGTGACAGCTGACACATCCTCCCATAACTGTTCCTCGTCCACATCGGCGTGGCGGGTCGCAAGAACATCCGGAAAACGGGTCAAGCCAGACGACGTAACATCATTCTTGATGCAAAGCTTCTCGGACAGGGTGCGCAACGCCTGCTGATAACTGCGGGCAAGCTCCATGTTGACCGTTACGACCGTGTCAGCTGCGTCAACATTCTGGATCGTCATGCTCAGTTCCACCTTGCCGCGGGTGACTCGCTCATTCAACTGCTTTTTCAGACGGCTGTCCATGTAACTGCAGGTGCGCGGAATGCGGGAAGAATACTCGAAGTAGCGGGAATTGACGCTGCGCAGTTCCACCGTGATCTCTCGACCATTGCGCACGGCTGTTCCCCTGCCAAAACCAGTCATACTTAAAATCATGCGCGTTCCTCTTTTTCATCTCGTCTTTGGTTTGCGGACAATTTTCGGTATATGTATCCGCGTTTGGGTACAGATGCCCATGTTACGATACATATATTGCTATTTTACTCTGTCAAGACCGGTTTTGCAAGCGTTATTTCCACTCAAACAGAAAAGCATCCGCTGATTTTTGCGGATGCTTGCAGAGCTTATCTGTTTTTATCTTTTTCCAGAAGGGGCCTGAGATACTGCCCCGTGAAGCTTTCTCTGACTTCTGCCACTTCTTCCGGCGTACCCTTTGCGACGATGAGCCCGCCTGCGCTGCCACCCTCCGGTCCGAGGTCGATGACGTGGTCAGCACACTTGATGAGGTCGAGATTGTGCTCGATGACAATGACTGTATTGCCCGCATCGACCAGCTTCTGGAGCACTTCGATCAGACGGTGAACATCTGCGATGTGCAGACCCGTGGTCGGCTCATCGAGGATATAGACTGTTTTGCCTGTGCTCCGCCGCGCCAACTCGTTTGCCAGCTTGACCCGCTGCGCTTCCCCGCCGGACAGAGTCGTTGCGCTCTGACCCAAGGTAACGTAGCCCAGACCGACATCCAGAAGCGTCTGGAGCTTGCGCGCGATCTTGGGCTGGTTGGCAAAAAAGACCACAGCCTCTTCAACGGTCATGTTCAGCACGTCGGAGATGGTTTTTTCTTTATACTTGACCTCCAGTGTCTCCCGGTTGTACCGTGCGCCCTTGCAGACCTCGCACGGGACGTACACATCCGGCAGGAAGTGCATTTCGATCTGAAGGATGCCGTTTCCCTCGCAGGCTTCGCAGCGTCCACCCTTAACGTTAAAGCTGAATCGTCCCGGACCATAGCCCCGCATCCTGGCATCCTGCGTTTCGGAGAAAACGCTTCGGATGTCATTAAAAACGCCCGTATAAGTTGCCGGGTTGGAGCGCGGCGTCCGCCCAATGGGCTGCTGGTCGATGCCGATGACCTTATCAACAAATTCCAGCCCCTCGACGCCATCGCACTTTCCCGCTCTGCTCCGCGCGCCGTTCAGCTCGCAAGCCAGCGTCTTGTACAGGATCTCATTGATCAGGCTTGATTTGCCCGAGCCGGAAATCCCCGTAACACAGATAAACTCCCCCAGCGGGAAATCGACTGTGATGTTGCGCAGGTTGTTTTCCCGTGCGCCGACCACCCGCAGAAAATTGCCGTTTCCCTTCCGCCGTGTCGCCGGGACTTCGATGCGTTTCCGACCGGACAGGTAGTCGCCCGTGATGCTCCGCTTCGCCTTGCAGATGTCCTTGACACTGCCTGCTGCCACGATCTCACCGCCATGCACACCCGCACCAGGACCGACATCAACGATATAATCCGCACTCCGCATGGTGTCTTCGTCGTGCTCCACCACAATGACCGTATTGCCGAGGTCACGCAGATTTTTCAGCGTGCCGATCAGCTTATCATTATCCCGCTGATGCAGACCGATGCTTGGCTCATCCAGAACGTAGAGCACGCCGGACAGTGCGCTTCCGATCTGGGTCGTCAAGCGGATACGCTGGCTCTCGCCTCCGGACAGCGTTCCCGCAGACCGTGCAAGCGTCAGATAGTCCAAACCAACGCTCTTCAAAAATTGCAGACGGTTCTTGATCTCCTTCATGATCTGTCCACCGATCTGCTTCTGTTTTTCGGTTAGCTTCGGCTCGTTTTCGGCGATGAAATCCAATTCTTCCCGAATGGACATTTCGCAGAAATCGCTGATGTTCTTATCGCCCACCGTCACAGCAAGAACGACCGGCTTCAGACGCTTGCCATGGCAATCCGGACACTCGACGCCGGACATGAAGCTGCCGATCTCCTCCTTCATCCACTCACTGTTGGTCTCACGGAACCGTCGTTCCAGATTCTCGACGATGCCCTCAAAGGCGTTGTAATAAACCCCGCTGCCGAACTCATTCGTCCGGTGCATCTCGATTTTTTCGCCGTTGGTGCCGTAAAGCAGGGCGTTGACCGCCTCGGTGCTCATCTCTTTGATGGGTGTATCCAGCGTAAAACCGTATTTTTTGCCAAGACCGAGATAGTACATCTCGCTCACACCGCCCTCGGCATAGTACCAACCGCTGGCTTTGATCGCGCCCTGTCGGATGGAGAGATTGCGGTTCGGGAGGATGCGCTCTTCATCCACCCGCATGAACGTGCCCAGTCCGGTGCATTTTTCACATGCGCCCTGCGGGTTATTGAAGGAAAAAAGTCGGGGTGTCAGTTCCCCGATAGAGACATTGTGCTCTGGACAGGCGAAGTTCTGACTGAAGGTCATGCAGTCTCCGCCGATCGCGTCCACCTCGGCGATGCCGCCCGTCAGAGCCAGTGCTGTCTCGAGAGAATCCGCCAAACGACCCCGAATCCCTTTTCGCATAGCCAGCCGATCGACGACGATCTCTACCGTGTGCTTGATATTCTTTTCAAGGGTGATTTCCTCGTCCAAATCATACAGGTTGCCGTCGATCTTCACACGAGCGTATCCGGCACGGCGTGCAGCGTCCAGCTCTTTCTGCTGTGTGCCCTTGCGCTGGCGGACGACCGGAGCAAGCACCTGAAACTTCGTGCCCTCCTCCAGCTTCAGAACGGCGTCCACCATTTCGTCAACGCTCTGCTGTCGGATGACCCGTCCGCAGACCGGACAGTGCGGCACGCCCACCCGTGCGTACAAAAGGCGCAGATAATCGTAGATCTCCGTGACTGTGCCCACCGTGGAACGTGGGTTGTGGCTGGTGGTCTTCTGATCTATGGAGATGGCAGGAGACAGACCTGTGATCTCGTCCACATCGGGTTTGTCCATCCGCCCGAGGAACATCCGGGCGTAGCTGGACAGGCTTTCGACGTAGCGACGCTGACCGTCGGCATAGATGGTGTCGAATGCAAGGCTGGATTTTCCCGAACCGGAAAGTCCGGTCATAACGATGAGCTTTTCCCGTGGGAGGGTCAGGCTCACATTTTTCAGGTTGTGCTCCCGTGCTCCCTTGATGACGATTTTATCGTTTGCCAAAATGTTTTCTCCCTCTTTTTTGTGTCTGTGAATGACTTTGCTTCCGCTCTTCCTCTGCCGAAGAATCTACGGTGGGGTTTTCGCCCCGACGCAGCCGGTCGATCTGGTCACGCAGGAAAGCCGCATGCTCGAATTCCAGTAGCTTCGCAGCTTCCTTCATTTCGCGGGTCAGACGGTCGATGGCAGCTTCCCGCTCCAGTTTTCCCATCCGGCGGGTATTTATTTTTGCGTTTTCAGCCTTGTCGCTGATTTCAATGGAATCTCGGATCGCCTTGACGATGGTCTTCGGCACGATGCCATGCTCCTCGTTATAGGTCGTCTGAATGGCTCGGCGGCGTTCCGTCTCCGTAATGGCGCGCTCCATGCTGTCGGTGACGACATCAGCGTACATAATAACAAGACCGTCCGCATTTCGTGCCGCACGTCCGATCGTCTGGATCAGGCTCGTCTCACTGCGGAGAAAGCCTTCCTTGTCTGCATCCAGGATCGCGACCAGACTGACCTCGGGCAGGTCAAGACCCTCTCGCAGAAGATTGATGCCAACCACGACATCGATCGAACCAAGGCGCAGGTCTTTGATGATCTCCATCCGCTCGAAGGTGTCCACCTCGTGGTGCATATACTTGACCTTGATGCCCTGTTCAGTCAGATAATCCGTCAGATCCTCCGCCATTTTCTTGGTCAGAGTCGTCACAAGGACACGCTCCTGTCGGGCAACGCGGGCATTGATTTCGCCCAGAAGATCTGTCACCTGCCCTTCAACCGGACGCACTGAGATGAGCGGGTCAAGCAATCCCGTCGGGCGGATGACCTGCTGTGCGGTCTGGGTCGAGTTTTTCCGCTCATATTCCCCGGGTGTCGCTGAGACGAAGATCATCTGATTCAGCTTGGACTCCACCTCCTCGAATCGGAGAGGGCGGTTGTCGAACGCTGACGGCAGACGGAAGCCATACTCCACCAGCGTTTTTTTGCGGGCAAAATCTCCGCCGTACATTGCGCGCACCTGCGGCAGTGTCACATGGCTTTCGTCCACAAACAACAGAAAATCATTCGGAAAGTAGTCCAACAAGGTGGTCGGCATTGTGCCGGGCGCACGACCGGACAGCACCGCCGAATAGTTCTCGATGCCCTTACAGATGCCGACCTCCGTCAGCATCTCGATATCATAATTCGTCCGCTGCTGGATACGCTGTGCTTCGATCAGCTTGCCCTCAGAGGTGAATTGTTTTACCTGCTGGTCGCATTCGGCGCGGATCTTTCCGATGGCGGCCGCCTTTTTTTCAGCACTGACGATGTAATGGCTGGCGGGAAAGATAGCGACATGCTTGACGACATTTTGTTTTGCGCCTGTAACCGGATTGAACTCCATGATGCGGTCGATCTCATCCCCGAAAAATTCCACCCGAATGGCAAGGTCGCTCATATAGGCAAGATAGATATCCACCGTATCGCCATGGACGCGAAACTTGTTTCGAACAAAATTGATGTCATTGCGTTCATATTGCAGATTCACAAGACGGCGGCAAAGCTCGTCCCGTTCTATCTCCATACCCGGGCGCAGGCTGATGACCATACTTCGGTAGTCGATCGGGTCGCCCAGCGAATAGATGCAGGAGACGGACGCAACAATGATAACATCCCGCCGCTCAGACAGTGCCGCAGTTGCCGAGTGCCTCAAACGGTCGATCTCATCATTGATAGCACTGTCCTTTTCAATATAGGTATCAGTGCTGGGAATATAAGCTTCCGGCTGGTAATAATCGTAATAGGAGACAAAATACTCCACTGCGTTTTCCGGAAAAAACGACCGGAATTCCGTACAGAGCTGGGCAGCAAGCGTTTTGTTATGGGCCAGCACCAGCGTCGGGCGGTTGCATTTGGCAATGACATTCGCCATCGTGAAGGTCTTGCCGCTTCCGGTCACACCCAGAAGCGTCTGGCAGCGGTCGCCCCGCTCAACGCCATCCACAAGCTTCGCAATGGCCTGCGGCTGATCGCCTGTAGGCGAATAAGGCGACACCAGCTTGAACTTTTCTTCTGGCATGTCCGTCCTCCTTTCCGGTTCCTTCTGCAAAGAACCACAAACAGTTGTATTTTCTCTTTCGATTATACCACAACTATTTTTAGATGTAAACCATAACGTTGAATTCAATACGGACGAAGCATCTCTCCGGTGGCAAAATCATAGAACGGGAGACGGTTTTCTTCCCGCATCGAGAAATATTCCGTCTCGGTAATGATGATATGGTCACGCAGATGCACCTTTATCATGCCCAACGCACGGACGATACTTTCCGTTGCCTGCACGTCCTCCCGTGAGGGCAGAGCCATTCCGTTCGGGTGGTTGTGGCAGAGAGCAACGGTATCCGTCCCGCCCTTCAAAGCCGCTTCCACCACATCTTTTATCTCAAAACGAACCTGATTGCTCGTTCCTTCCCGCAGCCAGAATGTGTTTTTGATCCGATTCCGGCTGTCCAGCACGACCAGCATCGCCCGCTCCTGTTCCAGCCCATCGAATTTTCCCATCAGGAAGCCTGCAAGCTGTTCGGTGGATCTTATCCGTCCCGCTTTCTTGGTTCGGCTTCGCTGATAGTATCGGCTGATCTCCGGCATAAGATGCAGCATCCTCGCACTGTTCGGACCGATCCCATCAATGCTTTGCAGTTCTTCCTCCGAAGCATCCAGAACCCCCGCAAAATCCCCGAATTTGTTGATCAGCTCATGGGCGATGCCGTTTGTGTTTTTCTGCGGATTTGTGATATAGAGCAGCACCTCCAACGCCTCATGCGGTGCCAACGAGCTGAACCCCTGCTCGGCAATACGCTGCCGCATTCGCTGGCGGTGTCCCTTATGAATCTTACTGTCTGCCATAGCC
>CAVEGP010000108.1:0-7387 GCA_963615155.1 Bacteroides uniformis | reverse complement strand
GGGTGACATCCATCAGGACAAGCCCCTGCGCGGCTGCGCCCGTTGCGCCAGCCAGCTTGCCGCCGCCCTGCAGCAGACCGCCCTGCACGGCTGCGCCCATGGCAACACATTCGTCGGGATTCAGGCTGTGGCTCGGCTCTTTGCCAAGAAGCTCCTTGACCTGACGCTCGACAGCGGGCATTCGGGTGCTGCCGCCGACCAACAGGACTTTTCCAAGCTGGCTGGCGGAGATGCCGGCATCCCGCAGGGCGTTCTGGACGGGCTGAACGGTTTTTGCCAGCAGATCGCCCGTCATCATCTCAAACTGAGGGCGGGTGATGGACAGGTCGAGGTGGTGCGGACCGTCCTTGCCGACGGCAATGAAGGGCAGGTTCAGTTGTGCGGACGGCGCACTGGACAGCTCCTTCTTTGCTTTTTCGGCTTCTTCCTTCAGCCGTCCCATTGCGGCAGGATCACGGGAGAGGTCGATGCGGTCGGATTTCTTGAACTCAGCCACAGCGTATTCCACGATGCGCTGGTCAAAATCGTCACCGCCAAGGTTGGTGTCGCCGCCTGTGGCAAGGACGGTAAATGTCCCGTCCTCGATCTCGATGATGGAAACATCAAATGTGCCGCCGCCGAGGTCGTAGACGAGGATCTTCTGCGGTGCCTCATTGTCGAGACCATAGGCGACAGCGGCGGCGGTCGGCTCGTTGATGATGCGCAAGACATTCAGTCCGGCAATGCGTCCTGCATCCTGTGTGGCTTTGCGCTGGCTGTCATCAAAATAAGCGGGGACGGTGATGACAGCCTCAGTGACCGGTTCGCCCAGGTAGCTTTCAGCGTCCCGACGGATCTTGGTCAGGATCATCGCGCTGATCTCCTGCGGAGTCAGGTCACGTCCATCAATGTGGATGCGGTAATCGGTGCCCATGTGCCGTTTGATGCTGGAAACGGTACGGCCGGAATTGGTGGCGATCTGACGCTTGGCTGAGCCGCCGACCAGACGCTCACCGTCCTTGGTGAAAGCCACGACGCTCGGGGTCGTGCGCTCACCCTCTGCGTTGGTGATGACGACAGGCTTGCCGCCCTCGACCACTGCAACGCAGGAATTGGTAGTGCCAAGGTCGATTCCGATTACTTTGCTCATACAGGTTGTCCTCTCTTTTCGTGTGACGCGCGTATTTTTCCAAAGATATCTTATCGGTTTCGTATGACAATTTCTTAGAACAAATGTAAAGAAACTGTGTTCGCAGCCGAAGTGTTACGTTTTTTCAGGCTGAAGAAGCTCATTTGTTTCCTGCTCGGTCTCTTCCAGCCACGGGCGGGCGTTCTCGTCGCCCTCTTTCAGCCGGATTCGGAAGCCCTGCCGCGCTTCGGCAAGCTGGGCGAGGGCGTCCTTTCGGGAAATGAACTTCGTCTCACACTGCGCGACGCGCAGACATACCTGCGGGGTATAGGAGATATCCGGCGTCCGGCTGGATACAGTCTGTGCTCTGCGGTAATAAAGAAGAGCCGCGCCCCGTCCCTTTCCGCTGGAAAGGCAGTCATCACCCAGCGCGATCATCGCAAGGATGTCACCGGCATCGGCTGCGGTCTTCCAGAGACGGCGTGCCTGCGTCACACTTTTCCGGACGCCTTTTCCGGTATAGAGCAGCTCGCCAAGCAGAGCCAGACCCTCGGCGCGTCCCTGCTTGGCGGCTTCCTCAAAGAAATGAGCGGCGGATTCCCAGTCATCCTCCTGCGCAGCCTTCCGACCTGCGGTCAGCTCGGTCTCGCCCGGCTCGTCGCTGTCATGACTGGCGCGAAGCAAACCGTTCAGCAGAGAGACGTCCAGCGTGGCGGAATCCGTCCAGGGGTCGATGACGACGCCGTCGATGCCGTCGGTGTCCAGCGCATGGGTCATAGCGTCCATCATCAGCATCTCGGTCATAGGACAAACGGCGGTGCTCCGCTCCGCTTCGGCAGACGACAGAGACATAAAGATCGGTAAGTAGCTTTTTCCCTTGTTGGTGCGCAGAAGCCAGAGCGGAAGGTTCCTGGCTTTGTCTGCGGGGACGGGATGCTCTGCCCACAGTGCAGGCTTGCCCTGCGGATCCGGCGATGCCTGAAGAGGAACGAGAACTTTCGTGTCCAGCTCCAACGCGTAGTTCAGCGCGTTCATCAGAGACCAGAAGCTTTCTTCATTCTGTGCGTGGTAAAGAGCGGAGACCGCCTTCTGGACGGCGGGACACCCTGTATCCAATGGGCTGTAGACCGCCTCACTGTTCCGCTTTATCCGGCTTCCAGCCGGACGAAACCGCATTTTTACCCCAGACTCATATGCCATGTGTGTTCACCTCAAAAAATGGAAAAATCAGTAGTTCAGCGTCGCTTTTTCGGGAATGGGATGCCAAGCACGAGCGCGATGCCGACCGCAAGGGCAACAGCAATCTTAAAGGTGCTGATGCCGTTGGAAAGGGAGAGGGCGTTTTCACCCTGAATGAAATAATAGGCTGTGTAGTAGATGCCTGCGCCCGGGACAAGTGGGAAAATGCCGCTCAGGAGAAAAATCGTTACAGGCGTTTTGAGAAAAATTGCGCAGATGCGCGCAAGAAGGGTCAGAGGAATGACTGCCAGCAGAGAAGCCGCAGATGACTCAAGCCCTTGCAGAATAGCGAATTCATAGACCAGCCAGCCTACCGCACCGACAAGGGCGCAGTAGGGAAGTGTTTTGCGGGGACAGGCAAACAGAACGGTAAAGCTCAGGGTTCCAGCCCCAGCCAGAAAAAACTGGGCGACCAGCTGCCCGATCTGTTCTGCGGTGAGTGCGGTCATACGATGATCACCCCCGTGAAGGCGGAGGAAAGACTCAGCACCAGACCTGTGCCGATCGCAATACTTGCCGCAATGAGCAGGGCATCGATCATGCGGATCGTGCCGGATAAATAGTCCTTCTGCACAAAGTCCCGAATGCCCATCGTGAAGGCAATGCCGGGCGTCAGGATCATCAATGTACCGATGATGGAATGACTGGATTCGATCTGAAACAGACTGCATCCCAGAATGCAGAGCAGCGTGATGAGGGCGGCGGTGGAGATGGTCTTGAAGCCGCCGGAGATGTTGTATCGGTCACAGAGGAGCAGATAGGCACTGGCAAAAAAGCCCGCAACGGCAGCGACCAATCCGGAACGCAGTGTCCCGCCGAAGATGAGCGCGAAGCAGAATGCGCCCGACATGCCCGCGATCAACTGCACCCGCCCCTTCGGGAAGGGAATGCGCCTTGCCATTACGAGACGGCTTTCGGCTTCATCCAGCGTAATGCCGCCGGCGGCGATCTGACGGGAAAGCTCGTTTACAGCGGCGACCCGTCCCAGATGTGTGGTGCGCACCGGAACATTCCGCACTTCGCTGATCTCTGCCGTGCCTGCCGAAGCGAAAATGCCGTTCGTCAGGACATAGACATGAAATTCCCTCAGATGAAAGCTCCTCGCCATGATCTCCATGGTCTGTTCGACCCGAAAAACCTCCGCGCCGTTCTGGAGCAGCGTTTCGCCTGCCGCCATGATGAAATCCATGATACGGCGACGCTGTTCCTCATCGGGATAAAGCGCACCGCTCATCGCTTTCCTCCTCGCTGCGGCTTCTTCTTCCGCACAGTGAAGCCGAATGTGCCAAGCTTCCGACCGAGAGCGAGATATTCGCCGTGACTGTACACGATGAGCTTCGCCTTGTCGAGACAGAGCTTGCCGTTCTCATCGAGAAGCGATTCATCTACATCGCAGGCGACGACCTCCGCAAGGAAAAGGTCGTGGCTTCCCAGCGGGATGACCTGTGTGACCCGGCATTCAAGACTGACCGGACTTTCTTCCAGAATGGGACAGTCGGTCAGGACAGAGCCAGCCGAAGCGTGAAGCTTGCAGACTGAAAATTTATCATAGTCACGTCCGCTCCGGACGCCGCACCAATCCACGGCACGGACAAGAGCCTCGGTGGGGAGATTGATGGCGAACTGACCGCTCTCCTTGATAAGATGGTGACTGTATCGCTCGGGACGGACGCTGATGGATACCATGCTTGGCTGGGTGCAGATCGTGCCCGTCCAGCCGATGGTGATAAGGTTGGGCTTTTCCAGCCCGCCGCAGGAGACGAGAACGGGCGGCTCTGGATTTAAAAGAGTGCTGCCTTTCCAGCTTTGCTTGCTCATCCGTGATACTTCCTTTCATAAGGAGCCCATGTGCGCTCGCTGATGATATAGCGGGGGCGGGCTTTGATTTCCATATAGATTTTGCCGATATATTCGCCGATCACGCCCAGACAGATCAGTTGTACGCCGCCCATAAAGCAGACGATGCAGATGGTGGATGCCCAGCCGGCAACAACACTCCCGAGGCAGGTCTGGATGATCGCCCAGATAACGCCGATGAAGCTGACAAGGCTGACAACGACGCCTGCGCCTGTGATGAGACGAATGGGCTTGTTGGACAGGCTGGTGATGCCGTCGAAAGCCAGAGCCAGCATTTTGCTGAGGGGATAGTGACTTTCTCCCGCCAGACGCTCGTGCCGCTCGTAGGTGACGACCGCGCTCTGGAAGCCCACCAGAGGGACCATGCCCCGAAGGAAAATGTTGACCTCTTTGTAGTCGGCAAAGCTTTCCAGAACACGGGTGCTGATGAGGCGGTAATCGGCGTGATTGAAGACGATATCCGCGCCCAGAGCGTTCATCAGATGATAGAAACCTTCGGCGGTGAACCGCTTGAAGAACGTATCGGTGTCCCGACGGCTTCGCACACCGTAGACGACCTCGGCACCGTCAAGATATTGTTTCACCATCTCGTCCATGGCGTTAATGTCATCCTGTCCGTCACAGTCGATGGAGATGGTGATATCGCATGTGCCGCTGGACAAAGCTTCCATCAGTCCGGCAAGAACGGCGTTCTGATGGCCGCGATTCCGGCTCTGGGAGATGCCGATGAAGTGCTCGTTCTGCTGGGCGAACTGGCAGATCAGCTCCCACGTTTTGTCCCGTGAGCCGTCGTTGACAAAAAGCACACGGCTTTTGTCGCTGATAAGCCCCTGTGCGGACAGGTCGGTGATCTTTTGCAGGAACATCGGGGCGGTGATGGGGAGAACCTGCTCCTCATTATAACAGGGGATCACGATCCAGAGAATCGGTTTTGGCATGGCGTAACTCCTTCGTAAACCATTTCCGTCAATGCTGACGCATTGCCGGCTTTCCTATCAGGAAAGCCGGCTGCGAAGCAGACGGAGAGGTTATCATAAAATAATCTTTTTCAACGCTTCCGGTTCTAACAGTTTAAAGCTGTTCCGATAGATGTCCAGCAGACGCTCCTTCTGCATCAGGCTCAGCTCACGGCTGAGGGCACTGCGGTCACAGTTGAGGTAGTCCGCCAGTTGGATGCGGGAGAAAGGGATGGTGAAGGTCAGGCTGGAATGCTGCTCGGCTTCACTGAGCAGATAGGCGCAGATCTTTGCCCGCAGACTTTTTAAAACCAGAAGGTCGATGCGGCGGGAGAGCAGAAAATATTTGTCGCTGATCGTCCGCACCAGATTTTGCAGCACCTGCTGGCGCGCAGGGGTTCCATCAGAAAGGAGAAGCTGTTCATAGGGGATGAGCAGGATCTCACAGTTAACGGTCGCGATTACGCTGACCGGACTGGAAAGACTTGACCCGCCCAGAACGTCGCCGAACACACCGCCCGAACCCATGTGGGTGATGGGCACTCTTGCCCCTCCCGGTGCGGGGCGGTAGGCTTCGATCTTGCCGGACAGGACGATGCCCACCCGATGGGTGGCTTCGCCTGCCTGCATCAGGGTCTCGCCCTTGCCATAGGTGCGGACGAATGCGCCCAGATCACGAAGCAAAGGACCCAGCGTGTCGGCGCGGACGCCTGCGAAAAGCGATGTTGTTTGTAACAGCGGAAGATAGTTTTCCATAGCTACTCCATGAGGTTTCCTCGGGCCCTCACCGCCCATTGCGATTTCGTTGCCTGCGCAACGGCATTTTTTCTCTCATTATAGTAAACTTGAGCCTGTAAAGCAAATGGTTTTTGCAAATTTTGTTCCGGTTTGGAGCAAAAAACAGGAAAGGACGAGTTCAATGAAGAAAAAACTGTTGTCTCTGCTATTGTCGGCGGTGATGATGAGCGTTCTGGTCTGCTTTGCGTCCGCAAAGACGCCATCCGCCACCGTCCGTATCGCAGGATTGAAGGGACCGACTACGATGGGTCTTGTTAATCTGCTGAGTATGGAGGAGAAGGGAACGGCTTCTCTGGATTATGATCTTCAGCTCTATGGTGCAGCCGATGAGATCGTTCCCAAGCTCATCAAGGGCGAGCTGGACATGGCGGCGATTCCCGCAAATCTGGCGGCGACCTTGTATCAGAAGACCAATGGCGGCATTCAGGTCATGGCAGTCAACACGCTGGGCGTTCTGTATGTCGTCGAGAAGGGCGACACCGTTCACAGCTTTGCCGACCTGAAGGGGCGCACCATCCTGTCCACTGGCAAGGGCACGACACCTGAATACGTTCTGCGCTATCTGCTCAAGAAGAACGGTATCGACCCGGACAAGGACGTGAAGATCGAGTATTACAGTGAGGCTTCTGAGGTCACGGCGCAGATGGCTGCGACCAAGAAGGACGCCATTGCGGTCCTGCCCCAGCCCTATGTTACTGCCGCTCAGATCCAGGACAGCTCCCTGCGTGTCGTCCTTGACCTGACGAAGGAGTGGAACAAGGTCTGTGATACCCAGCTTATTACAGGTGTGACCGTTGTCCGCACCGCTTATGCGGAGGAACACCCGGAGGTCATCACTGCCTTCCTGAACGATTACCAGAAGAGTGTGGAAGCTGCCAACAACGACATCGACGGCACGGCGGCTCTCTGTGAGAAGATTGGCGTCGTCGCAAAGGCTGCGATCGCAAAGAAGGCTCTGCCCAAGTGCAACATTGTCTGCCGCACCGGTGAAGAAATGCAGAAGGACGTTGCTGCATATCTGCAGGTGCTCTACGATGCTTCTCCGGCTTCGGTCGGCGGCAAGCTGCCGGACAGCGGCTTCTACTGGACCAAGCCGACCACGACAAAGCAGGTCACCAAGGCCGTCCAGAAGTGGTTTCAGTCCTGAGAGATCCCGATCTATACGAAAGAGGAAAGCGCGGCAGCTCCGCGCTTTCTTTTTTGGGAAGAATGTGTTACTTTAAGAAAGAAATGGAAAGGGGAGAAGCCTATGAAAAAAGAAAAAAAGAACTGTAAAAAGCAGCTCGTTTCAATTTTGTTCTGGCTGGTCGTCTGGCAGGCAGCGGCGATGTGGATCGGGCAGGAGGTCTTTCTTGTTTCGCCCATTCAGGCGTTGCTTACCCTCGTTCAGCTTCTCCCACAGGCGGATTTCTGGCAGAGGGTCGGGTTC
>CAVEGP010000107.1:0-7453 GCA_963615155.1 Bacteroides uniformis | reverse complement strand
AACCTGCAATGTATCACATCAACAGCGGAAAAGTAGGAATCTACTATCATTATGGTAAGCCGGATGAAAAGCGGCTGACAGTGATCAGCGCGGATGACCCCAACCCCTACTTTGGAGAGATGGGTCTCATCGACTCAAGTGCGCGTTCTGCGACGGCTGTTGCGCTGGAAGAGTGCCAATTGGGGCAGATCAACGAGGATTCGCTGCACTTCTATCTGGAAAAGCACCCTGAGTTGGTGACGGAGATGCTGCGCCGGATGAGCGGTCGTGTGCGCACGCTGACCGATGATTATATGGAAGCGTGCCATGTGATCGCCCAGCAGGAGCAGGCATACGCAAAAAAAGAGAAAAAAACCGACAGCGAGTGGATGAAAACTGTCAAAAAATACACCGCCATCTTTGACGATGAACCTACCGAGGAAGAGCTGATGGCGCTGGCTGTCCGTCCCCGTTATGAGGAGAAAAAAGCAGCCAAAACCACTCCCCAAAAGAGTCATGTGGCGGTTTTGGAAGCCAAGAAGGTTGCTGACGGCACAGTGATCTTCCGTGAAGGGGATGAAGCGGACTGCATGTATGAGCTGTTGCAGGGAGACGTTGGCATCTATGCGGATTACGGTCTGCCCACACAGCGGAAGCTGACCACGTTGAGTGCCGGAAAAGAGCGTTTCTTCGGCGAGATGGCTCTGATCGATTCGGCACCGCGCTCGGCAACTGCGGTGGCGGAGACGGAGTGCCTGCTGTTGGGCATCGACGAGGGCAGCATGGATGCTTACTTCGTGCAGGATCCCAATGCGATGCTGACTGCTATGCGCCAGATGAGCAGCCGTATCCGTGATCTGACGCAGAGATACATGGAAGCGGTCAAGACCATTTCGGAGAATGAAAAGTACGAACAGAATGGCGGCGTAAAACCGTCCTGGCTGACGAAAAACCTGAAGATCTTTGCAGATGTTTGGAGAAGTCTGACTTCGGCAGCCCACTCATAAAATATCCGGCAGGATGGAATGCGGGGTGCTGTCTCGAGATGTGACAGCACCTTTTTGGAATGGGGGACAGATATGGAAGACTCCAATGCACTTGTGCAGAGCCGTATCCTTCGGGATATGTCGGAGGGAGTGCTGACCATTGGTCTGGATGGATGTATCGAACGGATGAACCCCTCGGCAGAGCGCATTCTGGAGTGTCCGGCTCATGAACTTGTGGGGAAAAAGTTTGCCGCTTGCTTTTTTGAGCATGAGGAAAACGACGCGTTTAATCAGACCGTGTTGGATGCCATCTATGACCATTCCAGTACACACGAGAATGTTGTGTCATTTTATACAGAGCACCGGACACGTCAGCTCCATGTGACGACCACGTTTCTGCACGGAGACCACGATGAGCGCATCGCCCTTATCGTCGTTCTGAGCGACATCAGCGAACTGATGGAGTTGCGGGACGCAGTGTCGATGATGGAGCAGATCAAAGGGTTGAACCATCAGCTTGAGCTCCGCAATCGCCTGCTGAGCGAGACATTCGGACGTTTTTTGTCGGACGATATCGTGCGGGAGCTGCTGGACACCCCGGACGGTCTTGCACTGGGCGGGAAAAAGCACCGCCTGACCATTCTGATGAGCGACCTTCGAGGCTTTACTGCGATGAGTGAGCAGATGGAGCCGCAGGCATTGCTCGCCATGCTCAACCATTACTTAGGTGAGATGACGAAGATCATCCAGAGCAGGGGGGGCACCATCATCGAGTTTATCGGCGACGGTATCTTTGCCATTTTTGGCGCACCGACTCCTTCTGACCATCATGCCGTTGATGCGGTTGCCGCTGCCGTGGAGATGGAAGCACAGATGAACGACATCAATGTGTGGAATGAAGAGCGTGGCTATCCGAAGCTGAATATGGGGATCGGTATCCACACCGGTGAGGTCATTGTAGGCAACATAGGCTCGGAAAAGCGCACAAAATACGGCGTCGTGGGCAGCAATGTCAATCTGACGGGTCGCATCGAAAGCTACACTGTGGGCGGGCAGATCCTGATCTCGCCGGATACCCGTGCGTCCATCGAAGCACCGCTTGCTATCGTGCAGGAGATGCGGGTGTTCCCCAAAGGGATCAAGACCGGACTGACGCTTTCACAGGTCGTCGGCATCGGTGCGCCTTACACGGTATCCTGCCCGTGGCATCAAAATGAACCGCCCAGATTAGAAACGCCGATCACGGTACAGTTTTCCCGTATAACCGATAAGCATTGTGATCTGATCCCGACTGAGGCACTTCTGATCGCTTATTCGGCAGAGGCTGTCGTATTCCAAACGGACGCAGCACTTGAACTCTATGATGATCTGAGGCTTGACCTTCCGGACGAAAAGCTTTTCGTAAAGGTTTTACAGGTGCGGGAAAACGGAGCGTATCTGGCGGCAGTCACTGCGGAGAAACAGGAGGAAGTCGCATCATGCACCTGACGATTCTCGGAACATCGGATATTCACGCAAACCTTTGGGGTTTTCGCTTTCAAAGTCAGAAAGAGACGGATAACGATGGAATGGCACGGTTATACACCTACATCCAGCAGGTGCGTGCGGAAGAACCGAATACGATCCTTCTGGATGCTGGAGACGCTGTACAGGGGACGCCGCTGGATGAGGAGCAAATGGCAGAGCCGCTTCATCCGGTGATCGCCGCCATGAACTTTCTGAAATTCGATGCCATGACGCTTGGCAATCACGAATTCAACTGGGGCATCCCGCCCGTGAAACGTCTTTTGGCGCAGGCAGAGTTTCCGATTCTGGCAGCCAACGTCCGAGATGCGGACGGAAGCTTCCTGACAGGGAGGGGCTGGCATATCATTGAGCGCGGCGGAGTCCGCATTGCGGTGATCGGCGTGGTGACGCCGGATATTCCGATCTGGGATGGCAAGGAAGAAGGCATTTCAGCATACCGCTATTTGTCCGCTCCGGAGACGGTCAAGGAGATCATCCGCCAGATCGGAGCAGATGCCGATCTGTTCATCGTGTCGGCTCACATGGGAATGTATCCGGAATTCGATGAAGAGGGAGGCGCAGATTCTGCACAAAAAATTCTGGACGAAAATCCGGAGATCTGTGTCCTGCAAGCCGCTCACGACCATGTGATCGTACAGACAAAGCAGGGGATGCAGGTCGTTGGCGCAGCACGGGATGGCGGACGGGATATCGTGCGTTTTGATCTGACACTGGATGAGCACAAGCAGGTCGTGGACAGCAGGGTGGAAGTTGTGGATATGGCGAATGTCCAGCCAAGCCCTGTGCTTCGTGCCCTTCCGTTGGTTGTACAGGCGCATGAGCGGATCCTCCGGTATCTGTCCGAGGGCGTTCCGGTGCAACAGGAGCGCGGGGAGCTGCTGGGCATCTCCACGGCACGCTTCCAGCCAGAAACCAAACCGGGTTGTCTGCCGGCTGCTTTTTTGCGGGATACGCCGCTTTTGCATCTGCTCCATCAGGTGCAGATAGAGGCCTCCGGTGCGGATGTTTCCGCTACGCCGCTTTATACGCTGGATGCCGACCTGCCTGCCGGAGAGCTTTTTTCAGGAGACATTCAGAAAATTTATCCGTTTGATAATATCCTATACCGCGTTCCTGTGACAGGGGCAGAGCTGAGAGCCTATATGGAGTGGTCTGCCGCCGCCTATCGGCAGTGGATGCCCGGAGACCGTGAATATGCCTTTGACGCGGATGCGCAGTATTTTTTGTGCGATATGTTTGGCGGGTTGGAATATGAGATCGATGTAAGTCAGCCAAAAGGACATCGCGTGAAAAATATCCACTTCCACGGGAGAAAGCTGCTGGATGATATGCGGCTGACGCTGGCGGTCAATAACTATCGCTATGCCTCTATTCTGAAAGGCAAAGCACTGATTGCGGGCAAAAAAGAGTGGACCTCGCTTTGTACCGTCAGGGAGCTTCTGGTGGACTATATCAAAAAACACTCGCCGCTTACCCCTGTGACAGAAAACAATTGGAAGCTGATGCGAATGGAGTCGTCAGGATGAGTGGCTTTCGCACGCTGCCAACAGAAAATAAAATAGATTGTGATCAATCTTGGGAGGAAAAATTATGAACCTGACGATCGATAAGACCCAGAACGCTACACAGACTACGATCGCTCTGAGTGGCCGTCTTGACACCACCACTGCCCCTGAGCTGGAAACGGTGCTTCATGCCATGGTACCCAGCACCAGCATCCTTGTGCTGGACTTTGCAGCTTTGGACTATATCTCTTCTGCTGGTCTGCGTGTTCTGCTGGTGGCACAGAAAGAGATGAACAAGAAGCAAGGGAAGATGTCCCTGGTACATGTCAATCCGGACGTGATGGAGGTGCTGGAGATAACGGGCTTCAGCGACATTCTGACAATTGCCTGAGCGGGCTGTCAAAAGAAGGAGAGATGAGTTCTGAGCTTTTCGCAGATAAAAGAATTCACGCCGAAACTGCTCCACGAGAAGCTAGACCCGAAGGATCTACTGCAACGGAATGAAATTGAGGCAAACCGACTGGTCGGGATGATGATGTTCGTTTCCAACCTGCTCATCCTTCTCGTCTGGGGATTGTGCAAGATGCAGATCTTTGAGATCGAGATCGAGCGGATCACGCATCTTGCCGGTCATGTACTGCTGGAGCTGATGGTTCCGGCAATGCTCTGCCGCCGGACAAAAGGTCGTCCGAAATGGATGAAGTACATCCTGCTGGTTGAGTTTATGATCGTCCTTGCACGGGTGGAATGTGTGTTGGGCTACAACGCCATATTGCTCATGGTCTTTCCGGTTGTGTTGTCCTGCCGATATTTTTCCAGAAGGTTCACCTGTGAGATCTCTGTGTTGACGGCGATCTGCTTCGGAGCTTCCTCATTTGCCAATGCCTACTGGAACCTTGGGGAGATGGACCTCAATTTCTATGAACCGCCTGTCGGTACGGTGCTGTACGTCACAGAGGATCTGTACGAGGCGGTGGCTGCTACGGGAATAGACAGGCTTGAGCGCACACGGGAAATAATGGTTCTGTCTTATCTCCCCAAACTGATGATGTTCTGCATGATCGCAGTCGTTTGCGTTAAAATTGCGGGCAAAGGCAAAACATTGGTTCTGGAACAGAAAGAGATCACTCTGAAAAATTCTCGCATCGAGTCAGAGCTGAGCCTTGCGAAAGATATCCAGACGCATATGCTGCCCAATATCTTCCCACCGTTTCCGGATCAGAACGAAGTGGATCTCTACGCCACTATGAATCCGGCCAAAGAGGTCGGCGGCGACTTCTACGACTTCTTCTGGCTGGATGAGAAAAATATTGCGGTCGTGATTGCGGATGTTTCGGGCAAGGGTGTGCCTGCGGCACTGGTCATGGTCATCACGAAAACACTCATCAAAAACGAAGTGCTGGCAGGGGATTCTCCTGCGGAGGCTTTCATCAAGGTCAATCATATGCTTTGCGAGGGCAACGACAACAATATGTTTGTCACTGCGTGGATGGGTGTGCTGGATACTGAAACAGGTGTGCTTACCTATGTCAACGCCGGACACAACCCTCCGCTGGTGCGGTTGGCGGATGGCAGCTTTACTTTCCTGAAAGCACGATCCGGTTTGGTGCTGGCAGTCATGGATGGGCTGCGCTACAGGCAGAGTACCTTGCAGATGCAGCCGGGAGACCGTATTTTTCTTTACACCGACGGTGTTACCGAAGCAGATAATCCCGCAAAAGAAATGTACGGCGAGGATCGGCTGCAGGCTTATCTCAATGCGCATGCGAACGATTTGCACAGGGATGTGATCTCCGGCTTGACTGCGGACATCAAGACCTTTGCGGGTACTGAGCCGCAATTTGATGATATGACGATGCTGATGCTGGATTATCTGGAAAAATATTCTGACAAAAACCAGAAGGAAAAGAGCTTCCCCGCGCGGAATGAGGAGCTGCCGCAGGTGATGGGCTTCATCGAGGAGGAACTGAAAAAGGCAAAGTGCCCAACCAGAACAGCCAAGAGGATCTTGCTCTGCGTAGAAGAGCTGTTCACCAATGTCGCAAGCTATGCCTATCCGGATGGCGGCGGCGAAGTGAGCTTTGCCATTACATGCAGGAATAAGATGATGACGTTGCGGAGAAGCGACAGCGGCATCCCCTTTGATCCGCTGAAAAAGGAGGATCCGGATGTGACGCTTCCGGCAGAGGAGCGGCAGATCGGCGGATTGGGCATCTTTATCGTGAAAAAGACGATGGACGATGTGCATTATGAGTACAAAGACGGAAAAAATATTCTGAGCATGAAAAAGAAATGGGAGTGATCCTTTTTCTCACGACTGCCCGATATTCAACTGTGATCAAGAGGTGTTTTTTTTATGAAACTTCAAAAAATTGCTGGATTGACCGCTTCTGCCCTTGCGTTGGGCTGCCTTCTTGCTGCGCCCGTTCCAGGTGCGGCTGCGGCATCGGTTTCTTCTCTCGAAGAGGAAAATGTGGTCTATTCGAGCTATTACGAGGATGGTTATATCATCTTCGACACGGATCAGCTGGAACTTGAGATCCCCGCGGACGGCGGATACGCTTGCGGCCGCATTGGAGTGGTCTACGTGGAAGATCTTTACAGCACCATTAGCTGGTCGAGCAGCAATATGAGCGTGGCAACGGTAGATAACGATGGTTATGTTACGGCGTGGGGCACTGGCTCCGCCATCATCACCGCCCGCTCTGACGGCGGCTCTGTGGGTCACTGCCTTGTTACCGTAACGCAGGCAAAAAAGAGCCGTCTCAACACCAGCTATCTCTATCTGGATATTGAGTACAACAACACGCAGCCCAAGTCGCAGCTTTATCTGACAGAAGCACAGGCGTTTGACAATGTTTATCAGTGGCGCAGCAGCAACCCCAGTGTTGCGACGGTTGACCGCAACGGCGTGGTGACGGGACTGCAGGAGGGTGTTGCGACGATCTACGCAAACACATACCGTGGCAATACATTGATCTGCACGGTCACGGTTCAGAACAACATTGGTCGTGTCACGCTGAATGAGTCTCGTCTGTATCTGGAAGCCATCGGAGGGCAGGCGGTTTTGTCCGCCAACATTGCGGTGGCAACCCCCTCCTCCGTGAGCGTGATCTGGACCAGCAGCAATCCGGCAGTTGCCACGGTTGACAACAATGGCGTCGTGACCGCAGTGGGCGAGGGCGAAGCGACCATCACGGCATCGGCTTCGACCGGACGCAGCGATACCTGCAAGGTTTACACAGGCTCGGTCGCGACACAGAAGAAAGCCGACGCGGAAAGCTTCTTCGGCTTGGGCGGAGTCTTTATGGATCTGTTTGAGTGATCGTCTGGAATCAAGGATAGTAAATGGCATAGCCCGTTGGTGGGTTATGCCATTTTTTCTATTTTTTGGGAAATTGAACAATTTTCAATGCCGAAATCCGTCAATAGTGTGCTGGCGGTTGCATATTATCA
>CAVEGP010000106.1:0-7515 GCA_963615155.1 Bacteroides uniformis | reverse complement strand
CCAGCAGCAGGCTGACAGAATCCGGATAGGTATCCGCAAAGACCTTGAATGCCTCAAACTCCGTCGGGAAGAATTCAATGAAGCTATGCGCAACCGTACCGACAGCCTTGACATCCGAGCCAAACTTCATCTCTGCCAAACAGTTTGCTGTACCGGAGCAGCCGCCCAGAACCGCTGCATACGCGCCATCGTTGCCTGCGCTCTCACCCTGTGCGCGGCGTGTGCCGAATTCCATGACATTGCGCGGGGTGTGAGTGTTCAGACCGACCACACGGGTCGCCTTGGTCGCAATAAGGCTGTGGAAGTTCATAGTCTGGAGCAAGTAGGTCTCGATCAAAATCGCGCCGACCAGATCACACTCGATCCGAACCATCTGCACCTGCGGATAACAGACCGTGCCTTCGGGCAGAGCGTACATGTCGCCCTTCCAATGATAGGTGCGCAGATATTCGCAGAATTCCTCGCTCATGCCCTTGGTACGCAACCAATGGATGTCCTGCTCATTGAAGTGGTAGTTCAGCAGGAAGCGGGTCAGCTTGCGCTGACCCGCGCTGATGGAATATCCCTGATCATCCGGATTCTTGCGGAAGAACATATCGAACACCAGCGTCGTATCCTTGAAGCCATGCAGGAACAGGCAATTCGCCATCGTAAATTCATAGAAGTCCACGACCATAGCGGGGTTATCATAGTCTTCGTCCGGAATATACGGAATTACTTTCATTTCACTCATAGAGGTTTCCTCTCTTTTATCCCATCTGCGGTCGCTTGATTCCAAAGCCCACTTGCCGCAGAAAACCATTTTGTGTCCTGAGTTCAGAACCCAAAACGCTCCCTTTTCCCCTGTCATGACAGGGTGTTAGTAACACTATAACACGGTTTCCGATGCGGTGCAAGTAGTTTTGTAAAATTCGCCTTCTCCGGATCCATCAAACCTGAAACGCAAATAACAAATGCCGGACTCCGCTGTACGGATCCCCAGGAGCGAACCTGTAGACCCAGACAACAAAGTCCGGCATGGATCGTTTTACAAACAATTACCTGCTCTGCCAAAGCCTGCTCTGAGAGGGCTATCAGCCATTGATGATATTCGGCGTTGCATTTTTCAGTACGACATCGTGGCTTCCGCCCTCGACGATAGAGGTGGAGGAAACAACAGTCAGCTTGGCCTTCTGCTGCAGCTCAGGGATAGAGAGCGCACCGCAGTTACACATGGTGCTCTTGACCTTATACAGAGTGGTCTGGACACCGTCCGCCAGAGGACCGGCATACGGAACGTAGCTGTCCACACCCTCCTCGAAGCTCAGCTTGGTCGAGCCGCCAAGGTCGTAACGCTGCCAGTTGCGAGCACGGTTGGAGCCTTCGCCCCAGTACTCCTTCATATACTGACCGTTGATGCGCACCTTGTTCGTGGGGCTCTCATCGAAGCGGGCAAAGTAACGACCCAGCATGACGAAATCCGCGCCCATTGCCAGAGCAAGGGTAATGTGGTAGTCGTGGACGATACCACCGTCGGAGCAGATCGGCACATAGATGCCGGTCTCCTTAAAGTATTCGTCACGAGCCTTAGCGACCTCGATGACCGCAGTCGCCTGACCACGACCGATGCCCTTGGTCTCGCGGGTGATGCAGATTGAGCCGCCGCCGATGCCGATCTTCACGAAATCCGCGCCAGCCTCAGCGAGGAAACGGAAGCCCTCGGCATCGACAACGTTGCCTGCGCCGACCTTCACGGTGTCGCCGTAGTGTTCACGGATCCAACCGATGGTACGGCTCTGCCACTCAGAGAAGCCCTCGGAGGAGTCGATGCAGAGAACATCCACACCAGCCTCGACCAGAGCGGGCACACGCTCAGCGTAGTCGCGGGTGTTGATGCCTGCGCCAACGACATAGCTCTTGTTCGCATCCAGCAGCTCGTTCACATTCTTCTTGTGGGAATCATAGTCCTTGCGGAACACGATATATTTCAGATTGCCTTCTGCGTCCACCAGAGGCAGCGTGTTGATCTTATTGTCCCAGATGATGTTGTTGCAGTCGTGCAGAGAGGTATTCTCCGGTGCAGTTACCAGCTTCTCGATCGGAGTCATAAAGGTGGTGACAGAGGCGTCATCAGGGGTGTGGTTGACACGGTAATCGCGGGATGCTACAATGCCCAGCAGCTTGCCATTGGGCGTGCCGTCGGCAGTGATGGCAATGGTGGAATGACCGGTGCGAGCCTTCAGCTCCAGAACGTCGTGCAGCGTAGCGGTCGGCGCAAGGTTCGAGTCGGAGATAACATAGCCCGCCTTGTAGCTCTTGACGCGGCGCACCATTGCGGCTTCATTCTCAATGCTCTGTGAACCATAAATAAAGGAAACGCCGCCCTGACGCGCCAGTGCGATTGCCAGCTTATCGCCGGAAACAGACTGCATAATCGCACTGATCATCGGGATGTTCATTTCCAGAGGGCATTTTTCCTCGCCCTTGCGGTACTTGACCAGCGGGGTTTTCAGACTGACCGCTGTCGGAATATTTTCTGCGGAGGAATAACCCGGAACAAGCAGATACTCGCCGAATGTGCGGGAAGGTTCTTCATAAAAATAAGCCATAATCGAAACTCCTTTTCTCTCATTGCAGTCCGTCGAAACGGCAACAAAACATTTCACTTCTAACACTGGTAACTTGCTCAAAATGATTGACTCTATGATACCACAAACGTCCACCGAATACAAAACAAACTTTGTGAAAATGCTTCACGGAAAAACAGTCAATTTGTATAGGAAATCCATCGAAAGTAAGACTTTATCAACAGACTCTGGCGGAAATGGCTTTATTTTGATGTATTTCCGGATGCAAAAAAGCTCGTCCGATAGAGGACGAGCTTTTTTGCACACGAAGCGAGATATCGCCTGTGCGGTGCGGGCAACAGCTGTGAAGGAGAACAGCCGGAGGAGGAAACCCGACACCCGATATCTCAAGAACAAGAAGAAAAAGATTTCACAATCCAGAAGAGCTTTACGCTTTCTGTAACCATATTGTAACTCTTTTGAAAGGATTTTGCAATACTTTTTTGTAATTTTTCTGTAATTTCTTTTGTGGGTCGATGTAAAATCCAAAATAGGCATTGCATTACAGTCCGCTTTGAACGTAAACACGTATTATTCTATCATTTCTTTCGCTTCCGGTGCACCAAATTCCAGATAGCACTCAAACGCGGCGTGCTCTCCCCTGCGACCTACCACATACCAGCCATCCTTCGAGGGCGCATAGCTGATCTCAAATTCCGACCCCAACGGGATCTCCCGATGATATTTGACGGACGCGAACCGCAACGCCCCCGCTTCGATCGCCTCAAGCGGGAGAGCATCACAAGCGATATCCAGATAATATGAGTTGTTGACATGTCGATTCAGATCACACAGAGAATAGCTGGCGGTTCGTGTTCCCGTCGAGATCAGGTCTTTGCTTTTGTGGACGAGCTGAGGCAGTTCTTCCGGAATATCGTCATTCCAGTATTCCGGTATGCTCCAACTGGGCTGGCGGAGAATACGCTCCTCTATGGTGTCCACAACAAGCCAACGGCTGTCCACCACGGCAAGCTCTTTTCCCTCTTCATCCATCAGCCAGGTCAGCCGTTTCATGGAGCCTTTCTTGCACTGCTCGCCGGCAGTGATAAGAGTCAGCTTTTCAGCGCGAAGGGGCATACGGTGGATCTGGACAGCCTGCTTTCCCACCAGAAACGCAGTACGGTGCGCCTTGAAGAACTCGTCGTCCATACCGTAGGCGCGGGCATGGTCGGCGGCTGCCTGCTCCACATAACGGAACAATGCGCTGGGCTTGAGCATCCGGCGAAAGTCACCGTCGGCGTTCATCACCATTACACGTTCGGTAAAGGTTCGATATTCCATAGTGTTTCCTTTCCTAAAGAAATAAGCCGCGCCAGAAATGCTGTGCGGCTTATCAAAAATCGGTTTAATACATGTTGCGGGATTTCCTGCGCAGCTTTCTCCAGATATTAAAGCACGCCAGAGCCAGCATTGCAAGCAGCAACAGTAAAAACAGATAGCCGCTGCCACCCTCATCGTAGCTCTTCATCTCGCTCCATTTGACATCCAGCTCGTTGTTCACCTCGTCGCTCAGCGCGGTAAAAACCTTTTCTTTTTCCTCGACCTCTTCGGATGGGAACGCGATCTCGTTGTATTTCAGGTCTTCATCCAGAACCTCCCAGACGGCATTCATGGGGGTCGTATAGCCAATATACTCGGCGTTCGCCTTGCCGACATCGACCTCGCACATGAAGTTGATGAACATTTCGGCAGCTTCCTCGTGCTCACTGGTGGCGGGGATGCACATGTTGTCCACAGACAGGACGCTGCCCTCCTCCGGAAAGACCCACGCCAGATCGGGATTATCGTTGATCATCGTGATCGCGTCGCCGGAATAGTAAACGCCGATGGCTGCCTCGCCGCCGATCATCTTATCGAAGATCTCGTCCATGACATAAGCCTGAACCAGGGGCTTCTGAGCCTTCAGTTCCTCCACCACCGCATCGACCTCTTCGGTTGATTCCGGATTGATGCTCTTTCCTGCCTTGAATGCAGCGATGGCATACGCATCACGGCTGTTGTTGAACATCAGGATGTTTCCGGCATATTTCTCATTCCACAGATCTGCCCAACTGGTCGGTGCTTCATCCACCATCGTGGTATTATAGATGATGCCTGTCGTGCAGAGCATATACGGAACGGTATACCTGTTTTCGGGGTCATAATCGGCGTACCGATAATTTTCATCGATGTTCTGAAAGTTGGGGATGTTGTCGTAGTTGAGCGGCATCAGCATTCCTTCCGAGATCATTTTTGCCACCATATAATCCGACGGAATGATAATATCATAGTTGGCTGCGCCGGATTTCAGCTTGGCATACAGGGACTCGTTGGAATCAAAGGTCGTATAATTGACCTTGATGCCCGTCAGCTTTTCAAAGGCAGACACCACGTCCACGCTGTCGTCCGAGCCATTGGAGATGTACTCGCCCCAGTTATAGACATTCAGCGTGACGTTCTGCCCTTTGAACCGCGTCCAGTCGTAATCGTCCGAGACGGAGATCTCATCGTTGACCTCGATTGCTCCGGCAGCAAGAGCAGACAACGGCATCGTCAGCGCAAGAATCGCCGTCAGAAGAAGGATCACAAAGCGTTTCATTCTGCGTCGCCTCCTCTCAGAGCCTGCTGGGTCTGACGGTATTCGCGGTTCTCCATCGCATTGGAAACGAGGATGATGTTCAGAATGACAACGAACATGATCGTCGATAATGCGTAGATCTCCGGACTGACCTTTTTGCGGGTCATGGAATAGATGGCGATCGGAAGCGTCTCGACCGTACCGCAGTTAAAATAGGAGATCATGAAGTCGTCAATGGAGTAAGTCAGGCAGATCAGGAATGCCGACATAATCGCCGGACTGATCTCCGGAAGGATCACCTTGAAGAACGCCTGCTTCGGGTCACAGCCAAGGTCAAGAGCCGCTTCATACAGCTTGATATCCAACTGTTTGAGCTTGGGTGTAACGTTGAAAATGACATACGGCACATTGAATGCGATATGCGCAACAAGCAGGGTCGGAAGCCCCATGATATTATCCGGCAGGAAATCGAGGCTGTCGGCGAACCGCTGATAAGCCACGAAAAGCAGCATCAGGGAAATGCCGGTAATGATCTCCGGGTTGACGACCGGAATATAGGTCACGTTTGTAATGACGAGACGGCTTTTTTTGCTCATGGACGCAATGCCCAGAGAAGCCGCCGTGCCCAGCACCGTTGCGATGACAGCCGAGATCAAAGCCACTTCGATCGACACCCACAGCGCGTGCAGAATGGATGCGTTGTGGAACAAGCTGACATACCATTTCAAGGTGAAGCCTGTAAACAGGGCATATCCCTTGCTCTGGTTGAAGCTGAACACGATCATATACGCGATGGGCAGATACATGAAGCAGAAAAACAGAATAACGTAGGCGCGCTGCATCAGCCGAAGATGTTTTGTTTTCATCAGGAAACACCCTCCATCTCATCCTCGTCGAAGCTCGAAGTAAAGCTCATGCAGAGCAGGACGATGATCATCAGAACCAGACTCATCGCCGAGCCGACGTTCAGGTTATAGCTGTTGCCGAGGAACTGCATCTCGATCAGGTCACCAATGAGAAGGTTCGATCCACCACCCAGCATACGGCTGATCACAAAGGTCGAAACCGCCGGAACAAACACCATCGTAATGCCCGTGCTGATCCCAGGGACGCTCATAGGGATCAGGACACGGAAGAGGGTCTTGGTCGTGCTTGCGCCCAGATCCTGTGCTGCTTCAACGATGCTCTGATCGATCTTTGTCATGCTGGTGTAGAGCGGCAGGATCATATAGGGCACGTAGTTGTACACCATACCCAGAACCACTGCGCCTGAGGTGTTCAGCATCGAATACGGACCCAGACCGAAAAAGCCGAGGATCGCGTTGACCGGACCATTGATGCTCAGCAGCCCCATCCATGCGTAAGTGCGGAGCAGGAAATTCATCCACATCGGCAGCATGACGAGCATCAGCATGATATGCTGCTTGTTGACACGAAGTCGGGAGAGAAAATAACCGATTGGGAACGCAAGCACCAGACAAACGACGGTTGCAATGAGAGCCAGCAGCAGACTGCGGGCAAAGACCGAGCCATAACCGCTGACGGACACCAGATTATCCAGTGTGAAGCCTCCGCTGCTATCGGTCAGCGCATAGTAGACAACGATGAACAGCGGAACAAGAGTGAAGAGAACCATCCATACAAGGTACGGATATGCCAGCTTTTTATCGTAGATCTTCATTTCGGCATCATCCCTCCGAACGTGCCATGATATGGATCTCGTTCGGGCCGATCCTCATACCAATGGTCTCACCGGGTGTGCAGGCACGGGTGGAATGGATGAGCCACTCACGACCATCACACTCAACATGCATCTCAAAATGGACACCCTTGAAGATGACGTCGTTGACAACGCCCATCAGTTGTCCCTCCATCGGGGCTACGACCTCGATATCCTCGGGACGGACAACGACCTGAACGCTCTGCTCCCGGGCGAAGCCACGGTCAACACAAGGGAACTCAACACCGGAGAAGGAAACAAGGAAGTCCCGGTGCATCACACCGTCCACGATATTGGAATCCCCGATGAAATCCGCGACGAACGCGTTTTTCGGCTCATTGTAAATATCCTCGGGCGTGCCGATCTGCTGCACCTTTCCGCCGTTCATGACAACGACGGTATCCGACATGGTAAGAGCTTCCTCCTGATCGTGGGTGACATAAATAAAGGTGATGTTCATCTCACGCTGGAGACGCTTCAGCTCAAGCTGCATCTCCTTGCGCAGCTTGAGATCCAGCGCACCCAAAGGTTCGTCCAGAAGCAGGATCTCCGGCTCGTTTACCAGACTGCGGGCAATTGCGACGCGCTGCTGCTGACCGCCAGACATCTGACCGATGCTGCGGCGTTCAAAG
>CAVEGP010000105.1:0-7558 GCA_963615155.1 Bacteroides uniformis | reverse complement strand
GCTGAAAAATGAGCCGATCCTGCTTACATCAGAGCAGCAGGCTGCGTATGATGCCCTTTTGCCTGAGCTTGAGGACAGCGAGCCGCATTCCGCGCTGCTCTATGGTGTGACCGGAAGCGGCAAGACCCTGGTTTTTCTTAAGCTGATCGAACGCTGTCTTGCGCTGAACCGTCGGGCACTGGTGCTCGTTCCCGAGATTAGCCTGACCCCGCAGATGATCCTGCGGCTGAAATCTCAGTTCGGAAAGCGGGTGGCGGTTCAGCATTCCGCACTCAACCATACCGAACGTCTGCTGCAATGGCAGATGATCCAGGACGGCGGCGCAGACATCGTAGTCGGAACCCGAAGCGCAGTTTTTGCTCCGTTGGAGAATATCGGGCTTATCATCATTGATGAGGAACAGGAGCACACCTATCGCTCCGAGTCTTCACCCCGCTACTCTGCGCATGAGGTCGCGCGCCAGCGTGCGGCTGAGAATGGCTCACTGCTTCTGCTGGCGAGTGCGACTCCCAGCACCGAGAGCTTCTATGCCGCTGAAAAGGGGAGAACACAGTTGGTGCGCCTGACCCAACGGTACGGCGGAAATCCGCTGCCCAGCGTGGAAATCGTTGATATGCGGGCAGAGCTTTCCTCGGGAAACCCCGGAGAGCTGAGTATTGCGCTGCAGGATGCGATCCGTCGGAATCTCGACGCAAAAAAGCAAACGATCCTGCTCCTCAACCGCCGAGGATACCAGACGATGGCACAGTGCGAGGACTGCCGCTCAGTTCTGAAGTGTCAGAAATGCAGCGTGCCGATGGTCTATCACAAGCCGACGCACCGTCTGCTCTGTCATTATTGCGGCAGTCAGCTCGAGCCGCCGCCCAGAACCTGTCCGACCTGCGGCGGAAAGCTCCATTACCGCGGCTTTGGTACGCAAAGGGCCGAAGAGGAGCTTACACGGCTCTTTCCGGACGCCCGTGTTCTCCGGATGGATCAGGATTCCACCTCCGCCAAGAACGCCCATGAAAAGCTTCTGGCAAAATTTGCCCGACATGAGTACGATATCATGGTCGGCACACAGATGGTGGCAAAGGGACTGGATTTTGAGGATGTGACACTGGTTGGCGTCCTTGGCATTGATTCACTGCTGTTTGCGCAGGGCTTTCGGGCATATGAGACGGTGTTCAGCCTGATCACACAGGTGGTCGGGCGGAGCGGTCGGGCAAAGGATCCCGGTTTCGCCATCATCCAGACCACAGATCCTGACAATTCGGTGCTGAATCTTGCTGCCGCACAGGACTATGACGCCTTCTTCCAGCAGGAGATCGCCTATCGTAAGCTGGGTCTGTATCCGCCCTTCTGCAGCTTGTGTGTCGTGGGATTTTCAGGCGGGAAAGAGATCGAAGTCGCCCGCGCTGCCGCTCGCTTTTCTGCCTTGCTGGGGCAGCAGGCTGCCAGACAGCCGGATATGCCGCTTCGGGTTCTCGGACCGACCCCCAGCAACATCGAAAAAATAAACGAGAATTACCGCTATAAACTCACCATCAAATGCCGCAACGACCGACGCTTCCGTGATCTGATGCGGGAGACACTGAGCCTCTATGAAGACGAAAAGCTGCCCGCAAAAGCTACCGTTGCCGTTGACCTGCATTCGGATGGAGATATTTGATAAATCACGAATTTTTGGAGGTATACACATGGCTATCCGCAACATTGTAAAAGAAGGAGACCCCATCCTGAACAAGGTCTGCCGTCCTGTTACCAATTTTGATGATCGTCTGGCAACTTTGCTGGACGATATGCGAGAGACGATGATCGATGCCGACGGCGTTGGTCTGGCGGGTCCGCAGGTGGGTATGCTCCGTCGTCTGTTCGTTGTGTGGGACACAACGGACGCACCCGAGGAGATCCCTGCTGACTATGAGTACAAATTCATCGACTTCGTTAATCCAGAGATTTTGGAGGTCTCCGAGGATGAGGAGACTGCCTATGAGGGCTGCCTGTCCTTCCCAGGGCACAACGGCGCAGTCACCCGTCCGGCGGCGGTCAAGGTTCGCGCGCAGGATCGCCACGGCAACTGGTTTGAGCTGGAAGCTGAAGGTCTGCTGGCTCGCTGCATCCAGCACGAGAACGACCATCTGGACGGCATCACCATCATGGAATCCAGCGAGTATTTCTATGAGGATACCGAGGAGGGACGTGCCGCGGCCCGCAAAGCGAAAGGAAACAAGTAATGCGCATTTTGTTCATGGGCACGCCGGATATTGCGGCGGATTGCCTGAAGGCTCTCTATGCGGCAGGACATGAGATCTGTGCTGTCTACACCCGTCGGGATAAGCCGGTCGGACGCAAGCAGGTGCTCACTGCGCCTCCGGTCAAGGAGGTCGCGCTGGAGCATGGAACCCCGGTCTTTCAGCCCCGCACCCTTCGTGATGGCAGCGAGGATGAGAACATCCGTGCCCTTGCGCCGGATCTGATCGTCGTGGTGGCATATGGCTGCATCCTGCCCGCATCGGTGCTGTCCATCCCGAAATATGGCTGTATCAATCTGCATGTCTCGCTCCTACCCAAGTACCGCGGCAGTGCCCCGGTGCAGTGGGCAGTGCTGAACGGCGACGCTGAAACGGGCGTTTCCATCATGCAGATGGATGAAGGGTTGGACACGGGCGATGTGCTCTGCTGTGAGAAGATCGCCATCGACCCCGAGGAGACCAGCGGCGAGTTGTTTGAACGGGTGACGGCAGTGGGAGCGCGTGTCCTCTGCGAAACGATCCCCGCCATTGCTGCCGGAACATTGACCGTCGTCCCGCAGGTACACGAGAACGCCAGCGTCGCCCCGATGCTGAGCAAAGAGATGGCCGAGTTCCACCTCACCGACACCGCTGACCACATCCACAACTGGGTGCGTGGCATGAACCCGTGGCCGTCCGCATGGTTCGTGACCTCCGGCGGAAAAAAGGTCAAGGTTACAGAGTGTCGTGCGGCAGCTTCCAATGGCGAGGCTCCCGGAACGGTTCTCACAACGAAGCCTTTGACGGTAGCGTGCGCAGACGGTGCGATCCAGATGCTCCACGTTGTGCCGGAAGGCAAAAAGCCGATGGAGGGCAGTGCGTTTGCGGCTGGTCTCCGTCTGAAAGCGGGGGATATCCTCTGATGGCAGTCAATCCGAGAGCGGCGGCGGTCACGGCTCTTGTCCGGCAGGAGCAGGATGGATTTTCCAACCTGATCCTTGACGCAGAGCTGAAGCGTCAGAAGCTGGAGGGGCGGGATAAAGCCTTTGCTAGCGCAATCTTTTACACGGTTCTTGAGCATCAGGGGACGCTGGATTACATCCTCGAGCAATTTCTGCCGAAGGGTCTGGCGAAGCTGGATGCCCCAGTGCGTGAGATCCTGCGTTCGGCATTGGCACAGGCACGTTATATGCAGGTTCCGGCGTCCGCTGCTGTCAATGAGGCGGTCAAGCTGACCCGCACCTTTAAAAAGGCAAGCGCATCCGGTCTGACAAATGCCGTTCTCCGCCGTGCCTGCGCCTATGACCTGAACACAGCCTCTTTTAAAAACGAGACGGAACGGCTGATGGTGCTTGGCTCCTGCGGTCGGGATGTAGCTGATTTTCTCCGGAAATACTATCCGGATGAAGCGTTGGGGATTTTGACCCATACCGCAGATAAGGGCTTGACGAGCTTACGCGCAAATCCGCTCAGGATCAGTACGGAGGAGCTTTGCAGCAAGCTGCTGGAAAGCGGTGCTTCGCAGGCAGAGCCGGGTTTGGTGCCCGGAAGTGTGCTGGCACGGTTTGAAGGGAGTCCGGTGGATCAGGAGCTGTTCCGGCAGGGCTGTTACCATGTTGAGGGACAGGCGAGTCAATTAGCGGCTCTCTGTGTGGAAGCAAGGCCCGACGAAACAGTCCTTGACCTTTGCGCTGCCCCCGGCGGCAAAACGCTACTGCTGGCAGAGCAGATGGAGAACACCGGACGTCTTATCAGCTGCGATGTGACCGAAAACCGTGTCCAATTGATCCGGAAAGCAGTTGAGCGGATGGGCTTCACCAACGTAGAGACCAAGGTAAACAATGCCGCTGTCCCGAATCCGGAGATGCCGCAAGCCGACCGCATCCTTGTGGATGCCCCGTGCAGCGGCATCGGGATCCTGGCGAAAAAGCCGGATATCCGGTATAAAAAGCTCGAAAAATCCCGCCACGATGAATTATTATCGACGCAGGCGGCTATTCTCGATACGGCGGCGGCTCTGCTCAAGCCGGGCGGACAGCTGGTTTATTCCACATGTACCATTGATCCGTCCGAGAATGAGGAACAGGTGGCGGCATTCCTGCGCCGTCATCCGGAATTTTATGTGGCAACGCCGGAGATTCCGTTCCCGACGGGAATGACGGTGGGGGAGCACGGCGCGCTGTCTGTTTCTACCCGCACCGGAATGGATGGCTTCTTCCTCTGCGCAATGCAGAAAGCCATTTGATACAAGGAGAACACCATGGAACAAAAACGCTGTATTTCCTCCCTGACGCTGGAGGAGCTGACTGCGGAGCTGAAAGCCCTCGGTCAGCCGGGCTTTCGGGCGAAGCAGATCTTCCATTGGATACACCAGAAGCTCGTCACGGACTTTTCGACCATGACCGATCAGCCCAAGACCCTTCTGGCAAAGCTGGAGGAAGGCTTTTATATCGCTGCGCCCCAGATCGAGCGTCGGCAGGAAGCCAAGGACGGCACGGTGAAGTATCTGCTTCGGATGGCGGACGGCAACTGCATCGAAACGGTCGTCATGCGGTATCATTATGGAAATACCGTCTGTGTCTCGACACAGGTCGGCTGCCGGATGGGCTGCCGTTTCTGCGCATCGACGCAGGCGGGTCGTGTCCGCAACCTTGAAGCCGGAGAGATCTGCTCTGAGATCTACACAGCTCAGAAGGACATCGGGGAGCGCATCTCCCACATCGTTTTGATGGGAATTGGCGAGCCGTTGGATAATTTTGATGAAGTGATGAAGTTTTTGAACATTATCTCTTCGCCCGAGGGCGTGAACATCGGAATGCGGAATATCAGTCTGTCCACCTGCGGTCTTGTGCCGAAGATCGACATGCTGGCAGAAAAGAAACTTCAGCTCACCCTGTCTGTCTCTCTCCACGCACCGAACAATGAGATCCGTAGTGGGATGATGCCCGTCAACGACGCCTATCCCGTGGAGCAGCTCATCGAGACCGTGCGCCGATATCAGGACACGACAGGACGCAGGGTCAGCTTTGAATACTCGATGGTGCGAGGCGTCAACGATTCTGACGCCTGCGCAAAACAGCTTGCAACCCTCATCCGCGGGATGGGCGCACATGTCAATCTCATCCCCATCAATCCGGTGGATGGAAGTCCCTATTCCGCAACCGATGCCGCCAATGTTCGACGCTTCCAGCAAAAGCTGGAAAGTCTGGGGATAAACGCCACCGTGCGCCGCCGTCTGGGCAGCGAGATCAGTGCCGCCTGCGGTCAGCTGCGCCGCGACGAGATGAACGGCAAGGTATGAGAGCAATCGATTCCGAGAGGAGAAGCCTATGAAACTTGCAGGAAAAACAGATGTTGGCCGCGTCCGTCAGGAAAATCAGGACGATTACAGGGCAGGCGAGCTGCCTGGCGGGGCAGCATGGGGGCTGGTATGTGACGGTATGGGCGGCGCACGCGGCGGACGGGAAGCGTCTCACAGTGCGTGCGACGTCATCGAGCACTGCTTTCAGGAACAGTACAGTCAGTGCATGCCCGGAGAGGAAGCTCTTTTTCTGAAACGTTCCCTTGTCAGCGCAAACCGCTTTATCTTCCAGAAGGCCATGCGGGAGGAATCGCTGGCGGGGATGGGGACGACAGCGGTCTGTGCGCTGGTGCGTGCGGGTCAGGTATTCCTCTGCCATGCGGGAGATTCCCGAGCCTATCTGCTGCGAAACGGTCAATTGACCCAATTGACCCACGACCATTCCTATGTGCAGGAGCTGGTGGATTGCGGCACCATCACCCCCGAGGAGGCCGAGCATCATCCACAGAAGAACATCATCACCCGTGCATTGGGGGTGGATTTCCGGCTTGAGCCGGAGTTTACCTCGACCCATCTTGCCCCCGGAGATCTGCTTCTGCTCTGCTCGGATGGTCTGACGAATACAGTCCCCTGCGAGCAGATGATCGAGCTGATGCAGACGGGTTCGTTCTACGATATCCCTGACCGACTTATCGACGCGGCGAATACCAACGGCGGTTCGGATAACATTACCGCACTGCTGCTGGGCGTAGAGCCGATGGAGGTACGCCATGGATAATCTGATCGGCAGGACGCTGGATAGTCTGTATCGGGTCGAAAGCCTGATCGGAACGGGCGGTATGGCGAATGTCTATAAGGCGGTCGTTGTGGGTCAGAATGGTCCGGTTCCGGTGGGGACAGAGGTGGCAGTCAAGGTCTTGCGTCAGGAACTGATGCACGACCCTGATCTGGTGCGACGCTTCAAGAACGAATCCAAGGCAATCTCACTGCTCAACCATCCCAATATCGTTAAAGTGTACGATGTCTCTGTCAGTGACAGCCTTCAGTACATCGTCATGGAATATGTGGACGGCATGACGCTGCGTGAATATCTCAACGAGCGGGGCGGGCGTCTTACCAGTCGGGAGACGGTGCATTTTATCTCTCAGATCCTGAAGGCTCTTGATCATGCTCACCGGAACGGTGTGGTGCATCGTGACATCAAGCCCCAGAACATCATGCTGCTGGATAACGGCCAGCTCCGGATGATGGATTTCGGCATCGCACGCGTCTCCCGCGCCGAAAACCAGCTCACAGGCGGAAAGACGATGGGAAGCGTCCATTATATCAGTCCCGAACAGGCCAAGGGCGAGGAGACGGACTGCAAAAGCGACATCTATTCCGTCGGTGTCATGATGTACGAGATGCTGTCGGGGAAGCTTCCCTTTGACGCGGACGATGTAGTGGAGGTTGCGCTCAAGCAGATCTCCGACCAGCCCAGATCTCTGCAGGAGCTTGCCCCCACCGTACCGCGCGGTCTGGTGGAGATCACCGAAAAGGCAATGTCAAAGCTTCCGGTCAACCGATACGCCAGTGCAGCAGAGATGCTCGACGCATTGAACGCCTTTGTTGAAAACCCGCAGATCACCTTCCACTATCACTATATCACGGAACCCGTTCCGGAAAAAAAGGCGGTGAGCCACTCTATGAATCCCAAAAAAGAAGAAGCCGCGGACAAGACCGCAAAAAAGACCCGAAAAGAGAAAAAGAAAAAACGTTCGATCTTCCTTCCGGTATTGTTTGGCATCACAGTCGCGTTCGCGCTTGCCTGTGCTGCCCTCTGCTGGACAATCCTGAACGATTCCAGCAACCTGATGAACAACAAGGCAGATGTTGTGCTGGGGGATTACAGCGGCATGACACAGGACGAAGTGAACGCGCAGGAGCAGGTCGCTTCCGGTCAGATCATCGTCAACTGGGAGCAGGAATACAACAATGATTATGCCGCAGGCTATGTTTACAAGCAGTCTCCTGTGGCGGGACGCACGGTCCGCGAGGGTCAGAG